>SPQI01000323.1 GCA_004570315.1 Oxalobacteraceae bacterium OM1 | reverse complement strand
GTCAGCAGCGTGGTCGCAGCCATGGTCAGCATCGCGACGACCCAGCCGGCGCTGCTGATGATGGCCTGCACCAGCGGTGCGAACACGAACTGGCCGAAGGAGCCGCCGGCGTTGATGAAGCCCGAGGCGAAGGCGCGGCGTTCCGCCGGCAGGCGCTGCGCTGCCGCGCCGATCAGGATGGAGAAGCTGCCGGCGCCGGCGCCGGCAGCGCTCAGGATGCCGAGGGCGAAGAGCAGGCCCCATTGGGTTTTCATGAACGGCGTGAGCGCCGTGCCGAGCGCCAGCATGATCGCGCCCACGATGATCACCTTCACCGGGCCGTATTTGTCGGCGATGGCGCCGAAGATCGGCTGGGAGGCGCCCCACATGAACTGGCCGACCGCCATCGCGAAGCTGATCGAGACGATGCCCAGGCCGGTGGACGTATTGATCGGCGAGAGGAAGAGACCCGTGGTCAGGCGGGCGCCCATGGTGATCATGAGGATGGCCGCGGCGGCCAGCGTCAGGAGCCACGCGGCGCGCGGCGTCAGTTCATTTCCGGTGTGCATGAAGTGCCTCGCTTTCGGGGTCGTGCCGCCGGTCGGCAGCCATTTCGAAAAGCGATTATAGTGTATATACACATATTTATTCGATCACCTTCTCGAGGACTGCAATGAGCGCTGAAAAGAGTGCTGAAGAAACCCTGCAACGCTGGCGCGAAGAGGAAGCCAAAGTGCGCAAGTCGCTGGGCGCCGCTGGGGTGGCGACCCGCGAACAATTGGGCGAGCGGACGGGCATGGATTTCCTGTGGGGGATTTACCGCGGCGAACTGCCGCAGGCGCCGATCGGCACGCTGATGGACTTCGTCCCCATTACCGCCGAACCCGGCCTCATGATCTTCCAGGGCACGCCGGGACCGCAGCACTACAATCCGATCGGCATGGTGCACGGCGGCTACGCGGCCACCCTGCTCGACTCGGCCGTGGGCTGCGCCGTCCACACCATGCTGCCGGCCGGCAAGGGCTACAGCACGCTGGAACTCAAGATCAATTACATCCGTGCGCTGACTGACAAGACCGGGCCGATCCGTGCCGAAGGCCGGGTCATCCACGTGGGCGGCCAGACTGGCATCGCCGAGGGCCGCATCATCGACGCGGCCGGCAAGCTCTACGCGCATGCCACCACCACCTGCCTCATCTTTCCTCTGTAGGAGATTCCCATGGACCGACTGCAATCGATGCGCGTCTTCGCCAAGGTCGTCGAACAAGGCAGCTTCGCCGGCGCCGCGCAGGTGCTCGACCTGTCCAACGCGGCCGTCACCCGCCTCGTCGCCGACCTCGAGGAGCATCTCGGCACGCGCCTGCTGAACCGCACCACCCGCCGGCTGTCGCTCACCGAAACCGGCTCCGGCTATCTGACCCGCGTGCTGCAGATCCTGCGCGAGATCGACGATGCCGAAGCCAGCGCCTCGGCGCATGCGGGCAAGGCGGCCGGCACGTTGCGCATCTATACGCATCCCGGCTTCCAGCTGGAGCTGGCGAAGCTCTTGCGCGACTATGCGGACCAGTATCCCGAGGTGGTGCTCGACATCACCGCCTCGGACAAGACGCCCGACCTCGTGGCCGAGGGCTACGACGTGGGCGTCTACATCAACTTCCAGAAGTTCGACGCCGGCATGATCGCGCGCCAGCTCGCCAATGCCTCGGTGCTGCTGACTGCGTCGCCCGAATACATCGCCCGCCACGGCGCACCGGAAAGCATCGAGGACATCGCGAAGCATGCCTGCCTGAGTTTTTCCTACTCCCAGCTGATGCACGGCTGCCCGAGCCAGCAAGGCGTGCCCGAGAACGAGCGGCCGCCGGTGCGCAGCCGCGTGATTTCGAACAGCGGCGACCTGCTGCGCGAAGCGGCGCTGGCCGGCATGGGCCTGATGTTCCGCCCCTCGTTCGCGCTCATGGACGACATCCGCAGCGGCCGGCTGGTGCGCCTGCTGCCCGACCGCTGCCTCGGCAAGCTGGGCGTCTCGCTGGTGTATCCGAGCCGCCGCATGGTGCCGGCCAAGGTGCGCAGCTTCCTCAATTTCATGGTCGAGCGCTTCCCGTCGCCGGACGCCGATCCGTGGCTGGGCGATACGCGCGTGGAGGAAGCGGCGCTGGCTGCGTAAGCGGCGTTCATGGTGCCGTCATAAACCGGCGTTAGGATGCCTTCATCCGCTGCACATGCCACCGATAGGCATGGCGGCGGAGAGGTGCGCCGGGCGCGAACAGACACGCGGCGGCCACCGACCAGACTCCAACGGCATCTCCACATGCCGACTCCGCTTGTCCGGCCCTGTGCCGGACTTTTTTTTGCTGGCCGCATTAGAAGCATTGCAACATCCGCTGATCGCCATGCCGGGGTCTTGAAATGCGCGCAAGCGGTTCCTATATCCGAATCAGCGGATGCTCAACGGAGGTCCGCGACAGACCATATCGCTTGATTGAAAGGATATAACCATGCGTACGTTTGACTTGACCCCTCTCTATCGTTCCGCCATCGGCTTCGACCGCCTGGCACAACTCTTCGACGAATCCCTGCGCGCCGACGCGCAGCCGAGCTACCCGCCCTATAACGTGGAGCTGGTCGGCGAAGACAAATACCGCATCACCATGGCCGTCGCCGGCTTCGACCGCTCCGAGATCGAGCTCGAGACCGAGCGTGACCAGCTCACGGTCACCGGCCGCAAGCAGAAGGACGACACCAAGCGCACTTATCTGCATCGCGGGATCGCCGCACGCGATTTCGAGCATCGCTTCCAGCTGGCCGACCATGTGAAGGTCGTCGGCGCCAAACTGGACAACGGCCTGCTCAGCATCGAACTGGTGCGTGAAATCCCCGAAGCGCTGAAGCCGCGCAAGATCGCCATCGACGGCGGCGAGAACGTCCAGCTGCTCGAGCGCGAAGCTGCCTGATCTGCTCTCTGCGCCAACACAAAGAACGCCCCTTGCGAGGGGCGTTTTTCTTTTCTGCCCGCAGTCATGCCAATGATTTGACGCATATCAACAGGCGCGCTGTTTCATTCATGGAATGCTTTTTTTGACAGTGTCCGGCCTTTACAATCGCCGGTCGCTTTGACATTCCCTGCGGAATCTGTGCCGCAGCAATCCACCGTTCCACGGAGTTCGTTCGATGAGCAAGGAAACCACCGGCCGCCTCGCCGCCATTCTCACCAAACATCAGCAGGCACTGCTGGAAGGATGGACAGGAGCGATGCTGTCGCGCCACGTGCGCCGCGACAAAGTGGCCGAGGGCGAACTGCAACAGCAGGCCGCACAGTTCCTCAGCGTGCTCGCGAAGGCTGTTGAAAAGGGACAGGGCTACGATATCGACACGGCCGACTGGCAAGACGTCCGCCGGCTCCTCACCGAGATCTCGCAGGTGCGCCTGCGCCGCGGCTTCACGCCGAGCGAGACGGCCATCTTCATTTTCTCGCTGAAGGAACCGCTGTTTTCCCTGATGCGTCAGGAGCTCAGCGGCGACGCGCTCGCCGAGGAAACCCTGCAGACCAGCACCCTGTTCGACCGGCTTGGTCTCTACACCATCGAGGAATACCAGAAGGGTCGCGAGCAGGTCATCCTGCGCCAGCAGCAGGAACTGCTGGAGTTGTCCACGCCAGTCGTACAGCTCTGGCACAACGTGTTGGCCCTGCCGCTGATCGGCACGCTCGACAGCGCGCGCACCCAGGTCGTGATGGAAAACCTGCTGCAGAAGATCGTCGACACCGGTGCCATGATCGCCATCATCGACATCACCGGCGTGCCGACGGTGGACACGCTGGTCGCCCAGCACCTGTTGAAGACGGTCGCCGCCGCGCGCCTCATGGGCGCCGACTGCATCATCAGCGGCATCCGCCCGCAGATCGCGCAGACCATCGTCCACCTCGGCGTGAACCTGGAAGATGTCATCACCAAGGCTACGCTGGCCGATGCCTTCGTCGTGGCCCTGAAGCGTACCGGCTCGACTATCACCCACGCCCAGGACGACCGCTGAGACAGTAATGGAACGCATTCCGATTCTGCGCATGGGCAGCATGCTGCTCGTGACCATTCAGGTCGACATGCATGACCGCCTGGCCATGACCCTGCAGGACGACCTCACCTCCCGCATCGTCAAGGACCGCGCCAACGGCGTGCTGATCGACATTTCCGCGCTCGATATCGTCGATTCCTTCATCGGCCGCATGATCAGCAACATTGCCGCCATGGCGCGCATTCTCGATGCCCGCACGGTGCTGGTCGGCATGCAGCCGGCCGTGGCGATCACCCTGGTGGAGCTAGGGCTGACGCTGGAAGGCGTGGCGACCGCACTCAACGTCGATCAAGGCATACGCATGCTGGAAGGCGACGGCGCCGAACGCTATCGCAGCACCCGTCCGCGGCCGCGCTGAAGCGCATTCCGAAAGGCCTATTGTGTTGACAACGGACACGGACGCGACCGTGGTTCCCCTGCAGTCCGACGAAGATGTGGTGCGGCTGCGCCAGAAGGTGCGCGAGACGCTGGTGCAGCTGGGCTTCAGCCTGGTCGACCAGACCAAGATCGTCACCGCCGCGAGCGAGCTGGCGCGCAACACCCTGCGCTACGGCGGCGGTGGCGAAGCGCGCATCGCCACGATCAGCGACGGCGCACGCCAGGGCGTCGCTCTTGCTTTCATCGACCACGGACCCGGCATTGCGGACGTGGAATTGGCGCTGACCGACGGCTACACCACCGGCGGCGGCCTCGGGCTCGGCCTCTCGGGCGCACGCCGCCTGTCGGACGAATTCGAATTGCAGACCGCGCCCGGCGAAGGGACGACGGTGACGATCAAGAAATGGAAACCGTACTAGCCTCCGTCTGCCGCCAGGTCAGCCTCCCCGTTCGCGAAGCGAGCGAGATCGCGGCTGCGCGGCGCGCCGCCAACGAACTGGCGAAAGACCATGGGCTGGATGAAACTGCCTGCGGGCGGGTCGCGCTGGTGGTCATGGAAGCGGCGACCAACATCGTCAAGCACGCTGGCCAGGGCGAGATGCTGCTGCGCCGCGTGACGGCCGGCGGCGTGCCGGGCGTGGAAGTGATCGCGCTCGACGCCGGCCCCGGCATGGCCGACCTCGCCGGCAGCGCGCGCGACGGCACCTCTACCGCAGGCAGCTATGGCGTCGGGCTTGGCGCGATGCAACGCGTGGCGGACGAGATCGACATCTACACCTATCCAGGCAAGGGCACGGCCATCTGGATGACCGTGTGGCAGCGCACGCCGCCTCCCGCTTCCTGGCAGATCGGCGCGGCCTGCGTCGCCTTGCCGGGCGAGACCGCCTGCGGCGATAGCTGGGGAGTGTGCACCGAGCCAGGCAGTTTCGTCGTGCTGGTGGCGGACGGCCTCGGCCATGGCCCCGTCGCCGCCGAAGCGGCGGAGGCGGCCACCGCTGCGCTCGTTGCCCGACCTGCGTTGCCGCCGGGCGCGTTGATGCAGGACGTGCAAGCCGCGCTGCGCAGCACGCGCGGTGCGGCGGTCGCCATCGCCGCGATCGATGCGACGACCGAAACGGGCAGATTCGCCGGCATCGGCAACATCGCCGCCAGCGTGATCGAAGACGGTCAGCGGCGTCAGCTGGTGTCGCACAACGGCATCGTCGGCAGCAACATGCGCAAGGTGCAGGAGATGCCCTTGGCATGGTCCGAGCGCGCGCTGCTGCTCCTGCATTCCGACGGCCTCGGCACCCGCTGGTCGCTGGATGCCTATCCCGGCCTCGAAAGCTGCCATGCCGGCCTCATCGCGGCGGTGCTCTACCGCGATTTCGCGCGCCGCCGGGACGACGTCACCGTCCTCGTCGTGCGTGCCCAGCAAGGCGGCGCATCATGAACCCGGTTTCGCGCATCCTGATCCTGGCGATCGAGACCGAGACCGACGTCGTCGCCGCCCGCCAGCGCGCCCGCCGCATCGCCGAGCTGTGCGGCTTCAGCGCCCAGGACCAGACCAAGATCGCGACGGCGGTGTCGGAGCTGGCTCGCAACATCTACAACTATGCGCGCCGCGGCAAGGTGGAATTCTTCCTCGATGCCGAGGCGCTGCCGCAATCGCTGGTAGTGCGCCTGGACGACAACGGCCCGGGCATCGCCAACCTCGACCTGGTGCTCTCGGGCCGCTACCAGTCCGCGACCGGCATGGGGCTGGGCCTGGTCGGTGCCCGCCGCCTGATGGACGGCTTCAGCATCGAGGCGCAGCCCGGCCACGGCACGCACGTGGTGCTGCGCAAGCAGCTGCCGCCCGCCGCCTTGCTCGACGCCAGGCGCATCGCCGACATCGGCGCGGCGCTGGCCGGCACGCCCGCCGAGCTGCCGCTGGCCGAGGTGCAGCAGCAGAACCGTGAACTGCTGGCGACGCTGGCGGAACTCAAGCTGCGGCAGGACGAGCTCATGCAGATCACGCGCGAACTCGAAGATACGAATCGCGGCGTGGTGGCACTGTATGCCGAGCTGGACGAGAAAGCCGAAACCCTGCGCCGCGCGGACGAAGCGAAGACCCGCTTCCTGTCGAACATGAGCCACGAGTTCCGCACGCCGCTCAGCTCCATCCGCGCGCTCGCCAAGCTGCTGATCGAGCACGTGGACGGCGATCTCAACGAAGAACAGGAGAAGCAGGTACGCTTCATCCTCAAGGGCGCCGAATCGCTCGGCGAGCTGGTGAACGACCTGCTCGACCTGGCGAAGATCGAGGCCGGCAAGGTGGACCTGCGCCTGGCGCCCTTCAGCGTGGAGGAGCTGTTCAGTGCGCTGCGCGGCATGATGCGGCCGCTGCTGGTGAGCGAAGGGGTACGGCTGGTATTCGAGACGCCGCAGGGTGTGACATCGATGTACACCGACGAGGCCAAGCTGTCGCAGATCCTGCGCAACTTCATCTCCAACGCGCTGAAGTTCACCGAGGCCGGCGAGGTGGTTGTGAGTGCAGTCGCGGACGGCGGCATGGTGCGCTTCGCGGTGCGCGACACCGGGCTGGGCATCGCGCCGGAGCATCAGGAACTGATCTTCGAAGAATTCGGGCAGGTGGAAAACAGGCTGCAGGGACGCGTGAAGGGCACCGGACTGGGCCTGCCACTCTGCCGCCGCCTCGCCGGGCTGCTGAAGGGACGCGTCGAGCTGGAGAGCACCCTCGGCCAAGGGTCGACCTTCGCCGTCGTGCTGCCGGTCGTCTACCCGGACAAGGAGGCGGCACAGCCGGCGGCGCCGCACCACGAACCAACCATCTCGCCGTAACGAGGCCTCGCCATGACTGCCAACAGCGCCCTCATCCTGAACGTGGACGACACCGAAGCCGCCCGCTACGCCAAGACGCGCATCCTGTCCCGCGCCGGCTTCCGCGTCATCGAGGCCGGCAGCGGCAACGAGGCGCTGCAGCAGGCGCGCGCCGCGCGGCCGAGCGTGATGATGTCGGCCGACGGCAAGGAGCTGGGCAGCTTCGAGCAGGGCGTGCAGGAGCGCGTCAAGCTGTCCCAGGTTTCGCCGCACGTGATCGAGGCGCTGATCTCGACCGAAGACCGGCGCTTCTACGATCATCATGGGATCGACTTCAAGCGCGTCGGCGGCGCGCTGCTGGCCAGTGTGAAGGGCGACGCCCAGGGCGGCTCGACCATCACCCAGCAGCTCGCGCGTAACATGTTCCCCGAAGAGATCGGACGCTCGCGCAACATCAATCGCAAGCTCAAGGAGATGGTCACCGCGATCAAGATCGAGAACACGTTCAGCAAGACCGAGATCCTGGAAGCTTACCTGAAC
>SPQI01000128.1 GCA_004570315.1 Oxalobacteraceae bacterium OM1 | reverse complement strand
CGCCGGCCCACATGCGCCGCGGCAGGGCACCGGTGGCAGGAACCCGCCGCGCGCAGCATGGCCGGCGGGACCGAGTTCGGATTGGCGGTGCAGCGGCAGGAAATACAGCCAGTGCCAAAGCGGCGGGAGGCTATCGCCGTCCTGCGGCAGCGGGTCGGCCCGGTCCAGCGTGGCGGACAGGGCCGCGGGCGGCGTGCGGGTAATCGTGTCGGCAATGGTCTCGGTGCGGCCGAGCCATTCCCGCAGATAAGGCAGGTCCATGGTTCATCCCCTTGCTGCCGCGCGGACGGAACGCCGCATCGGCCTGCCCGTCAGTGTCGGGCATTCAAGAAGAATGAACAATTTGCCATTGCGGAAGTCCGCCTTCGGCTGCGCTTAATGTCGGAATGGAAACAATCGACTCAAGGCGCGGCGGCATTCGCCCCCAGCAACTCGACCAGTTCGCGCGCGAAATGCGGCAGCAGGCGCATGCTGCGCACGCAGATCTGCAGCTTGCGCAAGGCCCACTCGTCCTCCAGCTGGACGATGCGAATGGCCATGGTCTGCGCATGCCGCCGCGCCGCCGACTCGGGCAGGATGCCGATGCCGACGCCGGCCTCGACCATGCGGCACACCGCTTCGAAGTTGCCGACCTGGATGCGGATCTTGAGCGGCTTGGCGGCGGTCTCCGCCGCATTCGTGACGAAAGCGTGGATCGCGCTGGTCTCATGCAGGCCGACATGCTCGTAGTCCAGCGTCTCCTCGAACCAGACCGTGCCGGCGCGCGCCAGCGGGTGCTCCTGCGATGTCGCCAGCACCAGCCGGTCTTCGCGGTACGGCAGCACTTCCAGCCCTTCGGTGCGCACGTTGCCGGCAACGATGCCGATGTCCGCCTTTCCCTCGCTGACGGCACGCACGATGTCGTGGCTCAGGCGTTCGCGCAGGTCCACGCTGACGTCGGGATGGGCGGCAAGAAAATCCGGCAGCAGCTGCGGCAGGAACTCGGTGATCGCGGTCGTGTTGGCAAACACCCGCACGCGTCCCTTCATGCCCTTGGCATAGTCCTGCAGTTCGCTGCGCAGATATTCCAACTGCTGCAGCACCAGGCGCGCGTGGTGGAGGAAGGCCTGTCCGGGCACGGTCAGCGTGACGCCCTGGCTGGTGCGCAGCAGCAATTTGGTGCCGACGTTTTCCTCCAGGTTCTTGATGCGGGTGCTGGCCGCCGGCAGCGAGAGATGCGAACGCTCCGCCCCGCGCGTCAGGCTGTTCTCCTCGGCGATGTTCACGAAGAGACGGATGTCGGTCAGGTCGAATTGCATGTTCACGGCGAACGGGCAAATGGGCGGCAGCCCAGGCGGGAGATCGACTTATCTTACCCGAGCACCGGTGTTCCGGATTGCCGGCTGTCATGGGGCGTGTGCGGCTTCCGGAGCGAAACTCCGGCATGGCAATCGGTGGAACGTGAGGACGTGACGCGCGAGGATGCGCGGTAAGGTTCCGCGTGCGCAGAGGTGAGCGCCAGCGCAAGGCCGGGCTGGCACAGGGGGTCGTGCTTTGTATGAAGCGCCTTCGCTCCAGACGCGTTCAGTAACGCCTAACCGCTCTCCCTGCATCGCCGCGCTTGAGGACACGGGCCTGCACTTGGCGCCAGACGAATCCGACCAGCGCCATCACAATCATCTTCCGCATGACAAACTCCAGAATTTGAGCGACATTGCGTCGCCATGCCAATGTGACATCCCGTCCACCACCACAGTTCCTGGCATCGTTTGCCGCCCTGGCCGGCGGGTTCTCCGCAACTCCTTGCGCAAGTTGTCTATACAACTGTATAGTAGGCATATGACGGCTCGACCGGCACCGGCTCGGCGGCGTCATCGATGACCAATTCCATGGAGACCACGACATGCCCCAGATCCGCCCCGTGTCACTCGTGATGTCGGCGCTCGCCGCATCCGCTTTCCTGACTGCCCCGGCCTTCGCCGACATTAAGATCGGTTTCAATGTTCCGCTCACCGGCTTCGCCGCCGCCGACGGCAAGTCGGCGCTGGAAGGCGCGAAGCTGGCCGTCGCCCAGGCCAACGCCAAGGGCGGCGTGGCCGGCCAGAAGCTCGAGCTGGTGGTCTATGACGACCAGGCTTCACCGAAGGAAGCCGTGCCGGTCGCCACCAAGCTGGTGGAAAAGGACAAGGTCGTGGGCGCGGTCTCCGGCTCCTATTCCGGTTCCACGCGTGCCGCCGCCGGCATCTTCCAGCAGGCCAAGACGCCTTATGTGGTGGCCTATGCCATCCATCCCGACATCACCTTGACCGGCGACTACATGTTCCGCGTCTCCGCCATGGGCGAAGTGCAGGGCCGCGCCGGCGCGATGCTGGTGCACAACCTCGGCAAGAAGAAGGTCGGCCTCGTGACGCTGAAGAACGACTTCGGCCAGGCGCTCGCCGCCGGCTTCAAGGAAGGCGCCGCCAAGCTCGGCCTGCAGGTCGTGAACGAATATGAATACGGCATGCAGGACCGCCAGTTCGGCGCCCTGGTCTCGAAGATCAAGTCCGACAATCCGGACGTGATCTATGCGTCGGGCTACTACTTCACCGCCGGCCCGCTGGTGAGCCAGCTGCGCGCGGCCGGCGTGTCCGTGCCCATCATCGGACAGGAAGGCTACGATTCCGACAAGTTCATGGAGATCGCCGGCCCTGCTTCCGAAGGCGTGTACGTCACCACCTCGCTGGACCGCGATTCCGACTCGGCGGCAACCAAGTCCTTCCTGGCCGACTTCCGCAAGGCCACGGGCGTCAATGCGGACATGGTCGCAGCCTCCTCGTACACGGCAACGGCAGTCCTGATCGAAGGCCTCAAGAAGACCAACGGCGCAGGCGGCGAAGCACTGAAGAACGCGATCGCCGGCGGCACCTTCGATGCGCCGATCGGCAAGCTGGCCTTCAACGACCTGCATGAAGTGAAGAAGGACGTGCAGGTGCAGATCGTCAAGGACAAGGCATTCCACCGGCATTCGATGCTGAGCGGCCCGATGCTGACGCCGCCCGCCAAGCCGGCGCACTAAGCCCCCGTCACCTCCACATCCAGCCATACCTCCTGCCCCTCCGGGGGCACAGGGCAGCGGTCGGCCCTATCGCCGCCGCTGCCCTTCTGCCGCACCCCGCTTCAAGGAGTCTCCATGCTCTTCCTCGAGCTCACCGCGCAAGGCCTGGTACAGGGCAGCATCTATGCCCTCGTGGCGCTGGGTCTGACCCTGGTCTACGGCCTGCTGCGCATTCTGCATGTCGCCCATGCGGCGTTATTCACGCTGGGCGGCTACCTCGGCGTGATGGTCACCAATGCCACCGGCAGTCTCGCGCTCGGCTTTGCCGTGGCCATGCTGGTTGCCGGACTGGCCGGCATCGCCATGTTCCGCCTCTGCTACGAACCCATGCTCAAGCAGCCGCCCTTCGTGGCGCTGATCGCTTCCATCGGGCTCTACATCGCCTTCGAAGAGTTGTTCCGCATCCTGTTCGGTGCTTCGGGCCTCTCGTACGTCGCGCCGCCGCTGCAGGAACAGGTCGCGCTCTTCGGCGGCCTGCAGTTCAAGCAGGCAGAGATCGCCGTGATGGCCAGTACGGCAGCGATCATCGGTGCCCTCGCCTGGCTGCAGAACAAGACCCGCGTCGGCGTCGCCTGCCAGGCCACGGTCTCCGATCCGCAGATGGCCGAATCCTTCGGCATCCGCCTGCGCCAGGTGCGCGACATCAATTTCTTCGTCGGCTCCGCGCTGGCGGGCTTCGCCGGCGTCTGGGTGGCGCTGCTCAACAATCTGGTCGAACCGACCATGGGCAGCGTGCCGTCCTACAAGGGCCTGGCCATCATCGTGCTGGGCGGGATGGGTTCGGTGCGCGGCACCCTGCTCGCGGCGCTGGTGCTGGGTGTGGTCGAATCCTTCGGCACCATTTATCTCGGCAAGCTGCTCGACCGCAATGCCATCGCCTTCGCCTTCCTGATCGCGGTGCTGATGGTGCGTCCGCAAGGCCTGTTTTCCCGGAGCTAGGAGCTGAACATGGAATATGAAATTTCTCTCCTGACCTCGATGGCGATCAGCGTGCTGTTCGCGCTTTCGCTCAACCTGATCACCGGCTTCTGCGGCCAGATCAGCCTCGGCCACGCTGCATTCCTCGGCATCGGCGCCTATCTGTCTGCCCTGCTCTGCAAGGCCGGCCTGCCTTTCCTCGCCACTCTGCCGCTGGGCATGCTGCTGGCGGGCGCGATCGGCGTGGTGGTAGGCCTCGCGAGTCTGCGCGTGCGCGCGGACTTCCTCGCGATCACCACCATGGGCGTCGGCTTCCTGTTCGTCGGCGTGGTCCGTCAGCAGGAGTGGCTCGGCGGCGAACTCGGCGTGTCGGCCATTCCCGATGCCGGCTTGTCCAAGACCGGCTTCATGGGACTCTCGCTGGCGCTGTGCGTGGCGACTGCGGCGCTTTGCATCTACATCCGCAAGTCGTGGATGGGACGCGTGTTCAACGGCGTGGCCGAGGACGAGGACACCATGCGCGTGCTCGGCATCGACGTGCCCCGGTACAAGCTGGCGGCCTTTGCCATCGGCACCGCGCTTGCAGGCCTGGCCGGCGGACTCTATGCGCAACACCTCAAGTTCATCGGTCCCGACAGTTTCGGTTTCGTCGAATCCGTCACCGTGCTCTCGATGGTGGTGGTCGGCGGCATCGGCTCGGTCACCGGCGTGGTAATCGGTGCGGCGGTCTTGTCGGCGCTGCCGGCCTGGTTCCAGTTCATCGGCGACTACAAGCTGCTGGTCTACGGCGGCCTGCTGTTCATGATGATGCGCTTTGCACCCGGCGGCATGGCCGCGATCGTGACCGGCGCGCTGCGCCGCAAACAAGGACAGGCATGAGCATGACGAACGAGAACCCACTGCTGCAAGTCCGCGACGTGACGGTGCGCTTCGGCGGCCTGACGGCGATCTCCTCGGTGTCCTTCGATGTGTATCCAGGCGAACTGCTCGGCCTGATCGGCCCGAACGGCGCCGGCAAGACCACGATGCTGCGCGCCATTACCGGCGTCGTGCGCGCGACCGAAGGCGACGTCCTGCTCGGCAACGAAAGCCTGACCGGCCTGCCCATCCACAAGCGCATCCGCAAGGGACTGGCGCTGTCGCAGCAACTGGTCAAACCGCTGCGCGAGATCACGGTACTGGAGAACGTGGCCCTGGCCGCGGGCGCCGCGCGCACCGTGTCGCCGTTGAAGGCGCTGATGCACGTGTCGCAGCAGGCGGAAGAAGACATCGGACGCGCCATGCTGGCGCGCGTCGGCATCGAAGCGCATGCCCTGCAGAAGCCGGGCATTCAGCCGCTGGGCATCCTCAAACGCCTGGAGATGGCGCGCGCGCTGGCGCTCAAGCCACGCCTGCTGCTGCTCGATGAGCCGCTCGCCGGCCTCAACTCCAAGGAAGCGCATGCCTTGGCCAACACCATCGCCGACATCAATCGCCAGGGCACGACCATCGTGCTGATCGAACACAACCTCGGGGAAGTGATGCGTATCTGCCAGCGCCTGGT
The DNA here is from genome assembly GCA_004570315.1 of Oxalobacteraceae bacterium OM1. Classification (GTDB taxonomy): domain Bacteria; phylum Pseudomonadota; class Gammaproteobacteria; order Burkholderiales; family Burkholderiaceae_D; genus Noviherbaspirillum. The sequence continues at coordinate 2,306 of SPQI01000128.1, read as the reverse complement.
GGTGCTCGACAACGGACGCAAGATCGCGAGCGGCGAACCGCGCGCCGTGATGGACGATCCCGCAGTGCGGGCCGCTTATCTCGGCGGCGACACCATCGCCGAAGAAACGAACGCGCCGCGCGCCGCGGCGGGAGGCAGCCATGCTTGAGATCCAACACCTGTCCTGCGGCTATGGCGCCTTTGAAGCGGTCCATGGCTTGTCGCTCACCCTGCGCCCCGGCAGCATCACCGGCCTGATCGGCGCCAACGGCGCGGGCAAGTCGACGACCTTGATGTGCGTGGCGGGCCACGTGGCGCGGTCGGCCGGCACCGTGCGCTTCGCTGGCGAAGATATCGCCGCCCTGCCGCCGGAGCAGCGCGTGCGGCGCGGCATCGCCATCTCGCCCGAAGGCCGGCGACTGTTCAAGGACCTGAGCGTGGAAGACAACCTGCGCGTGGGCGGCCTGATCCAGCCCGCCAGCCGCTTCCGGCAGGACCGCGATTACGTGCTTGCTCTCTTCCCGCGCCTGGAGGAACGCCTGCATTCGCTGGCCGGCAATCTGTCCGGCGGCGAACAGCAGATGCTGGCGATCGGCCGCGCACTGATGACGCGTCCCAAGCTCATCATGATCGACGAACTGTCGCTCGGCCTCATGCCGAAAGTGATCGATCTCTGCTACAGCGCGCTCAAGCAATTGCGCGCCGACGGCATGAGCATCCTGCTCGTCGAGCAGAACACCCATCGCGTGCTGGGCGTTGCGGATGACGTGTGCGTTCTCGAATCGGGCCGTACGGTCTGGCAAGGCCGGGCCGAAGACGCGCGCAATGATGCTGCCCTGACAGCGGCCTATCTCGGCCTGCATGACTGAGGCCGGCCAGCTCTGACATGAAGAAGTTGCGCGAAGCCGACTATCAGTCGATGCCATGGAAGAACGGCGGCGGCGTGACCACGCAGCTCGCCGTTTTCCCCTCGAGCGCAGGCATCGACGACTTCGCCTGGCGCATCAGCATGGCGCAGGTCTCGACGTCGGGCGCGTTTTCCCCGTTTCCCGGCGTGGACCGCTCGCTGGCCGTCGTGGATGGCACCGGGCTGCACCTGCGCATGGCTGGCAGCGTGCCCGTGCAGATCGACCGTACCAGCCCCGTGATGGCTTTCGCAGGCGAGACGCCCATCGACGCCACGCTGGTGGATGGCCCCGTGACCGACTTCAATGTGATGTCCCGCCGCACAGCGTGGACGCACAGCATGGAACGTCTGCAACTGGACGGCAGTGTGATGCTGGATGGCGCGGATGAGGTCTTCCTCTATTGCGCGCATGGCCAGGCCTGCATCGGGGAGACGTCCATTGCCGCGCATGAAGCGGTGCAGACGGGACCGTGCCGCCAACTGCAGCTGCGTTCCGATGCGTCCTCCCTGCTCTATCTGGTGCGCCTGCACCGGCGCAAATAGCCGTTCAGTACGGATACCTCGCGGTCTGCGACACCTCGTGCCCTTGCGCCGCTTGTGCGGCTGCAAGCGACTTCGCATGCTGGACATGCAGCGCCAAAGCTTCCGTATCGTAGCGGGCGCTGCAACGCGGACACTCGGTATGCGGATCGCCGGGAAGCAAGCCTACCCCGCAGCAGGACGGCAGACCGAAAACATCGTAAGTCAGGGACATGGCACCTCCTGATGTCGTTCAACCAGCGGCATGCTCACACCACTCTCCGCAAGCCGCTCGACTGTGCATGAATCTTGGTCATCACCCGCTCGCGACGGCGCAGCGTGGCGGCGTCGAGCAGCATGTGGCCGGCCCAGCGATAGACATTGAAGTCATGCACCAGGGCGCGCAGGCTGCGCATCCGCTCCCGTTGTTCGATCTCGGGCATGGTCAGCGCGCGGTAGAGCGTCTGCGCGCATTGCTCGACGTGATAGGGATTCACGATAAGCGCCTCGTGCAGCTCGCGCGCCGCGCCGGTGAAGCAGCTGAGCACGAGTACGCCGCAGCCGTCGTCGCGGGCGGCGATGAACTCCTTCGCCACCAGGTTCATGCCGTCATGCAGGCTGGTGACCACGCAGACATCGGCGGCGCGGAACAGCCGGTTCACGGCATCATGATCGTGGTGCTCCGCACGCAGCACGATGGGCTGGTAGGCGCCGTTCGAGAAACGCTGGTTGATGCGCTGCGCCAGCGCGCGCACGCGGGCTTCGAAATGCTGATATTCGTCGAGCGACGAACGGCTCGGCGCGGCGACCTGCACGAAGGTGAAGCGCCCTGCCATGTCCGGATACAGCTCCAGCATCCGCTCGATGGCCTGGAAGCGCTCGATGATGCCCTTGGTGTAGT
>SPQI01000451.1 GCA_004570315.1 Oxalobacteraceae bacterium OM1 | reverse complement strand
GCCCTGCCGCCGGCCTTGTACTGGTCGACCGCCTGCTCGGCGAGCGGGCGCTGCAGGGGTATCAATGGCTGCCCAGCGTGCGCGGCGACTTGCTGGAAAAGCTCGGACGCCGCGCCGAGGCGCGTGCCGAATTCGAGCGCGCAGCAACGCTCGCGAACAACGCCCGCGAGCGCGCCCTGCTGCTCGCGCGTGCTGCTAGTCTTGCATCGTGACGATGCGGATCTCGCCGGTCAGCGTCTTGTGCACCGGGCATTTCTCGGCGATCTCGGTCAGGCGCTGCTTTTCCTCGTCGCTGAGATTGCCCGTATAGCGCAGATGGCGCGTCATGACATAGGCGCCGCCCTCCTGCTTATGCGAGATGCGCACTTCGATGTCCTGGAGGTCCATGCCCTTGCGCTGGGCGTACATCGCGAGCGTGACGCCGGTGCAGGCGGCCAGCGAAGCGTCGAGGATGTCATGCGGCTCGGGACCGGATTCGTCCCCGCCGTACTGGCGCGGCGCGTCGGTGATGATGCGGTGCGGACCGATTTCGATGATGTGTTGCAGCTTGCCTTCGCCGCGGTGAAGCCGGACTTCCATGGTTGCCTCCATTGATGATTTGAGCGCTCATGCTAACGCGTGGCGGAATTTCCTTCCGAGTTTGCCGGCGAGCGCCGAGAGCGTAGCGCGATCGATATCCAATGCGTGCGGAATCGCGTCCGCCAGTTCGGCCGGTGTGACCGCGCCCGGCATGCCGGGCACATCCCAGGTTGCTGCATAAGCTGTCTGTTTCGCCTCAACTGCAGTGACCCGCCGCACCACGAGATTGATTCGTGGAACGCCATACGCCATCGCCACGATGCGTCCGTGCAGGCTGCTGCCGACATACAGCGCAGCGCCGGCAAGCAATGCGCAGATATCCCACACATTCGTCGAATCGAGCAGGCAGGCGTGCGGCGTCGCAAGCAGCGCCTTCAAACGCCGCTGGCAGGCCGGGTCGTCGTGCCACGGCGCCGTCCCCGCGAGAAAGAGCGCGATGCCCCAGCCGCGTGTTTCGACAAGCCCGTTCAGCGCAGCTGCGATGTCGGCAAGAGCAGACGCATCGTCGAACTCGTCGCTCAGTTGCACGGCAACGTAGGGCCGGCCAAGACGCGCGCCTGCGGCGCCGGCGGGTGCCGCAGCGATCCGCTCGCCGAACAGCTCTGCGGTCAGGACTGCGGGGTCCGGCACTACGGGAACGTGGAGCCCCTGCGCGGCGAGCCAAGCGGCGGTGCAATGGTCGCGCACGCTGGCGGCATCCGCCTGCTGCAACTTCTCCAGCACCTCTACACGCATGACGGCGTCGCGGTACGGCAACTCGACGCCGCCGACTGCGCGATACACCATGCGCGCCTCTGGAAACAGCTCTCGCCCGATGCAGTACGGCGCATGCGCCTGCGAGCCCAACTCCTTCCACGCCCACGCTGTGCCATCGCGCCGCGCCATGGCCTCCTGCGCCCGGTCCGCGTCCTGCAGCATCACGGCAGCCTCCCATGCACTGCATGCCAACAGTTCCCCGCCCGCATGCAGCACTTCCACGTCCCGCCCCGCGAATTCGCGCGCCAGGTCCTGCACCCGCTCGACGCAATGCCCGCCCCACGGACGCAGGTCGCGCGCAGCGAGGCCAGCGAAGCGCAGTTCCCGGCCCGGTGCGAGCGCCGCGGCAATGTGGGCGAACAGCAGGTCGCCGAAGTTGTGCCGGTCGAAGGCACCGAAAACGATGAGGGGCGGCATATTCGAAGCGGTTCGGTTTGATCGCAAGCGGTATGACCCCGGCTGCACGGGGCGGTGCCCATGTTCCCGGAAGCCAAACTTTGACTTTGCAGGCCGAGCACCGGCGGCCATGACGGGCATCAAGCAGTGGGGGATGCCTGTCACATTATCGTGCTACGACCGGGCAGCGCTTGCCATGCCCGCACGAAACAACAGGGAAGGACACATGCAGAAACTCCGTCGCATCGAACCCGGCGCCGCATGGCGCATTCCGCCTGCCGAAGCAGGCGTCGCGCCGGTCGCCGCCTGGCGTACCTGGCTTGCTCGCGCAGACGTCCTGGAGATGCAGGCCGTCCGGCATAGCGCCGGTCTCACCCGGCGCCGCTGGATCCGATCGCTCGCGCTGGCCGTCAATTTGCTGGGCAATGGCTGGATCTATCTGCCGCTCGCCGCCCTGCTGCTGCACGCGCTTGCGCGGCCATGGCAGGTGATCGGCGTGGCGGGACTTGCGGTGGCGATCTGCCATGCGCTGTACGCGCCCATCAAGCGCGGCTGCGCGCGCCTGCGCCCGTTCGAGAAGAATCCCGAACTGACCGGCCTGGCGCGCGTGATGGACCGGTACTCATTCCCGAGCGGCCACTGCATGACGCTCACTGCGGTGCTGGTTCCGGTCGTGCACGCCTTGCCCGCCATGTGGCCTTTCGCCGCCGCGGCCGTCGGCCTGCTCGCCTGGTGCCGGCTGGCCGCCGCGCATCACTATCCGTCGGACGTGGCGGCCGGCATCGTGTTCGGCATGGCCGTGTCCCTGCCCTGCACTTCCTGGCTGTTGGCAGCATGAAGCGCGCCGCCCTCCTCCTCGCCCTGATGGGCGGCCTGAGCGCCGCGGCCCAGGCCCTTGCGATCGATCCCGCCGCGCTGCGCGACGGCCGCGTGATGGTCGAACCGGTCACCAGCGGCGGGCTGCCGGGCAAGACCTTCGTGGCAACCATGCTGATCAACGCTCCGGTATCGAAGCTGTGCGCCATCGTCTCGGACTACACCGCCTACCCGGCTTACATGCCCAATACCGCCAACACCGTGGTATCGGACAAGCGGCCCGACCATACGGTGATCGACATGACGCTGAAGCTGCCGCTGGGGAAAATCAAGAAGTACCGCCTGCGCATGGACCCGCAGCACACACCGCAAGCCTGCCATCTCGCGTGGAAGCAGATTCCGTGGGAAGGATTGACGCCCGACGAGACAATTGCCGATACCACCGGCTACTGGCACATGACGCCGTCGCCGTCGGAGCCGGGCAAGACCGTGGTCGAGTATTACGTCTACGCCGATCCGGGCCATGTGCCCTTCGGGCTCGGCTGGATCGTGGACATCATGAGCAAGGAAAGCCTGCCGCGCACGCTGGAAGCGCTGCGCGACCGGGCGGCGCAGCTCGATTAGCGCAGTGCGGTTTCGGGCTGCAGCGGCGCCGCGTCCGGCGTGGCAGCCTGCACGCGGTCGCGGCCTTCCTTGTTCGCCCGGTAGAGCGCCTTGTCGGCACGCTCGATCATCTGCTTCACCGTCTCGCCGGCGCGGTGCTCGGCCACACCGATCGACACCGTCACGCCGAACCGCTTGCCCTCGTACGCCATCTCCGCCTGCGCGATGGCGCCGCGGATGCGCTCGGCGCACACCGTCGCCACCTCCAGCGTCGTGCCGCTGAGATAGAGCAGAAACTCCTCGCCGCCATAGCGGGCGAAGCAGTCGCCGGCGCGCAGTCCCTGCTGCGCGATCTTCGCCACGCGCACCAGCACATGGTCGCCGGCCGGATGCCCGTGCGCATCGTTCACGTGCTTGAAGAAATCGATGTCGATCAGGCAGACGCTGAACGGCGCGCCGTTGCGGCCGGCGTTGGCGGCTTCGCGTTCGAGCACGTCCCTGATGTAGTGGCGGTTGAAGCTGCCGGTGACTTCGTCATGCGTGGCAAGGAGCTGGATGCGCGCCATCGCCGCCCGCAGCTGGGCGTTCTTCGCCTGCAGCCGCCGGCGCAGATGCACGATGGCGCCACCCATCATCGCGAACCACGGCGTCATGAATGCCAGCGCCAGCCACTGCAGGAATTCCTGCCGCGCGCTGAAGCCAGGCTCATTGCGCAGCCAGGCCAGCACGATGATGTAGGCGTAGGAGGCCAGCGCCAGCACGCCGAAACGCATCAGGCCGCGGGTATCGAGCTGGAACAGGCCGAACATGTAGGCGAAGAGATACGACAGCATCATCGCCACCCGCGCCTGATGCGCGAAGTTGAGGCCGTACATGATGATGACGAGACTGGCGAACAGCTGCGGGAACAGCAGGCTCGGTTCGCGGAAACGGCGGTTCAGGCCGGAGCGGATGACGCCGTAAAACACGCCGCAGAAACCGACGATCAGGCTGAACAGGAACAGCAGCTTCCAGCCGTCGAAGCGCGTCATGCCGAGCGCGTAGCAGACCAGCACGAAGAGATAGCAGACCAGATACGACGCGAACGCCATCAGGACGCGGCGGATGGTCGTGGCCTGCATGGGATCCGGCCCCTCGATCAGGGCAAGAACCCGCATCCAGAGCGCCGGCTGCGGGCCGCCGGCGGGAACCTGCTGCTGGTGCCGCATGAACGGCTCCTAGGCAGCCGTGTGCCGGGGACGTTCAGGACGAAACTGAGCGGAGGACGGGGCGCTGCGGTGCATGGATGTCTCCTTCCATTGCCTCCGGCGCGCTGAACGTGGCGGCCGGAATTGATTTCAGGAAACTATACTCCAAGCCCGGCCGCAGTGACTGCTTTTCGGTAGAAATTAATGTGAGGTGTTGGGGGGCTTGTCAGGCCGGCGCAGCGCCTTGAGCAACTCGGGGATCGGATACGGCTTGCGCAGGAAGGTGAATTCGCGCAGTGCGTCGTCCTTGCCCGCGAGGGCCGGCGCCGCATAGCCCGAGGCAAGCACGATCTTGATGCCAGGATGCAGCCGCCGGATTTCACGGCCGAGCGTGATGCCGTCCATACCCGGCATGACGACGTCGCTGAACACGATGTCGATGTCGGGATGCTGGCGTAGCGCCTCGAGCGCGTCGGGACCGTTGCTGACTGCCACCACCTCATAACCGAAAGTCCTGAAGATCTCCGAAGTGACTTCGAGCACGTCGGGCTGATCGTCGACCACCAGGGCTTTCTCGCTCGAACGGTCCGCCGCGCCGTCCAAGTCGGACGCCGGACTCGAATCGGCCTTGGTGGAATCAGCATTCATGAGATGCACCAGCACGGAGACATCCTCATTGTACGCGCCGCGCCCGGCGTCATTCCAATCCCCTGTCGCGACGGTGTAACGGCGGCCGCGTGCCACGAACTTTCCCATTAGAATCATCGACGGTCTTTCCCTCCACTGCCCAATCCATGAGCAATTATCCAAACGATATCTACACCGAGCCGTCCGGCGTCGACGTCAACACTCTGAACAATCTCGGCCCGCTGACCGGCATGGCCGGCATCTGGCAAGGCACCCGCGGCCTCGACGTCAAGCCCAAGGCCGACGGCCCGCGCAAGCAGGCGTTCGTCGAACGCATCGAACTGCAGCCGATCGACCCGGTCACCAACGGACCGCAGCTGTTCTACGGCCTGCGGTACCACACCCACGTCACCAAGCCCGATCAGGTGAAGACGTATCACGACCAGGTCGGCTACTGGCTGTGGGAGCCGGCGACCGGCACCATCATCCAGACGCTCGCGATTCCGCGCGGCCAGATCGCCATGGCCAGCGGCCACGCCAATGGCGACGCCACCAGCTTCGAACTGGTCGCCCGCCGCGAATCCGAGCACTTCGGCATCCGTTCGAATCCCTTTCTCGACCATGCGTTCAATACGATCGAATACCGGATCAAGGTGACGATCCATCCTGACGGCACATGGGCTTACGACGAGGATACGGTGATGATGATTCGCGGTCGGGAAGAACCGTTCCATCACACGGACAAGAATCTGCTGGTGAAGATCGGGGAACCGACGCCGAATCCGCTGGCGCGCTGAAGACGTGAAAGCCGCTGGGTCCCGGCGTGCGCCGGGACGACGGGGAACGGGCGAGTTGGTGCATTCAGTACGCCCGCGTTCGCGCTGCAACGACGAGGTCCGCGTAGTCGAGGTCCGTGTAATCGAGTTCCGTGTAGCGCCGGAATGCGGGCTCGCATGCCGCGCTTCGACTCACATTCTCTGTCGTCCCGGCGCACGCCGGGACCCAGCGTCTTTAGCCCAAAGTGCAAACTCCGACCCGGCGTTTCCACCAAATCGCCAGCACCCGCTTCAGCAAACAACGCGCACTACCCCACCGCCTGCAACCGCGCCGCCGTATCCGGCGCCCCCATCGCCTGCGCCGCCTCGAACGCTCCCATCCCGCGCACATCCCGCGCCTGCGGATTGGCGCCGCGCGCGAGCAAGACCTCGAGCACCTCGATCCGATTGAACATCGCTGCCATCATCAGCGGCGTCTTCCCATCCGGCGTCGCCGCCTCGATGTTCGCGCCATGCGCCAGCAGCAATTCCACCATCGGCACATCGCCCTTGAACGCCGCGCCGGCCAGCGGCGTCTGGCCTTGATCGTTGCGAAGCTCCGGATCGGCGCCGTGTTCGAGCAGCAACCGCGCGGTATCGAGGTGGCCGTGATAGCTGGCCAGCATCAGCAAACTGTCGCCGCGGTGGTTGCAGAGATTGGCCGGCAAGCCCTGATGCAAAAAGGGACCGAGGATCTCGGTGTCGCCGCTGCGCACCAGCGTAAAGACTTTCTGCGCGAAGCCGTAGGTTTCCGCATCGAGCTCGGGCGGCTGCCCGCGCGTCGGCGCGCCTGGAGTGCGTTCCTGCATGATCTCCCCTGTTCGTTGGGCGGCGCAGTCCATCGGAACGGCGCGCCGCCTGTTCCGTCAACGCCTCACTTGGCCGGCGCCGTGTCCTGCTTGCGTGCCGTGCCCTCCGGCTGGCCGCTCGTATAGGCCGGCGGCGTGCGCTTCTGATGCGGTGCCGGCTTGCCTTCCAGAGGCGGCAGGTCTTTGGCCCGCGAGAGGTCGACGCCGGCAATCTGCGCGACGCGCTTGCCGTAGTCGTTGTCGCAGTGCCAGAGGTGCCACACCATGCGCAGCTGGATCGGTTCGGGACATTGCTTCAGATCGTTGCCGATGTTGTTGACGAGGTCCTCGCGCTCCCAGTTCTCAAGCGTGCGATAGCGCTCGCCCGCCTGCTTGTAGTCGTCGGCCGTGCGGCTGGTCTGGTAGCGCCCGAGATGGCCTTCCACCCATTGGTGGTATTCCTTCGCCGGCTGCGGCGCTTCCTTCAAGCCGGCCATCATGCTCGGCTCGTAATTCACATGCTTGTCGGTCCCGGAATCGTCCACGTAGTAGGCCATCTGGCCGTCGCGCTGGTTGGTATGCGCGCGTGCCTTTTCCTGTGGCGCATTGATCGCCAGCTGCAGGTAATTCGGCCCGACGCGATAGCGCTGCGTATCGGAATACGAAAGCGTGCGTCCTTGCAGCATCTTGTCGTCGGAGAAGTCGACGCCGTCCACCAGCACGCCGGTGCCGAAGGCCGCTTGCTCGGTCTCGGCGAAGACGTTGTCCGGATTGCGATTCAGTACCATCCGGCCCACCGGCAGCAATGGGAACTTGTCTTCCGGCCAGCGCTTGGTGTCGTCCAGCGGATCGAAGTCGAGTTCCGGATGATCGCCGTCGCTCATCAGCTGCACGCAGAATTCCCACTCGGGGTGGTCGCCGCGCTCGATCGCGTCATACAAGTCCTTGGTCGCATGGCCCACGTCCTGCGCCTGAATCTGCGCCGCCTGTTCGCTGGTGAGGTTGCGCACGCCGGACTTCGGCACCCAGTGGAATTTGCACAGGTGCGCCACGCCCTGGTCGTTTACCAGCTTGTAGGTGTTGACGCCCGAACCTTCCATCTCGCGATAGTTCGCCGGGATGCCCCACGGACTCTTCACCCAGGTCACCATGTGCAGCGCTTCCGGGGATTGCGAAACGAAATCGTAGAAGCGCCAGGGCTCTTGGCGATTCGTCACCGGGTCGGGCTTGAAGGCGTGGATCATGTCGGGAAACTTGATCGCATCGCGAATGAAGAAGATCTTCA
>SPQI01000020.1 GCA_004570315.1 Oxalobacteraceae bacterium OM1 | reverse complement strand
ACATTGCCCAACACCTCCTCGGCCTCCGACAGGAAGATCTCCAGAAGCTCGGCGTCGATCGCCTCGTCGCTCTCCGGTGCCACCACTGCCGGCAGCGATTCGCTTGCCGCTTGCTGCGGCACCGTGGCGGAAATCACTTGCTGCAAGGCTTCCGGCGACGAAGTGAAATCGGGACGCTTCAATGCCTCGATCCCAGCCTGCGCGCGATCGTTGGCTTCGGGATTGTCGACCAGCGCCGCATCCAGGCGAATCTGCTCGAGCGATTCCTTCAGTTGCTCCTGCAGCACAGAATTATCCGGCTCGGCCGTCAGCGAGAGCGCCAGCTCGGCGGACTCGCGCTGGTGACGGGCAAGTTCATCCTCGACCGTCTCGACGTTCAGTTCCGGAATCGGCTCGGCAGCGGGTGCTGCGATGACCGGTTCGGCTAGCGGCTCTTCCACGACCGGTTCGGGCGCGGTATCACGCTCCAGCAGCTTGGCCTGAAACAATCCGCGCGCCTCGTCGAATTCGAAGCGCTTCTTCGCCGCTTCGGATTGGAGCTGCAGCGTCTCGATGAAGAAGCTGAGCGCGCCGACGTTCTGGGCGACCTGCTGGTATTCCGCCTGATCGCCCGGCTGGGCGTCTTCGGCTTCGGCTGCCGCGGCAAATCGCCGCACGGCCGAACGCGTGTGCTGTACGGTGCGGACTGCGTCGTCCTGGTCGAGCACGGCGAGCGCGCCTTCGATCTGGTGCAGGACGCCGTCGAGCTGAACCAGCGACGCGGCTTGAGCCGGATCGCGGAAGTACTCGTCGAGCATCTTTTCGACCTGGCGCAGGCTCGATTGCATTTCGGCACCCAGCGCCGCCATGGTCTGGCGCTGCTGCGCCTCGCGCGACATGTCGTCCAGCCATTTGCCGGAATCGACCGGCTGCTCGCCGGCGACCACTGCCAGCAGGCGCGCGGTCATCGCGTCCGCCCGTTCGGTGAAGGTGTCGTTCAGTCGGCCGAGGTTGCCCAGCGAGTTCTCGACGAACAGGAGGCTGGTCGCCATTTCGAGTCCAAGCATATCGCCCGGCTTGGCATGCGCTGCGTGCCGCGCAATGCCCTTCAGCTCGCGCAGAAGCTTGGAGAGCGACGGCGAATTCAGCTTGCTGCCGGCGTCGGCCAGCATGCGCATCTCGTGTTCGAAGGATTCGGCCACGCTGGTGTCGCCGCCCGCAATGCGATTCCACACGCTCTTGGCGTGCGTGAGGCGCTCCTTCGCAGCAGCCAGCGCATTGACATCGACTTGGCCGTAGCGTTTCTTCTCGTAGTCGACTGGCACCTGGCCGTCGAGCTGGTAGGCGGCACGAATCTGGCGCGCGCGCGGTGAAGGATTGGCGGCGCGTGCGAGGAAGAACAGCGCGTCGCGCAGCAGGCGCTCCGCAATGCTGGGCGAACCCTGGCTAAGCCGGCGCATCTGCAGGTTGATGCGGGCAAACAGCTGCTTGACGTAGAGCTCGTTCGGAATATTGCCCGCGGCGACGGCCTCGGCCAAGCCGTGCATCACCCACCAGAAGCTGCGCACCTGCATGTTCGACTGCGCCTGCTCGATCTCGCCAATGATGTCGCGCATGGCGGCCGCATTGGCCATTTCGGCCGCGGTATCGGTGCTCTTCAGGAAGGGCAGGAGCGCACGTTCGAAACGCTTGCGCAGATTGACGTAGTCCGCTGTCTCCAGCGTCTTGCCGCTTCCGGGCGGCAGTTGCGGCCGGATCGCGAGATTCGGGAAGAAGAGGTCAGCCGGGTGAATGCGTTCGGCGCCGCGCGCCTCGAGCAGCGCCCGGTAGTACGGGAACAGGCGCACCGGCTGATGCGGTGTGCCGGAGAGCAGCTCTTCCAGGTATTCGATCAGCGCTTGGTAACCGGTGCCGATCGCCTCCGCCAGTTCGGCGGTATAAGGCAGCTGTGCGGCATCGACCCGATCGAGCAGGTCTTCCACGGTTTCGGTAATGATCGCGACACCGTCGATATCGACCATCTGCAAGGCGCCGTGCGCCTGGTGCAGGTAGCTTTTGGCATGACGCAGGCTCGTGGAGCGGGCTTCGGCATCCTGGCCGGCGGCGTCCTTGAGTGCAGTCTTGGAGCGGTTGAGCGATTCGCGAATCTCGCCCATCACCCAGGAGAGCGGCCCGGTGTCGAAGGTTGGCATGGCACCTTGCTGGGCGTTGGAAGGGGTGGTCATGGCTGCCTCGCGGGGAATCAGGAATGCGGCCGGCCAGGTCGGCCGGCCGCAAGGATCACTTGTGCATCAGGCTCTTGGCCTTGAGGTGGGTCAGGCGGTCACGCGGAAACGGGACACCGAGTTCTTCAGTTCTTCCGCCAGTTTGGCAAGTTCGCGAATCGATTCCGCGGTTTGCTGCGTACCTTCCTGGGTTTGTTCCGTCACGGTGAGGATGCTCTGGATGTTCTTCGCCACACCGTTGGCGGAGGTCGCCTGCTGTTCCGTTGCCGAGGAAATGCCCTGAATCAGATCTGCGAGCTGGTTCGACACGCGTCGGATCTCGGCCAGTGCGGCACCGGCCGCGTCGGACAGCTTCGCACCCTCGACCACACCCTGCGTGGACTTTTCCATAGCGGCCACGGCGTCGTGCGTGTCGGTCTGAATGGTACGCACCAGCGCGCCGATCTGCTTGGTCGCCTCGCCGGAACGTTCCGCCAGGCGCTGCACCTCTTCCGCCACCACCGAGAAGCCGCGGCCGGCTTCGCCTGCGGACGCCGCCTGGATTGCCGCATTCAGCGCCAGCACGTTCGTCTGTTCGGTAATGTCCGAAATCAGTTCGGTGATCTCGCCGATCTCCTGGGACGATTCACCGAGCCGCTTAATTCGCTTCGAGGTTTCCTGGATCTGTTCGCGGATCTCGTTCATGCCGCGGATTGCGTCTTCCACCGCCTTGGCGCCCTGGTCCGCTGCCGTCACCGACTGGCGTGCCACCTCGGCGGACTCGTTCGCGGAGCGGGACACGTCGGTAATCTGCACCGCCATTTCCAGCACCGCCTGGCCGGTTTCCTGAATCTCACGCGACTGCTTGTGGGAAGCGGCCAGCAGGCCGTCGGAAATGCTTTGCGCCTGGTTGGATGCGGAGGTCACCAACTCGGCGGTCTTCGTCACACGGCCGACCAGGCCGCGCAGCTCTTCCACGGTGTAGTTCACCGAGTCGGCGATCGCGCCGGTGATGTCTTCCGACACCGTCGCCTGCACCGTCAAGTCACCGTCCGCAACCTCCTGCAACTCGTTCATCAGGCGCAGAATCGCCGCCTGGTTCTGATCGTTGGCGCGCTGCGCCTCCTCTTCCTTGGCCAGCGCGAGCATGCGCTGCTCGTCCGCCTCCTGGCGACGCTGATCGGCTTCCTTGGCGCGGTTGCGGCTGTCCTGCAGCAGAACCAGCGCGATGCCGGCAGCGGCCACCAGCGCGACGCCGGCGGAGACCAGCATCAGCCAGAAGGTCCAGTGCAGCGAGTCTTCATCACCGCGGTAAGTCTGCTGCAAGGTGCTGATACGCTGCTTCAGCGTTTCGTTTTCGGCGAAGATCAGCTGTTCGGACTGCTTCGCCGCGATGAAGTTTTGCAGGTTGCCGAGGATGCTCGCCACCGACTGCTGGTATTCGGCGAACGCCTTCTGCAGTTCCTGCAAACGCTCGCGGGCGTCAGCATCCTTGGTGGCGGAAAGACGCAGCACGTCGCTGCCGTTCAGGAAGCCTTCTGTGATGTCGCGGAAGGTGTTGGTGTCCTTGCCCAACAGGAAGGCGGTTTCCGGGTTCACGCCCTCGGAGGTCAGGAATTCGTTGGCGCTGCGGCCGAGACGCTGGGTCAACATGACCAGCTGACCGGCTGCGGAAATCTCGCGGGGAGACGCGCCGCCCTGCGCTTTCAGCGTGGCGATCTGCTCGGTCAGTTCCAGCAGGACCGGCGACAGCGTGTTGAGCTTCTGCAGCGTCGCACCGAAACCGGTCAGCTCCTTCTTGAGCTTGAGGATGGTTTCCGCCGCCTTGTCGGAGTTCGCCCACACCTTCTGCGCCTCGCGTAGCGTCGCTTCCATTTCGGCGCTCGGACGATCGATCTCACGGCCCTGGTAGTCACCGCCGATCAGCAGCACGTTCAGGTCGCGGTTGAATTCCTTGCGGCTTTCTTCCAGCTGCTTGAACGCTTCCAGGTTGCCCTGAATCGCGTTCGGCGCCGCTTTACCAACACGCTGAGAGTGCATCAGCGCGTCACCGGCAATCTGCGTACGGGTGGAAGCGACCACGGACTGGCCGGAATTGAGCCACACGAAAGCGGTACCAGCCGCCAGTGCGCCACCCAGCATCACAAGCAGGATGCGGACCTGGCGGTCGAGCGGAAGATGGCCAATCAGCGGAAGGCGAATGTCGCCGGAATTTTGCAGCGCGTCGCCGATGAAAGTTGCGTTCAGGTTGGGCTTGGCCGCGGGTGCCGCCTCGCTCGCCGGCGCGGCAGGCTCGGTCTTGACTTCGACCGCTTCCACCACTTCGGCGTCCTCAGTGGCGAACAGAACGGTCCCGCCCGCATCCAGCACGTCGCTTGCCGCGGAGGCTTCGCCGGCATGTCCTGCATCGGACCCTTTGGATTTGAACGGAAGTTTGAACGCCATTACTGACTCTCCTGGTTGCGGTATGCGGCGCGGTGGTTCGAACCGGCCGGTCAAAGTCCTACATGCAGAAACTGCGGATCCTGCACGAGTAAAGAAAGCTTGAGTTCGTTCCAGACCTGGGCATCGCGGTCCACGTAGCGCTGGATCGACCAGCCGGCTTCGCCACCGGGCTGGGTTTCCATGTCGGCGACGTTGCGCAGACCCATCACGCGGGAGACCAGGAGTCCCCCGTTGAAACCCAACGCGGGGCCGAATGCGATGATGCGGCTCTCCTTGTCGATCGGCGTGCGCGCCATGCCCTTGAACCGGGCGAGGTCGACGACGCTGATCAGATTGCCCCGGATGTTCGTCAGGCCGAGATACCAGTCCTGCGTCAGGGGCACCGGCGTGATGCCGCTGACGGAAACGATTTCCCCCGCTTCCTGCAGGCTCAGCAGCCAGCGGGTCTGGCCGATCATGATGCCGAGCTGGCTGGCCTGGCTGCCCGTGCCGGCGGCCGCGGCCTGCATGCGCTCGACCAGCTGGGCCTGGAACTCACGCAGCCGGGTCCGGCGCGCACCGGCGTCGGCAAGCTTGGCGCCGTCCGCGTTGGTAGTCATGGTCGGCTGCGTCATGGGAAGCGTCAGGCGAGCGCAGCGATCTTGGACAGCAGTTCCTGCGGATCGACGGGCTTGACGATGTAGTCGCGCGCGCCCTGACGCAGGCCCCAGATGCGGTCGGTCTCCTGACCCTTGCTGGTGCAGATGATGATGGGGATGTTTTCGGTTTCCGGGTCGCGGGCGATCGCACGCGTGATCTGGAAGCCGTTCTGACCGGGCATCACCACGTCCATGAGGATGAGCTGGGGCTTGTCGGCCTTGACCTTCAGCAGCGCTTCTTCGCCGTTTTCGGCGGTGGAGACGGAGAAACCGTTCTTGATGAGGATGTCGGTCAGGAAGTAGCGTTCGGTCGGGGAGTCGTCGACGACGAGGACTTTCTGGATTTTCTGAGTGGACATGTTGGACCCTTCGCGTGGGAATTTACTTGGCGAGTGCCGGGGCGGTATGTTCGCGCACCGTCTTGAGCAGACTGTCCTTGGTGAAAGGCTTGGTGAGGTAGGCGTCGGATCCGACCATGGCGCCACGGGCGCGATCGAACAGGCCATCCTTTGACGACAGCATGATCACCGGCGTGGAATGGAACTTGGCGCTCTTCTTGATGAGGGCGCAGGTTTGGTAACCATCGAGGCGCGGCATCAGAATGTCGCAGAAGATCAGGGCCGGCCTGTGGTCGTTCATCTTGGCCAGCGCGTCGAAACCATCGTCGGCAAGGACGACTTGGTAGCCGGCCTGGCCGAGAAAAATTTCCGCCGAACGACGAATCGTGCTGCTATCGTCGATCACCATGATTTTCAGGTTGCCGTTATCCGGTGATGTTGTCATGACGTGGTCTCGCTAAGCGTGCGCCCAATATACGGTCGTACTGTAACAAAAAGCAAGATGCTTTAGAACAACGATCGGATTGATTTCGATCAACGTCGTTTTTCGGCGAAATTTAGCGATAAGTCAACACCGGTCATCCGCCCGGCAAAATCTTTGCAGGTAGATACGCCTATTTATATAGCGATCAGATGGCGACCATTTCGAAGTCTTCCTTGCGTGCGCCGCATTCCGGACAGGTCCAGTTCATCGGCACGTCTTCCCAGCGGGTTCCCGGCGCGATGCCCTCATCGGGCAGGCCGGCCGCTTCGTCGTAGACCCAGCCGCAAATCAGGCACATCCAGGTCTTGTATTCCACATTCGTTGCTGCGTTGTCACTCACGGTGAACGTCCTTCGATCAAGTAAAATGCAAAGTCGATTATCTTAATCTACCGGCTGTGCAAAACCAATCTTCCCCGCTGATCCTGACCTTCGGCGCAACCGATCCGGTCGGGGCAATCGGCATCCAGGCAGACCTGGCGTCCTTCGCGGCCATGGGCTGCCACGGGCTGTCAGTGGTGACCTCCCTGCTGATCGGCGACACGGCGCGCGTCGAAGACGTGCAGGTCATCGACGCCGACTGGGTCGATGACCAGGCGCGCGTGCTCCTCGAGGACATGCCGGTCGCGGCATTCAAGGTCGGCGCGGTCGGCGGCATCGAAACCGTGACGGCCATCGCCGAGATCCTGGCCGACTATCCGGACGCGCCGCTGGTGCTCGATCCTTTCCTCACCGCCCTGCCCGACCAGGGACCGGAAAGCGAAGATTTGCTGGTGGCGATCCGCGAACTCCTGATTCCGCAAGCCACGCTGTTTGTCGTCTCGACTGCAGAGCTCGGCCGACTCGCAGAAACCTGGCGCGAACCGAGCACCGACGATCTCATCGCCGAAGACGCCATGCGGCTGATCGACATGGGCTGCGAATACGTCTTCGTGACCGGCGTCCCGGGCGACGTGCACGAAGTCGCGAACTGCCTGTTCGACGCGTCCGGCATGTTGCGCAACGATGCGTGGCAGCGGCTGCCGGGCTCCTTCAACGGCGCCGGCACTACCCTCTCGGCCACCATCGCCGCCATGCTTGCCAACGGCGTGGAGGTCCCCGAAGCGGTGTTCGAGGCGCAGGAATTCACGCACGCCGCGCTCTCCAACGCCCATCGCCTCGGCATGGGCAAGCTCGTCCCCGACCGCTATTTCTGGGCGCGCGAGCCGGATGGCGAACCGCAATAACATTCAATAACAACTGACTTTCAGACTCCTCGACGGCATGACATCCAGGAACGACACTCTCTTCGCACGCGCCCAGACCAGCACACCGGGCGGCGTCAACTCGCCCGTCCGCGCATTCCGCTCCGTGGGCGGCACGCCGCGCTTCATCACCCGGGCCGAAGGTCCCTACTTTTGGGACGCGGACGGCAAGCGCTACATC
Source organism: Oxalobacteraceae bacterium OM1 (assembly GCA_004570315.1). Lineage (GTDB taxonomy): Bacteria > Pseudomonadota > Gammaproteobacteria > Burkholderiales > Burkholderiaceae_D > Noviherbaspirillum. The sequence continues at coordinate 433 of SPQI01000020.1, read as the reverse complement.
GACTACATCGGCTCGTGGGGCCCGGCCATCGTCGGCCATGCGCATCCTGACGTCGTCAAAGCCGTGCAAGATGCAGCCGCACGCGGGCTCAGCTTCGGCGCGCCGACCGAAGGCGAGATCGAGATGGCCGAGGAGATCTGCCGTCTGCTGCCGTCCATTGAGCAGGTGCGCCTGGTGTCGAGCGGGACCGAAGCGGCGATGAGCGCCCTGCGCCTCGCACGCGGCGCCACCGGCCGCGACAAGATCGTCAAGTTCGAAGGCTGCTACCACGGCCACGCCGATTCGCTGCTAGTCAAAGCGGGCAGCGGTCTACTGACCTTCGGCAATCCAACCTCGGCCGGCGTGCCGGAAGACTTCGCCAAGCACACGCTGGTGCTCGACTACAACAATCCGCAGCAACTCGAAGACGTCTTCACGCGCCTCGGCGACCAGA
>SPQI01000270.1 GCA_004570315.1 Oxalobacteraceae bacterium OM1 | reverse complement strand
CACCTTGACCTGGCCGGGCGCGGCCGGCTCCACGCTGCCGCCCAGCGCGGCGAAGGCGTGCGCCGGGAGAAGCAACAGCCCGGCGCAGGTGCCGGCAATGAGCGGAGGGAACAAGGGGCGGGTTTTCATGCGTTCACTTTCTTTTTCGAATCGCTCCGTGTTTCGACACGGGGCCGCGTAAAAGTTCGTTAACTGCGCCGCGGTTCAACCGGCCTCCGCCGGTCGCATGCCGTTGACGCGCGCGAGGAAAGCGTCGAGCGAAAACGGCTTGGCCATGATGTCCGCCTCGACCGCGGCCTGCCCGGTGCGCGCCGCGATGCGCTCTGCATAGCCGGTGATCAGCAGCGTCGCCATGGCGGGCCGGAAGGCGCGCGCCGCTTCGATGAGCTGCAGGCCGTTCATGCCGCTCGGCAAACCGAAGTCGGTCACCATCAGATCGATCTTCATCGAGGACTGCAACAGGGCCAGGCCGCGCGGGCCATCGGCCGCCTGCAGCACGGAATAGCCAGCGTCTTCCAGCGACTCGGCGAGCACCTTGCGCAGCGCCTGGTCGTCGTCGACCAGCAATACGTTGCCGGCCCCCTGCGGCCGGCGCAGCGGCGCGCCGCGCGGTGTGTCGGATTCCTCCGCGGCCGGGCCGTCGTGATACGGCAGGTAGAGCGTCACCGTGGTGCCGACCGCCGGCGTGGAGTCGATGGCGACGAAGCCGCCCGACTGCTGCATGAAGCCGAACACCATGGACAGGCCGAGACCGGTGCCCTGGCCGAGCGGCTTGGTGGTGAAGAAGGGATCGAAGGCTCGCTGCGCGACGTCCGGCGCCATGCCGATGCCGTCGTCGCGGACCCGGATCGCAACGAAGGGACCGGGCACCGCGCCGTCGATGGCCGCCGCCTGCGCTTCCTTCAGCACCACGTTCGTCGTCTCGATGCTCAGGCGGCCGCCGTGCGGCATCGCATCGCGGGCGTTGATCGCGAGGTTGAGCAGGGCGCTTTCCAGCTGGTGCGCGTCGCACAGCGTATTCCAGGCGTCGCCGGCCAGCTGCGCCTCCACCTGCACCGCCGGGCCGACGGTACGGTGCAGCAGCTCGGCCATCGACTGCACGAGGCGGTTGACGTCGACCGCACGCGGCGCGAGGGTCTGGCGGCGGGAGAAGGCGAGCAGCCGATGCGTGAGGCCGGACGCGCGGTCGACGATGGATTCGGCCGCGTCGATGTACTGCCCCAGCGGCGCGGTCTGCCCCTGCTGCAGGCGCACCCGCATCAGCTGCAGGTTGCCGACCACGCCGGCGAGCATGTTGTTGAAGTCATGGGCGATGCCGCCCGTGAGCTGGCCCACCGCTTCCATCTTCTGCGCCTGGCGCAGGGCGTCTTCGGCGTGGCGGCGGGCGGTGAGTTCGACGGCTTCGGGCACGATGCCGACCACTTCGCCGTCCGGCCCGCGCACCGGCCGCATGGCGAAGTCGAACACCCGCCGTCCGGCGGCCAAAGGCACGACCACCTCCTGCCGGAAACTTTCACCGGCCCGCACGCGCGCGACGGCAGCCTGCATCGACGCAGCCAGTTCCGGCGTCTGCGCGAACCATGGCGCTTCCCAGAACGGCTTGCCGACCACGTCTTCCAGCCGGGCGTCCACCGAGCGCAGCGACGCACGGTTCGCATCGAGGACGATGCCCTCGGGCGTCATGAAGCCCATGAACTGGTAGGTGGATTCGAAGATCGAGCGCATCCGCGCTTCGCTGATCTGCAGCTGCGCGGTGCGCTCGGCCACGCGCTGCTCCAGCGTTTCGCTGAGCTGGCGCAGCGCCGTCTCGCGTTCGCGCAGCTCGCGCTCGGCGCGCTTGCGCTCGGTGACGTCGCGCACGATGGCGATCAGCAGCAGCTGGCCGCCCACCTCGACGATATTGGCCGAGGCCTCGACCTCGATCACCGTGCCGTCGGCGCGTCGCAGCCGGCCCGGATAGTCCTTCACCATGCCGTCGCGCTTGAGTTGCGCGACATAGGCGATGCGCTGCTCGGCATCCTCCTCCGGCCAGATGCCCACGTCGAACGAGGTGCGGCCGAGCACGTCTTCGCGGCGGTAGCCGAGCATGCGCTCGAAGCCGGGATTGACGTCGATGTAGGTGCCGTCTTCGAGGCGGCTGAAGCCGATGTAGTCGGGGGAAGAAAAGAAGACCCGCCGGAAGATTTCCAATTCGTCGTGACCGGCAACGCCGGTCCGCACTGTCTCGCTCTTGCTCATCCGTTGCCTTTTCCGCTGGCGCCGTCCTGCGTGGGATGGCGTTTCGCACGATTGTGGAGCGGACGCGTGCCGGGTCGTTGATGTTTCGCAATGTTTTTTGGTGGAAATGCGCTGTGGCTGATCTCGGACCTGCGGGCCGGCATGCGGGCGCCGCAAGATGGCGTGGTCCACGCTCATGCACCTCGCCAGCCGGGCGTCCGGCGTTCGTCGCCGTCAGACGGTCCCGCTGCCGGCGCACAGCTCGGGCACGGCTTGCGCCGGCAAAGGCCGGCAGAACAGGAAGCCCTGGTAGTCGTCGCAGCCTTGCGTCTCCAGGAACTGCCGCTGCTGTTCCGTCTCGACGCCTTCCGCGATCACATCCATGCCCAGAGTCTGACCCAGCGTGAGGATGGTGCGCGCGATCGCCGCATCGCTCTCGCTCTCCGTCACATGCCGCACGAAGGACTGATCGATCTTCAGCTGGTCCAGCGGCAGCCGCTGCAGGTAGCGCAGCGAGGAATAGCCGGTGCCGAAGTCATCCAGCGAGAAGCCGATGCCGCGCGACTTCAACAGCTCCATCGTCTCGACCACGTCCTCGAAGTCTTCGATCAGCAGGCCCTCCGTCAGCTCCAGTTTGAGCCGGCGCGGATCGATCCCGGCCGCGCTGATCGCATGCAGCGTGCGGTGCGCGAAATCGGGATGGCGGAATTCGCGCACGCTGACGTTGATGGCGACGGTAAGCCCGCGCGTCGCCTCCTGCTGCGTCCATGCCTGCAGTGTCTGGAGCGCTTCCTGCAAGACCCACTGGCCGAGCCGCAGGATCAGGTCGCTCTCTTCAGCGAGTGCGATGAAGGCGTTCGGATACACCATGCCCTGCCCGGGATGCTGCCAGCGGATCAAGGCCTCCACGCCGGTGATGCCGCCGGTGCGCTTCCATTGCGGCTGGTAATGCAGCACGAACTGTCCCTGGTTCAGCGCCACCTTCATGTCGTGTTCGATGGCCACGCGCCGGCTGATGGCTTCCTGCAGCTCCGGATCGAAGAAGCGGGCGGTGCCGCGGCCGGAAGCCTTCGCGTGGTACATGGCGATGTCGGCGCGCCGCATGACGTCATCGGCGTCGTTGACGATATTGCTGAACAGCGCCACGCCCACGCTCGCAGTGCAACCGTATTCGAAGTCGCCGAGCATGAAAGGCTCCGCGAAGGCGCCCAGGATCTTTTCCGCCGCCAGTTCGGCATGGGCGGCTGCCGCCAGCGGATCGGCGTGCAGGTCCTCGAGCATGACGATGAATTCGTCGCCGCCCAGCCGCGCCACCGTGTTGCTGCGGCGGGTATGCCGGCTCAGCCGTTCGCCGACGGCCCGCAGCAGCAGATCGCCCTTGTCGTGGCCGAGCGTGTCGTTGAGCGTCTTGAAGTGGTCGAGGTCGATGAAGAGCAGGGCGCCCGTGCGCGTGGTGCGGCGCGCCTGGTTCAGCGCATGCTGCAGCCGGTCCATCAGCAGCCTGCGGTTCGCCAGGCCGGTGAGCTGATCGTAGAAGGCCAGCCGTTCGATCTCCGCTTCATTGTGCTTGCGCTGCGTGACATCGCGCTCGATGGCCACGAAATGCGTCAGCCTGCCGTTGGGTCCGACCACGGGCGCGATGTTGGTTTCCATCCAGAATTCGCTGCCGTCCTTGCGGTAATTGATGAATTCCGCCGTCACCGGCTCATGCCGGGCCAGCGCCTGGCGCACCCGGTCCAGTTCCGCGCGGTCGGTGCGGCGTCCCTGCAGGAAGCGCGGCGAGCGCTGCATCACTTCCGCGACCGGGTAGCCGGTGATGCGTTCGAAGGCGGCGTTGAGGAAGACGATGCGCGGGCCCGGTTCGTCGAGCGGTTCCGCCTCGGTGATCATGACGATGTCGTTGATGCGGTCGATGGAAGTGCGCAGCAGATGCAGCTCCTGCTGCGAGCGATGCTCGTCCGTGACGTCCTGCACGGTGCCCGCCAGCATCACGCTGCCCGCCGGACCGGGATGCGGTTCGGCACGCTGGTGGACCTGCCGGATCTCGCCGCCGGGGCGCACGATACGGTGCTGCACGTCCAGCGGCCGGCCGTGCAGCACGGTGGCGGCGATGCTGCGTTCCACCATCTCGCGGTCTTCCGCGTGCACTGAAGACAGGAAGCTCAACGTGGTTTCGCGCTCGCGCGGCGGCAGCCCGAACATGCGGTACACCTCGGGCGAGCAGGTCAGCACGCCGGACGCCGAGTCGTATTCCCAGCTGCCGATGCCGGCGATCCGCTGCGCCTCGGTCAGCCGGCGGGTCTGGCGCATCAGGCTGCCGTTGGCTTGTTCCAGCTGGTGCGCGAGGGATTCCAGGTCCAGCCGCTGCTGGCGCAGTTCGATGTGTCCGATGACCTGTTCGGCCAGCAGCAACAGGGTCGTTTCCTGGGCCGGCGTCAGCTTGCGCGGCACACGGTCCATCACTGCCAGCGCGCCGAGCGCGTGGCCGCTCGCCATGCGCAGCGGCGCGCCCGCATAGAAACGCAGATGCGGTGGTCCGGTGACGAGCGGATTGTCGGCGAACAAGGGGTGCTGCGCGGCGTCTTCGACGATGAACAGGCCGGTGCCCTGGATCGCGTGCGCGCAGAAGGCGATGGCGCGGTCGGTCTCGGGAATGTCGAGCCCGACTGCCGACTTGAACCACTGGCGCCGTTCATCGATCAGCGTGATGGCCGCGATCGGGGTTTCGCAGGCGGTCACCGCGAAACGGGTCAGCCGGTCGAACACGGCCTCCGGCGCGGTATCGAGAATATGTAGCGAATGCAGCGCCTGCAGGCGCTGGAATTCGGCGTGGTCTGGAGTTTCCATAAGGCTCGGCGGCGCACGCCGATGGGCCGGCGCCGTTCAAGCATTGTCTTCGGCGAGTGCGCGAGCCGCTTGTGTTGGCTCAAATGCAGGTGCGTGCGCGCCACGAGGTGCGATGCGGCTGCGATGCGGATGTGATGCGATCGGGCAGTCTTGTCCGCCGTCACGGCGCGCACGTCCTATTTGGCAAACACCAACCGGCGCGCCGTCTGTGCCGGCTGCTTCAGATGATCGAGCGGCAGCACGTGCGTCGCCTTCACCTTTTTGAGTGTGATGTTGGACTTCACGTTCACTACACCCGGCAGGCGCAGCAGCTGCTTCATCATGAATTCCGAAAACGCGGCGAGGTCCGGCGCCACCACGCGCACGATGTAATCGCATTCGCCGGTGACCGAGATGCACTCGAGCACTTCCGGCATCTCGGCGACCGCGCGCTCGAAGGCTTCGCCGTGGGTGTCGCCGTGGCGGCCGAGCGTGATGAAGGTGAAAGCCTCGACGCCGAGGCCGACGATGTCGGGGTTGAGCAGCGCCGCGTACTGGCCGATGACCTGCGCCTCTTCCAGGCGCTGGATGCGTCGGCTGACCTGCGAGGTGGAGAGGTGAATCTTCTCGCCGAGGGCGCCGTTGGTGGCGCGTCCGTCCTGCTGCAGTAGGGCGAGCAGTTCGAGGTCGTGGCGGTCTACGGTAATGGACGACATATTTGTGCTCCGAGGGCGGTATTTCCGCAAAAAGCTTGCGCAAACGCCCGCATTTTACTTGTGAATCGGTTAAAAATTGCGCTGTCTTTGCACTAATATCCTTTTATCAGACGCCTGGACGGCAGGCGCGAGGCTTGCCGTTCCTTTCCACCTTTCCAGAGGATTTCCGCCATGACCGATACCGCCTTCAATCCCATGGGCCTGATGGGCTTCGAATTCGTCGAATTCGCCGCGCCGCAGCCGAACACCATCGAACCCGTGCTCGAGATGCTGGGCTTCACCAAGGTCGCGGTGCACCGCTCCAAGGACGTGGTGCTGTACCGCCAGGGCGGCATCAATTTCATCGTCAACAACGAACCGCACAGCCAGGCCGCCTACTTTGCCGCCGAGCACGGCCCGGCCGCCTGCGGCATGGCCTTCCGCGTGAAGGACGCGCACAAGGCCTACGCGCGCGCACTGCAGCTCGGCGCCCAGCCGATCGAAATCCCGACCGGCCCGATGGAACTGCGCCTGCCGGCGATCAAGGGCATCGGCGGTGCGCCGCTTTACCTGATCGACCGCTTCGAAGAAGGCAAGTCCATTTACGACATCGACTTCGAATTCGTGGAAGGCGTGGACCGCAATCCGAAAGGCGCCGGCCTGAAGATCATCGACCACCTGACGCACAACGTCTACCGCGGCCGCATGAGCTTCTGGGCGCATTTCTACGAGCACCTGTTCAATTTCCGCGAGATTCGCTACTTCGATATTTCCGGCGAGTACACCGGCCTGACCTCGAAGGCGATGACCGCGCCGGACAACCTGATCCGCATCCCGCTGAACGAGGAATCCAAGAAAGGCGGCGGCCAGATCGAGGAATTCCTGATGCAGTTCAACGGCGAGGGCATCCAGCACATCGCGCTGCTCACCGACGACCTGCGTTCCACGCTCGACCAGCTGAAGATGAACGGCGTGCCCTTCGTCCCGGCCCCGCCCGAGACCTACTACGAGATGCTGGAAGAACGCCTGCCCGGCCACGGCGAGGAAGTGGGTAGCCTCAAGACCCGCGGCATCCTGATGGACGGCACCACCAAGGGCGAGAAGCGCCTGCTGCTGCAGATCTTCTCGCAATCGGTGTTCGGCAGCCCGGTGTTCTTCGAATTCATCCAGCGCAAGGGCGATGAAGGCTTCGGCGAAGGCAATTTCAAGGCGCTGTTCGAGTCCATGGAGCGTGACCAGATCCGCCGCGGCGTCCTGCAGACCGAAAACGCCTGAGCCCCCGGCGAGGAGACCGCGATGAAGCTCGACCGCATTCACCACGTGGCGTACCGCTGCAAGGACGCCAAGGAAACCGTGCTGTGGTACCAGAAGATGTTGAACATGGACTTCGTCCTCGCGATCGCCGAAGACCATGTGCCATCCACCGGCGCCTTCGATCCCTACATGCACGTCTTCCTCGATGCCGGCAACGGCAACGTGCTCGCCTTCTTCGAGCTGCCGATGCAGCCCGAGATGGGCCGTGATCCGAACACCCCGGCGTGGGTGCAGCACATCGCCTTCAAGGTGAAGGATCGCGCCGAGCTCCTCGAATTCAAATCGCAGCTCGAGAAGAACGGCGTGGACGTGCTCGGCGTCACCGACCACGGCATCTTTCACTCGATCTACTTCTTCGATCCGAACGGGCACCGCGTCGAGCTGGCCTGTCCGGACACGGCCGAGGAAGCGCAGCTGGTGAAGCTCAACGAAGTGAAGTGGGACATGCTGGAAGAGTGGTCGAAGACCAAGCGCGCGCCCAAGCACGCCGCCTTCCTGCATGAGCGCCAGTTCGCGGAGAAAGGAACCACGACCGCATGAGCACGCTCCAGAGTGTGAACGACACGCATGCCGCCGACCTGACGAGCTGGCTGGAATCGGCCAACGATCCGGCCGGCGATTTCCCGATCCAGAACCTGCCCTACGGCCGCTTCAAGCTGGAAGGCGATCCCGACTGGCGGCTCGGCGCCGCCATCGGCGATGCGGTGCTCGACGTCGCCGCGCTCAACGGCGTCGGCCTGCGCACCATGGAAGAGCTCATGGCCGCCACGCCAGAGCAGCGCAGCGCCTTGCGCGCCATGCTGTCGGCCGGCCTGCGTGCCGGCAGCGAGCGCGAAAACGAATTCCGCCGCGCCCTCTACCGGCAGAGCGACGTGCGACTCGGCCTGCCGTGCGACATCGGCGACTACACCGACTA
>SPQI01000420.1 GCA_004570315.1 Oxalobacteraceae bacterium OM1 | reverse complement strand
GACCGCCACCACCGATGAATCGGGCCCGGCCGTGGGCAATTTCGTGCTGGATGAAAAGGACACCGGGAAGGGCCCGGCGCCGGGACCGATTTCGAAAATGTTCGGCCTGGAAGAGCGCACCGGCGCCTACAACAATGACACGCCGCACTGGCGCGGCACCTTCAAGCTGGTGGTCGCCACGCCCGACGGCGAACACGAACGGCGCGCCAACGAAATCCTCGACCGCATCGGCGGCAGTATCGACGTCGACGGCCATCGGCATTGACGTTCCAGCATGGTCCGCGGCAGGCTGAAAAGGCCGGCCGGCTTTCGTGTATGCTGCCCCACTCGGTACACGAAACACCCCCATGGCAGACATCGAACCGCTTCCCGAACGTCCCTGGATCCCGCTGCACACCACCTACGATGTCGAGGCGTGGATCGACAGCTACAACTACGACCTGCGTCGCGCCATCGACAAGCTCAATCCGGTCGGGCAGGGCATCTGCTTCCTGCTCGTCCACGGCGGTGAAATCTACCTGCACACCGATAGCGAAGGCACCATCCTGCTCGACGTGACGTCCGAGGCGGAATGGGTTGCGCCCGTCATCACGGCCGCTACCGGCGTGCCGGCGCCGCTGGGGCAGGTGTGGCAACTGCCGGGTCATCTGCTTACCCAACTTGTAATGGGCCTCAACAGCCTGATCGGCGCCACGCGCATCGTGACCGCGCACGACTACCGCCTCCGGAAGCGATGGTGATGGCAGCAAGTACGCTTCGCAATTTTCCGCGCCTGGCCTTCGTCGACCTCGAAACCACCGGCGGCGCGGCGACCGAGGATCGCATCACCGAGATCGGCATCATCGAAGTGGACGAGGACGGCGTGCGCGAATGGAGCACGCTGGTCAATCCCGAGGTGCCGATCCCGCCGTTCATCCAGTCGCTCACCGGCATCACCGACGAGATGGTCCAGGATGCGCCGACGTTTGCCGAGCTGTCCAAGAGCGTCGCCGCGCGCCTGGCCGACCGCCTCTTCATCGCGCACAACGCCCGCTTCGACTACGGCTTCCTCAAGAACGAATTCCGGCGCCTCGGCCACGATTTCCGGCCGCCGGTGCTGTGCACCGTGCGCCTCTCGCGTCAGCTGTTCCCCGGCTTCGCGCGTCACAACCTGGACGCGATCGCCGAACGCCATCGCCTCGAAGTCACCGAGCGCCACCGCGCCCTCGGCGATGCCCAGCTGATCTGGCAATTCTGGCGGCAATTGCACGAGACGCACGAGACCGAACAGCTCGACGCCGCTGTCGGCAAGCTGGTCAGTCGTCCGACCATGCCGTCGCGCCTCGATACGCTGCAGGTGGAGCGGCTGCCGACGACGCACGGCGTGTACCTGTTCTATGGCGAGAATGCGCTGCCGCTCTACATCGGCAAGTCGAACAACCTGCGCCGCCGCGTGCTGCAGCACTTCAGCGGCGACCACATGTCGTCGAAGGAACAGAAACTCTCGCAACAAGTGGAGCGCATCGACTACATCGAGACGGCCGGCGAACTCGGCGCGCTGCTCAAGGAAGCGGAGCTGGTGAAGCGGCTCATGCCGGCAGAGAACCAGCTGTTGCGCGACAACCAGGAAGTCCGGGCATGGCGATTGCTACATCGTCAAGGCAGGCTGCAGGCGATGCTGACCGACACCGAGGACCTGTTCTTCTGCCACGATCCCGATCTGTACGGATTGTTCGGGAGTGCCCGCAAGGCGGGCGATGCCCTGCGTGCGCTGGCGGACGAGCACAAGCTCTGTCACGTGCTGCTGGGCCTCGAAAAGGCCAAGGGCGCGCGTGCCGGAAAACCCTGCTTTGCCAGCCAGGTCGGCAAATGCCTCGGTGGCTGCGCGGGACGCGAGCCTTTGCAGGAGCACGACGAACGCGTGCGCGCGGCACTGGCGCCCTGGCGCCTGCAAGCATGGCCGTACGACGGCGCAGTGGGACTGCGTGAAGGCGACACGCTGCACGTGGTCGACGGTTGGGCGTATCTCGGATCGGCGCAGGACCGCGCCGGGGTGAACGCTTTGCTCGCGCGCGGACAGCAACGCTTCGACCGCGACGTGTACAACATCCTGCAGAAGTGGCTGCCCGAACACGCCGAGCAGGTGGAGCGGCTCTAGCCGCCGCAGTCAGTCGATGCGGCGGGGCAGCTTGCGTCCGGTCCACGGACGAGTGGGCACGCGCAGATCCGCGCTCCGCGAATCGTCGCGCAGTCCATAGACGTTGGCCCAGATGTTGATACAGCGAGACACCTGCTCGCGACTGAGCCCAGCCGCCCGTTTATGTGATACCAGGAAGGCTGTTTGCTTGCCGGCCGGTTGCGCCAAGTGTTTTTCCATGATGACCTCGCTGCACTGCACTGCATTGCACAAAAATCCAGTATAGAAGCGGCATGGTGCAAACTCCAGCAACGTGGCGATCACGATCACGCCCTGTTGCGTGGATGCCGCGAAGCTTGCCTGCCGTCATTGAGGGTAGGCAAAAGCTGTACGGACTTGTTGCGCCAGATCAGTCTTCGCGCCGTGCAGAAGCTACATGCCGTTGTAGCCGTTACGCGTTCGAGGGCCGAATCCCCGCTCATTCCATTAGAGGGCCGACTGGCATGCGAGTTGCGCGCGCCGTGCGTTGTCGCGTACCGTCCATCGCGGCGAAAGGAGCCTCTCGCAATGAACGTACTTCTCCGACGGGCGTGGTGGATGCTCGCGCTGCGCGGCGCGGCCGCCATTGCCTTCGGCGCACTCGCGTTTCTCTGGCCGGGCCTGACGTGGATCGGACTGGCCGCGCTCTTCATTGCTTATACCTTGCTGGGCGGCGCCTTGTGGGTGGCACTCGCCGTACGGAACCGGAAGGCAAGCCATGACTGGTGGATACCTCTGGTGCTCGGGCTCACCGCCATCGGCGCCGGCATGCTCGCGCTGTTCCATCCGGCCATCACGGTGCTCGTCCTGATTCTGTTGATCGGCGCCAATGCCATGGTCGGCGGCGTGCTGGAGCTGGTGATGGCGCTGCGCTTGCGGCAGACCTTGCGCAGCGAGTGGATGCTGGTGCTGCACGCGCTGGCCTCGATTGCGTTCGGCGTGCTGACCTTCCTGTTTCCGACGGCCGGCGCCTATGCGCTCATCGTGATGATCAGCGCCTACGCGATCGCCACCGGTGTCCTGCTCCTGGGGCTGGCGCTGCGGCTGCGCAGCGCGATGCCGGGACAGGCGGCCTTCGTCGAGCGCCGCGTGCAACCTGACCGGCGCGTCGCCCCGGCGCATTGAAGGAGACCCGACATGGCTGCATCTCCCGCACCCGCCCGCAATGTGTTCGGCCAGCCGCTGGTGCCGTGTTCCTTCGATCCGCTCACGGGCTTCTTCCGTGACGGCTGCTGCCGCACCGATTTGCACGACGTCGGCACGCACGTGGTGTGCGCCTTGATGACGGAGGACTTTCTGCGCTTCAGCGTCAGCCGCGGGAACGACCTGGTGACGCCAGTGCCGGAGTGGGGCTTTCCCGGGCTGCAGCCGGGCGACCACTGGTGCGTGTGCGCGTTGCGCTGGCTGGAGGCGATGGAGGCGGGGACGGCCCCGCCGGTGAAACTGGAGAGCACCAACGACCGGGTGCTCGATCTCATTCCGCTGGCGCTCTTGCGGCAATACGCCTACGAGGATACGGAAGAGTAAGGCGTCAGTTTTCTGCAGGAACCGCCGTACGGGCGGCTTCGATACTCTGCAGCGCGCGCGCCAGGCGTTCGAGTTGCGCCTGGCCGGACACCATCATCGTCGGCAGCCCACAGGAGCGCACGGCGGCTTCGAGACTGCGCAGGGCATCGAGTTCGGCATTTTGGTAAAGCGGTGTTGACATTCTGTCTCCGGGGAAAATGTTGCGATCCACCACTAGACCGGCGACCCCCGGAGTTGGTTCCTGTTTGCGCAATGAATGTGTTCAGCGATTCCGTTCGCGCTGCCACTGATCGTCGCGGCCATGGTGCGGATGACGATACGGCTGCGCTTGCGCAGGCTGAGGCACATTGCCATAGAAGTACGGATCGGCGAATAGCGTAGCGGCGGGCGGTCCCTGGCGGGACGACGGCGGCATCGTGGCGTTCATCGTCGGCGTGGGCGCGAATGCGGACGGGGGCGCGCCGTAGGGGAAGGGCGAGGGCGCGATGGCCGGCGCGGCGGGTTGCGCATACAGCCATCCCTCATGCGCGACGGCGTGCGGCAAAACTACTGAAAAACTCAGTGCGCCGACGAGGGCAAGACGACGAAACATGAATGCGCTCCTTTCCCGTCATCTTACGGCACAGGGAGCGCGACGGCGCGCGTTCGGTCGATCGCCTGGCGCGCCGCGTTGGTCCTGCGCGACAGCTCAGGATTTATCGTCCGGCTCGGGATCCGAAGGGCGCATCTTCTGCATGTCCTCGCGATTCACACGATGCGGACGATGCGGGCTTTCCGCCGGTTCGTCTTCCGGCAGGATGTGCTGGTCGCCGGACTGCTTCTGCTGGATCTCGAAGCGGTCGCCTGCCTGGCTGCGATTGCGGTTGGGGTGAGTCAAAGGCATCTTCCTCTCCTTGCGGTTGCGAAGTGAAGAGGTTAGAGACAGGCGGGATGAGCAAGTTCGCAATGCCGCTAAAATGGCGCACCGCTGAACCACAACAACAAGGAGACAGGATGCGCAAGCTGCATCATCTCGCCGCCGGCGTGCTGACCGCCCTGGCCGCACTGGTTGCACTGGTTGCGCTGGGCAATGCCCACGCCCAATCCGAACCGCCCGATGATCCCTACCGCTGGCTCGAAGACGTCGGCGGAGAACGGCCGCTTGCCTGGGTGAAGGAACGCAACGCCGTCGCGTTGAAGGAGTTGCAAGCCAGCCCGCAGTACGCGCCGCTGCTGCAACGCTTCCAGGCCGTGCTCGATTCCCGCGACCGCATTCCCGCCGTCGTGAAGCATGGCGCGCATCTCTACAACTTCTGGCGCGATCCCGAGCATGTGCGCGGCATCTGGCGCCGCACGACGCTCACGGAATTCCGCAAGCCGCAGCCGAAGTGGGAAACCGTCATCGACCTCGACCGCCTGGCGCGCGACGAGAACGAGAACTGGGTGTGGCACGAACCGCATTGCCTGCCGCATAGCACGCGTTGCCTCATCGCGCTCTCGCGCGGCGGTGGCGATGCGCAAGTGATGCGCGAGTTCGATACCGCCGCCGGCCGTTTCGTCGACGGCGGCTTCACGTTGCCCGAAGCGAAGAGCGACGCCGTCTGGCGCGACCGCGACACGCTGCTGGTGTCCACCGACTTCGGCCCCGGTTCGATGACCACCTCCGGCTACCCGCGCACGCTGCGCGAATGGAAGCGCGGCACGCCGCTGTCCGAAGCGACGCTCGTGTATGAAGCGCAGGACAAGGACATGGCGGTCTCGGCTTCCAAGGACTACACACAGGAAGGCTATGAAATCGTCGAGCGCCGCATCGGCTTCTACAGCGGCGAGGCTTTCCTGCGCCGCGACGGCAAGCTCGTGCGCCTGGACAAGCCCGACGATGCCGTCGTCGCCACCTTCCATGACCAGCTGCTGCTGAAGCTGCGCTCCGACTGGAACGTCGACGGCAAGGTGTATCCGCAGGGCGGCCTGGTCGCCATCGGCATGGAGCGCTTCCTGCAGGGCGCGCGCGATTTCGAGTTGCTGTTCGTGCCCACGCCGACCCGCTCGCTGTCCAAGGTGGTCCACACCCGCGGTGCGGTGCTGCTCAACGAACTCGACAACGTGAAGAGCCGCGTGACCGAGCTGCGCCGCGTGCAGGGCAAGTGGGTCCGCCGCGCGGTGGCCACGCCGGAGATCGGCAGCGTCGCGCTGCAGGAAGTCGATGAGCTCGATTCCGACGACTATTTCATGCAGGTCGCCGGCTTCCTCACGCCCGACACGCTCTACCTCGGCCATGCCGGCAGCGATGCGCGCGAGAAGCTCAAGTCCTTGCCCGCCTTCTTTGACGCCGCAACCTACACCGTCGCGCAATACGAAGCGACCTCGAAGGACGGCACGCGGGTGCCTTACTTCGTCGTGATGCGCAAGGACACGAAGTTCGACGGCAGCAATCCCACCGTGCTGTACGGCTACGGCGGTTTCGAGATCGCAATGAAGCCGACCTACAGCGGCATCATCGGCGGCTGGCTCGACAGCGGCGGCGTGTACGTGCTCGCCAACATTCGCGGCGGCGGCGAGTTCGGCCCGCGCTGGCATCAGGCGGCCTTGAAGGAAAATCGCCAGCGCGCCTACGACGACTTCATCGCCGTGGGCGAAGACCTCGTCACACGCAAGCTGACGGCACCGAAGCATCTCGGCATCATGGGCGGCAGCAACGGCGGCCTGCTGGTCGGCGCGGTGATGGTGCAGCGGCCCGATCTGTTCAACGGCGTGGTCTGCCAAGTGCCGCTGCTGGACATGTACCGCTACAGCCATCTGCTGGCGGGCGCGTCATGGATGGGCGAGTACGGCGATCCCGACGATCCGCAGCAATGGGCCTACATCTCGAAGTATTCGCCTTACCAGAACGTCGCAAAGGAGAAGCACTATCCGCGCGTGCTGTTCACCACGTCCACGCGCGACGACCGGGTGCATCCGGCGCATGCGCGCAAGATGGTGGCGCGCATGCTGGAGCAGGGGCACGACGTGCTGTACTGGGAAAACACGGAAGGCGGTCATGCCGGTGCAGCGAACAATGCGCAGCGCGCGCAGATGTGGGCGCTGACCTATACCTTCCTGCAGAATCAGCTGCGCTGAAGCGGGCAGTGCGCGCTCAGGCCGCCGCTGCCGGCGTGAAGCGCGCAATGGCGGCGTCAAGCGCCTCGAACGAGACCGGCTTGGTCAGGTGCAGGTCGAAGCCGGCGCCGAGCGCGCTGTCCTTGTCGTCCTGCCGGCCATAGCCGGTGAGGGCGATCAGCATCAACCGCCGGCCGGCATGCGCGGCGCGCAGGCGCGCGGCGAGTTCCAGGCCGCTCATGTCGGGCAGGCCGATGTCGAGGATGGCAATGTCGGGAACGAAGCTGCCGGACGCCTCGATGGCTTCGAGGGCGGTATGGCGCACCTCGACGCGATGGCCTTGCTGCTCCAGCAGGGCCTGGATCATTTCTGCGCCGTCGATATTGTCGTCCACCACCAAAATGCGATGCGGTTCGCCAGGCGAGGCAGAAGCTTCGGCCTCGAGGCCGGCCACCGGAGCCTGCGCCGGCGCCAGCGGCAGCGTGATCTCGAAAGTGCTGCCCTGGCCTTCGCCGCCACTGCGCGCCTGAATGCTGCCGCCGTGCAGTTCCACCAATCCCTTCACCAGCGACAAGCCGATGCCCAGGCCTTCCTGGACGCGCTCGGGAACATGGCCGGCCTGCACGAAGAGTTCGAAGATGCCGATGGCCTGCTCGGAGGAGAAGCCGATGCCGTTGTCGCTCACCGCGATCGTCACGCTGCCGTCCCGCACCGCGGCCTGCAGGCGGATGCGGCCGCCTGGCGGCGTGAATTTCGCGGCATTGTTCAGCAGGTTCGCCACGATCTGCGCGAGACGAACGCTGTCGCCGGCGATCCAGGCGTCTTCCTGCGGCAACTCCACGTCGAGCACGTGGTGCGATTGCTCGATGGCGGCGGCGGCCGTTTCGATGGCGGCGTGCACGAAGCTGCGCAGTTCCACCTGTTCGCGGCGCAGCTCGATCTTGCCATTGGTGATGCGCGAGACGTCGAGCAGATCGTCGACGAGGCGGATCATGTGCCGGGTCTGGCGCAGGATGGTGTGGCGCACGCGTTCGCGCTCCACCGGCGCTTCCGGGTCTAGCAGGCCCAGCAGCTCCACCGCGGTCAGGATGGGTGCCAGCGGATTGCGCAGTTCGTGTGCCAGCGTGGCGAGGAAGATGTCCTTGCGGCGCGCCACTTCGCGCAGCTCGCGTTCCACCCGGCCCAGGCGCAGCAGCGCCTTCACGTTCGCAACCAGTTCCTCCGGTTCGATG
>SPQI01000351.1 GCA_004570315.1 Oxalobacteraceae bacterium OM1 | reverse complement strand
TTCCTGCTGTGGATCCTGGCCACGCTGCTGGTCAAGGGTTTCGGCGCCGTATCGCCGATGCTGTTCACGCACGACACCCCGGCCCCGGGCAGCGACGCCGGCGGCGGCCTGCGCAATGCGATCGTGGGCACGGTGCTGATGGTGGGCCTGTCGACTCTGGTCAGCACGCCGATCGGCATCCTGGCCGGCATGTACTTGGCCGAGTATGGCGAGCGCAACAAGTTCGCCCATGTCACGCGCTTTGTCACCGACATCATGCTGTCGGCGCCGTCGATCGTGATCGGCCTGTTCGTCTACGCCATCTACGTCGCCAACGTGAAGCACTTCTCCGGCTGGGCCGGCACCTTCGCCATCTCGCTGATCGCGATTCCGGTCGTGGTCCGCACCACCGACAACATGCTGAAGCTGGTGCCGAACAGCCTGCGCGAAGCGGCGTTTTCCTTGGGCGCGCCGCGCTGGAAGGTGGCGATGATGGTGCGCCTGCGCGCCGTCAAGGCCGGCGTCGTGACCGGCGTACTGCTCGCCGTGGCGCGCATCTCCGGCGAGACGGCGCCGCTGCTGTTCACCGCCTTGAACAACCAGTTCTACAGCATGGACATGAACCGTCCGTTGGCCAACATGCCGGCGGTGATCTTCCAGTTCGCCATGAGCCCCTACGACAACTGGCGCTCGCTCGCCTGGGGCGGCGCGCTGCTGATCACCTTCAGCGTGCTCGCGCTCAACATCCTTTCCCGTACGCTGTTCAGCCAGAAGGTACCGAACCAATGAACGCCGTTCTCGCACAATCGCCCCAAAAGGTGACGCTCGCCATTTCGCACTTGAATTTCTACTACGGAAATTTCCAGGGCCTGAAGAACATCAACCTCGACATCCACGAGAAAAAGGTGACGGCCTTCATCGGGCCGTCGGGCTGCGGCAAGTCCACGCTGCTGCGCACGCTCAACCGCATGTACGACCTCTATCCGGGGCAACGCGCCGAAGGCGAGATCCTCTACCACGGCCGCAACATCCTCGAGCCGTCCCAGGACGTGAACATGCTGCGGGCGAAGGTCGGCATGGTGTTCCAGAAGCCGACGCCGTTCCCGATGTCGGTCTACGACAACATCGCCTTCGGCGTGCGCCTGTACGAAAACCTCTCGCGCGGCGAGATGGACGAGCGCGTCGAATGGGCGTTGAAGAAGGCCGCCCTGTGGACGGAAGTGAAGGACAAGCTCAACAAGAGCGGTCTCAGCCTCTCCGGCGGCCAGCAGCAGCGCCTGTGCATCGCGCGCGGCGTGGCGGTGAAGCCGGACGTGCTGCTGCTCGACGAACCGACCTCCGCGCTCGATCCGATCTCCACCGCCAAGATCGAGGAACTGATTCACGAGCTGAAAGAGGACTACACCATCGCCATCGTCACCCACAACATGCAGCAGGCAGCCCGCTGCTCGGACTACACTGCCTACATGTACCTGGGCGAACTGGTGGAGTTCGGCGAGACCGACCAGATCTTCATGAATCCGCACAAGAAGGAAACGCAGGATTACATCACCGGCCGTTTCGGCTGACCCGCGATTCGCACAACCTCAAGGAGAAGCCATGCCCGGCGACCATTCTTCCAAACAGTTCGACGCGGACCTCGAAACCATCCGCTCCAAGGTGCTGCTGATGGGCGGCCTCGTCGAAAACCAGTTCAACGACGCGATCAACTGCTTCCGCACCGGCAACGTGGTGCAGGCGGAGCAGGTCGTGAAGGGGGACGAAAACGTCAACCGTCTCGAAGTCACGCTGGACGACGCCTGCAGCCATTTGATCGTGAAACGCCAGCCCGCCGCCAACGACCTGCGCACCGTGATGGCAACATTGAAGGTAATCACCGATCTCGAACGCATCGGCGACGAAGCGACCAAGATCGCGCGTACGGCGAAGGAGCTGCACGAGCGCGGCCCGGCCGGCACCCTGAACCACTATGAGTCGGTGCGCGTGATCGCCGGGAATACCGCCGACCTGCTGCACGATTCCCTCGACGCCTTCGCCCGTCTCGACGAAAAGCAGGCCGCGCGCATCATCGCGCAAGACGAAGTGATCGATCACGAATACCGTGCGATCATGCGCACCATGATTACCTTCATGATGGAAGATCCGCGAACCATCTCGGCCGCGCTCGACACGCTATGGGTGGCGAAAGCCCTCGAACGCATCGGCGACCACGCGAAGAACATCGCCGAGTACGTGATCTACGTCGTCGAAGGCAAGGACATCCGCCACACCTCCTACGTCTACACCAAGCTCGATAGCGCAATCTGAACATGGCCGTTGACAAGACCACCATCCTCATCGTCGAAGACGAGCCGGCGATCGCCGAGCTCGTCACCTTCACCGTGCGCGAAGCGGGCTGGAACAGCTACGTCGTTCATACGGCGGGCGAGGCCTGGGAATTCATGCAGCGCCGCACGCCGCACATGGTGCTGCTCGACTGGATGCTGCCGGACCAGACCGGATTGCGCCTGCTCTCGCGCATCCGCACCGACCGCCAGCTGCACGAGCTGCCGGTGATCATGCTGACCGCCAAAAGCATGGAAGAGGACAAGATCGCCGGCCTCGATAATGGCGCCGACGATTACATCACCAAGCCGTTCTCGCCGCGCGAGCTGACGTCCCGCATCAAGGCGCTGCTGCGCCGCAAGACGCCTGAGCATGCAGAACAATTGATGACTGCCGGTTTGGTCACGCTCGATCCGGTCAGCTGCTCGGTGATGCTCGACGGGCAGAAGATTGACATCGGCCATGCCGAGTACAAGCTGCTGAAATTCTTCATGGCGCATCCCGAGCGGGTGTTCAGCCGCAGCCAGCTGCTCGACAAGGTGTGGGGCGATCACGTGGTGATCGAAGAGCGCACGGTCGACGTGCATGTGCTGCGTCTGCGCAAGGCGCTGAAGGAAGCCGATTCCCTGATCCGGACGGTGCGCAGTGTAGGATACATGCTTTCCGAGAAATGACCGTTTCCTGATGAATCCTCGCCTGCTTTTCTGGATCCCGGCCGGGTTGCGGCTCGGCCTCATGCTGTCCGCTGCCGGCGTCGTCTGGTACTTCCTCGGTCCGCTTGCCGGGTTGCTTGCGGCAGTGATCGGATTGTGCGTTTTCCTTGCCGTTCAACTGCACTACCTGTATCAGCTCGCCGACTGGCTCGACAATCCGAGCAGCGGCGCGCTGCCCGACGGCTGGGGCGCATGGACCGACATCTTCTCGCGCCTCTACAAGCTGCGCCGCGACGACGAGCGCAACCAGGCCGAGCTGGCCGAGTGGCTGGCGCGGTTCCGTCAGGCGATGAGCCTGCTGCCCGACGGCGTCGTGATCATGGACGACGTGCTCTTCCTCGAGTGGTGCAATCCCGCGGCCGAGAAGCACCTCGGCCTCATGCTGGACCGCGACAAGGGGATGCGCGTCACCAACCTCGTGCGCAGTCCGGCCTTCATGGACTACATCATCCTCGGCCGCTACGATCAGCCGCTCACGCTGTCGCTGCGCGAGCGCAAGCTCATCGTGCAGATCATTCCATTCGAGAACCGCAGACAGATTCTCGTCACCCACGACGCCACCGAATCGGAACGCATCGAGATGATGCGGCGCGACTTCATCGCCAATGCGTCGCACGAACTGCGCACGCCGCTCACTGTCATCAATGGCTTCCTCGAAATCGCGTCGACCCAGCCGAACCTCGAACCGCAGACGCGCATGGCGCACCTCAAGCTGATGATGGAGCAGGGCCAGCGCATGCAGAATCTGGTCGAGGATATGCTGACGCTCACGCGGCTGGAGTCGCTCGACTATCCCTTGCGGCCCGAACACGTGATGATCCGGCCGCTGATGGAAAAGATTCACCAGGAAGCGCAAGCCCTGTCCGCAGGACGCCACGAGATCACTGTCGAGATGGCCGGCCCGGACATCAAGGGCAGCACCGACGAACTGCGCAGCGCGTTCGGCAACCTGGCGTCGAATGCCGTGCGTTACACACCGGCCGGCGGCAAGATCCACATCGCCTGGCAGGATACGGCAGCCGGACCGCAATTCTCGGTGCGTGACAACGGCATCGGCATCCGCCCCGAGCATATCGCCCGACTGACGGAGCGCTTCTACCGCGTCGACAAGAGCCGCTCCCGCGAAACGCAAGGAACCGGCCTCGGCCTAGCCATCGTGAAGCACGTGCTGCTGCGGCACGACGCGATGCTGGGCATCGAGTCCGAGCCCGACAAGGGCAGCACATTCACTGTCCGGTTTCCGCGCACGATGGTCTGGGGCGACTGAAGTGCGCTGAAGCCGACTGCAGCCCGCGCCGGACCAGGCCTTCCGCTACAATGCCTGCTCCGTTTTCCAAGGTCGTTTCATGCAACACCTGCGCCGCAGCATCCTTGTTTCTTTTGCATTCCTGATCGCCGGTTGCGGTTCCGCGCCGCGCACGAACGTCACACCATCTCCAACGCAGGCCGCCACACCGGTGGCGCCACCCGTCCAGGCGCAGCCCGCGCCGCCGGCAAAAATCGCGCGCAGCGTCAAGATCGGCCTTGCGCTCGGCGGCGGCGCTGCGCGCGGCTTCGCGCACATCGGCGTGATCAAGGCGCTCGAGGCCCAGGGCATCGTGCCGGACATCGTCGTCGGCACGAGCGCCGGCAGCCTGGTCGGCGCGCTCTACGCCGCCGGCAACAACGGCTTCGCGTTGCACAAGATGGCGCTCGAGATGGACGAAGCTACCATCTCCGACTGGTCGGTGCCGCTGTTCGCGAAGGCGACCGGCGTCCTGAAAGGCGAGGCGCTGCAGAACTATGTGAACAAGGCGGTCGGCAACCAGCCGATCGAAAAGCTCAAGATCCCGTTCGGCGCGGTTGCGACCGACCTGCAGACCGGTGCGCCGATTCTGTTCCGCAGAGGGAGCACCGGCGTCGCGGTACGCGCATCGTCCGCGGTGCCGAGCGTCTTCCAGCCCGTGCAGATCAACGGCCGCAACTATGTCGATGGCGGTCTCGTATCGCCGGTGCCGGTACGCTTCGCGCGCGAGATGGGTGCCGACTTCGTCATTGCGGTGAATATCTCCTCGCAGCCCGACGCGCAGCCTTCGTCCAGCTCGCTCGACGTGCTGCTGCAGACCTTCGCCATCATGGGACAGAGCATCAATCACTACGAGCTGCGCGACGCCGACGTGGTGATCCAGCCGCGCCTGGGCACGATGAAGGGCAACGATTTTCCGGGGCGGAATACGGCAATCCTGGCGGGCGAACAGGCCGCCAGCGCAGCCTTGCCGGAGATTAGGCGCAAGCTCGCGGCCAAGCGCGAACTCTGATCAGTTCGGATTCTGTTCGGGCTGGCTGATGCGGCGCGCGCCGTTGAAGCGCTGCTTCCAGTAGCTGATGTCCATGCTTTCGATGCGAACCGCGCCGCCGGCCGACGGTGCATGGATGAACTTGTTGTCGCCGAGGTAGATCCCGACGTGAGAGAAGCCGCGGCGCAGCGTGTTGTAGAACACCAGGTCGCCGGGCTGCAGATCCTTGGTGTCGATTTTCTCGCCCACGCGGCTGATTTCTTCCGACGTGCGGGGCAGTTCCATGCCGAGCACTTCCTTGAATACGTAACGCACCAGCCCGCTGCAATCCAGGCCGCCTTCGGGACCGTTGCCGCCGTATTTGTAACGGATGCCGAGCATGCCCATCGCGCCGAACACGAGTTCCGAAGCGCGCGATGTCAATTCTTGCAGCTTGGTGCGCGGCGGCGGCGGGACGTTCATCTCGGCCGCGTCGGCCCATGCACGGTCCGCATTGCCGAGCAACAGCGCGCCGCAGAGGAGTGCGAGTTGCACGGCGCGGAGCGCCGTCGGAATCGGGTGTGCGGGTGTTGTCATGGCGTCAAGCATGCTGCCGGGGCAAGGCCAATGTAAGGCAATCGTATCGGGCTGTCAAAATTGGTTGCTTGAAGGTATGCTTGTCTTTCCGCCTCGTCTGATAACCGACATCGATGGACATCCCGGTCAAGCCGCGCGTTCTCATCGCCGACGACTCCCGCATCGTCCGCGCCACGCTCATCAAGCAAATCGAAGGCATGTTCGAGTTCCGCGAGGCGCTCGATGGCGAAGAGGCCTGGGAAACCCTGCTCATCGATCCCAACATCCGCGTCGTCATCACCGATCTCACCATGCCCAAGCTGGATGGCTACGGGCTGCTCCAGCGCATTCGTGGTTCCAAGATCAGCCGCATCCGCGAACTGCCGGTCGTGGTGGTGTCCGGCAGCGACGAAGCGGCCGAGCGCGAACGCGCGAAAGCAGCCGGCGCCAATGATCTCATCACCAAGGGCATCGGCACGGCGCAGTTGCTGTCGCGCCTCGATGTGCTCGCCAAGCTCGTCACCACCCAGCAGGACTTCGAACGCAGCCTGGAAGCGCTCGTTCGCACCGGCGCGACTTCGGGCGGCACGCAGTCCGTGGACGGGCTGCGCGCGCACGCGGAGCCGCTGCTGGCCGCTGCGCTCAAGCACAAGCGCAATTTCGTCGTGCTCGACGTCTGCCTCGGAGCGAAAGCGCCCGCGGCAGGTTTCGAGGTGCCAGCGACCGTGGTCGATGTCGTCGGCCAGCTGCTCTACCGTACCATCCGCCAGACCGATTTCGTCGCGCAATCCGGGCCGGCGCGCTTCACGCTGGCCACGGCGAGCATCGGCTTCGAATCGGCCCGCGCCTTCGCCGAGCGCGTCTGTCGCGCCATCGCCGCGGCCAATCTCGGAGGCGGGCAGGGCATGGCCGTCACCGCTGCCTGCGGCATGGCGTCGCTGGTCGGCGAAGGCCTGGACCAGGTATCGACCAGCCTGCAATCGATGATGGACCAGGCGCATGTGCGTGCCATCCTCGGACTGGAAGGCGGGGTGACCGGCGTGATCGGCCCGCAGGAAGAAGCCATGCTGGAGGAAGGTCGTAAGGGCAAGGACCGCAGCGACCCCGCGATGCCGGATCTTGCCACGTTGCTGCAATGGATCAAGGACGGGCGACAGGAAGACGTGCTGCCGCATATCGGCCGGCTGTCGGTCGAACTGCGACCGCTTGTCGATCTCATGCTCAACCAGGCGCGTCATTGACGGAGCGCCAGCAGTCGCTCCGGCGCTGACGTACAATCCTGCCTTCTTTTCAGGAGGCCACATGCAGACCAAACCCGTTCTCAGTCTCGAAGACGTCAAGAAAATCGCCGCCGCCGCGGAAGCCGAAGCCAAGGCCAACAACTGGGCCGTCACCATTTCCGTCGTCGACGACGGCGGCAACCTGCTGTGGCTGCAGCGCCTGGACGGCGCCGCCCCGATCTCGGCCAGCATCGCGCCGGCCAAGGCAAAGACCGCAGCGCTCGGCCGCCGCGAAACCAAGATCTACGAAGACATGATCAACAACGGCCGCTATTCCTTCATGACCGCCCCGGTCCTGGAAGGCATGCTGGAAGGCGGCGTGCCGGTCATGGTGAACGGACAGTGCGTCGGCGCGGTCGGCGTGTCGGGCGTGAAGTCGTCGGAAGACGTGCAGATTGCCAAGGCCGGCATCGCCGCACTGGGCGCCTGATCGTTTCGATAATGCGCCTCGCCGCCGCGGGGCGCTGACAATTTCATCATTTTCGGCGGCCTGCGGGTTTGCAGGCAGGGGCTGACTCGGCTATAATCGCTGGGTTTAACCAAATCAGCCCGCCGTAGCGCATACCCCATCCCCTCCACGTCCCAAACTCGCCTCCACACCGATGCAAATGCGTTCGGTCGACGGTCGAGTTCTGGCGCGGCGCAGCGGCGGTAACCATCTCAGGAGTTACCCTTGCTGCCATTTTTCTCCGGCCAATCAGTTCCGGCCATCCTCGCGCTCGCAGATGGGTCAGTGTTTCAGGGTTTTTCAATCGGTGCGCCCGGTCATACGATCGGCGAAGTCGTGTTCAACACGGCCATGACCGGTTACCAGGAAATTCTTACCGACCCCAGCTACAGCCGCCAGATCGTCACGCTCACGTATCCGCACATCGGCAACG
>SPQI01000033.1 GCA_004570315.1 Oxalobacteraceae bacterium OM1 | reverse complement strand
CGGTAAACGCGACCGCCATCGCCCAGGCGCAGAGCAGCGTGCCGGCGAGCGTACGCCTGGCGTCGAGCACGACGAGCCATGGCACCAGGAACATGAAGCCGAGCAGCCAGCCCATGCCGCCGCGGGCATAGAGCCCGGCCATCACGGCGCTCGCGACGATGCCGGCCAGCATCGCCAACCAGCGTGGGACTCGTGGCGGCCGGATCACCGCGGCTCCGTCGGGGCAGGGACCACGATGCGTCGGATCGGCAGGCCGGGCGGCGCGTGTTCCGGCGGCACGACGCGATCCTTGGGAATCGGAATCGGCTGGTTGGCGGCGTCGACGAACTGGTAGTCCGGTGAATACATCAGGATAGGCTCGATGCGCTGGCCGTCGTCGGTCGCCTGGTAATGGCGGACGTAGCCGGGCGGCAGCTCGAAGTCCTCGGGCACCGCGAGTCCGACCAGGGGCGGGCGGGTTCCCGGCGGCGAGAAGGCGCCCAGGCCGGTGTGGATGCCGGCCTGGTGCAGGCGTTCGATGACTTCAGGCATGGTCGGTTTCTCCCCGCGGGCAACATAGAACGAGAGGTCGCGCGTCGGGTCGGCATCGCCCTCCGCATGCTGTTCCGGCGTGGGCGGCGACGCCTCCTGCGCCGTGGCTGCGGGCAACGGCGGCGGCGTCCAGGTGACGAAGGTTTCGCTCGACGAACTTGACGGCGCTGACGCCGTTGCGGGCGCTTCCGCACTGCCGGTGGCGCCGGACGACGTCAACAGAACAATGCCGACTGCGGCCAGTGCGACCGCAACGGCGAGATAACCGGAGGACGGACGCCAGCCGCGCCGGGCGGTGACCGGTTGGGCCGGCGAGCGGCCAGAGCGACGTGGCGTTTTCATGGCTTACTGCTCCCGGGCCTCAGGGTGCTGCGGGATTGGAGACCGACAATCCCCATCCGAGGCGCTCGTGGCCGTACTGATTCCAGATCGGACTCTTGCCGCCTGTAAAGGAGGTGTAGCGGGGCGCACCGCTGCCGGTGCTGCTGCCGAACAGGCCGGCAGTGATCGTGCCTCCAGTGTAGGTCGGGTGCGTGTCGTCGGACTGGATGTAGTCATAGCTGCTGCTTGCCGAGACGAAGTGCGTGTTGGCATCGCGGATCGTCGAACGCAGCGTCGTCGTGATGCGATTGACGTAGTCCGCTTCGGTTTCGCCCGCGACGTAGCGCAACGCATCTGAATCCACCTTGCCGTCGCCGTTGCTGTCATAGTCCGCGCCCATGTATTGCGCGAAGGAATCGGCGCAGGCAAAACCCTTCTGCCGCGCAAGGTCGCACATCGCGAAGTTCATCTTTGCAATATAGGGCAGGAGCGTGTTCTGAATATTGACCGTCGTCCCTGTCGATGCGCTCTTGCAGGAGCTCTGCACATTGTCGGCGGCATAGCCCGGATAGTGCAGGTTGGAGATGATCTTCAGCTTGGTGCCGGCATACGCGTTGGCGTTGATGTAGTCCATCGCTTTCGCCACGTAGGTCTTGCAGTTGCTGAGCGCCGTCTCCAGCCCCGAGGTGTCGCAGGTGCCGCTCTGGTTCTTGAAGGCGGTGCGGGCCTGCAGACCGTCGTTGCCGCACATCTCGAAGGCGACCACGCGCGTCGTGCTGCTCTGCATGTAGGACCGCTCGGCCACGATTTTGTTGTTGTAGACGTCCGAAGCCACGGCGCCCGATTTGGTGCGGCGCACTTGTTCGATATCGGCATTCCACACCGCCGACAGGTACTCCGCTTGCACCACGGGACCCGCATACTTCGCCGCGCTGCTGACCGAGCCGTTGTAGCCGGCGAAGATCGAGTCGCCGTAGGACACGACGCGGTACTTGGCCGTGGTGCCGGCCCGGTCGATGGTCCAGGAAGCATTCTGGTTCAGGGTGGAGGCAATCGCCTCGGCGCCGCCCGCCAGTAAGGCGAGGGCGGGAAGGAGCTTGAGCATCGCGGGGCCAAATCGTATTTTCATAGGGTGTCTCCGATGTAGGAATGTTGTTGTTCGCTGTCTGTGGTCTGGACCCCGCCACGATTTACCGGCCGTCGATGCGCTGAACGAACGAGTGACGTGGACAAGCTCCACGAGCAATATAAATTGGCGTGTTGCTTCCCCCAATGGGGCTCGCCGCGTCGACGATTGACGGGTGAGATTCGTCAATTGACTTTGCAGACACGCGGCGCGGCGGCTCGGCCCGCTCGCTGCTTCACGAACCGTTGCAGCGTGGAACGTGTATGTCGGGAATGTCATTCCGAAGGGCTTGCAGGTGGCCGTAGCCGCAACAGCTCTTGACCTACATCGTCACCGCAGCCATTCCATTTACGAAGAATGCAAGGTAAGAGCGACTTGAAGGGACGCCATGGTGGAGGGCCGCGGACGCAAACACGATGATGCCGGCGCAGAAGACGCCGCTGGCCGCGCTCCTGTTGCGTTGTCCCAGGCATGCGATGCGCTGTCCATCGGGATGGCGATCGTCAATGCCAGGGGCATGTGCGACTACGCCAATGCAACGCTCCTGCGCCTGCTCGATGTGTCGCTCGAAGAAATCCAGTCAATGCCGCTGCATGATCTCGTGCACGTGGACGGCTCCGAGCAGTCGGCGACGTGCAACTCCGGTCACTGCCGCCTGCACGAAGCGCTGTCCGGCGCGGCGAGCGGGACGCGCGAATTCGACACGGTGTTCTGCCGCCGGAACCAGCCGCCGTTTTATGCCGCTTGCCGTATCAGCCCGTTGCAACCGGGCGGGGCCGGCACGACGCTGCTCGAAGTCCGCGACGTGACTGCGCTGCGCCAGCAGGAGCTCGTTCAACGGACCCACGAACTCGTCTACACCGCCGCCGCCCGTGCCGCGCGGTTCGGGAGCTGGCGGCGCGATCTGCACCACAATACGGTCCTCATCTGCGCCGTGATGGCGCGTATCCTGGAGCTTCCGGGCGAGCCGACCACGCTTGACGAAGCGCAATGGCGGGACCTGATCCTCGCCGACGATCTGGTCAACGTGGAAATGCAGCTCGGCCAAGCCCTGGCTGTCGGTGACGACTTCGAGCTCGAATATCGCGTGCGGCTGCCCAGCGGGCGTGTTGCATGGTTGTGGTCGCATGGCACGGTCCAGCGCGATGCCGACGGCAAGCCCGCCAGCGTCGTCGGCATGTCGGTCGACATCACGCGCCGCAAGCGTATCGAAGACGCGCTCAAGGCCAGCGAGGAACGCTATCGCCAGCTCACGGAGCTCAGTCCCGCCGGCATCGTCGTCATCGCCGGCAACCGTTACGTCTACGCGAACGAAGTCGGTGCCCGCCTGCTCGGCGCCGGCGATGTCGCATCGCTGGTGGGGCAATCGCCCTTCGACGTCGTCGATCCGCGCCTGCATGACTTGCTCAACTGGCGTGCCGACGAAGTGCTCCAGCACGGGCGCACGCCGGAAGTGGAGTTCGAACTGCGCCGCCGCGACGGCAGCTCGGTGTGGGTCCATTCGATTGCCGGCAAGGTAAGCTGGGAAGGCGTACCGGCCGTGCAGGTCATCAATCGCGACATCACCGAGGAACGCCGCACGCGTGAGCAATTGCGCATCCTGACAGAGCGCATCAACCTGGCGCTCGAAAGCGCAGGCGAGGCCGTCTGGGACTGGGACATTGCCAGCGACGTCTACACCGTGTCCGGTGGACTGAAGAATCTGTTCGGCTGGGCCAATGTGCCGAACGGCGACGGCCTGGTGGACTGGAGGCGGCATGCGCATCCGGATGACTGGGCGCGCATGCGCAAATGCCTGGACGATTACCTGCGCGGCCTCGTGCCCACCTACCAGTGCGAATACCGGCTGCGCGCCGACGACGGCTCGTGGCGCTGGGTGCTCGTCCGCGGCGTCATCGTGGCCCGGGACGCCGACAGCAAACCGCTGGCAATGACCGGCACCATCAGCGACATCACCGTGCGCAAGGAGTCCGAGGAACTGGCGTGGCGGCATGCCAACCTCGATCCGCTGACCGGCTTGCCGAACCGGCGCTTGTGCCGCGAGCGGCTGGAACAGGAATTGCGCAGGGCGCGCCGCTCGAACCAGCAGCTGGCCCTCCTGTTCATCGACCTCGACCGTTTCAAACAGGTCAACGACTGGCTGGGACATGAGGCGGGCGACCAGCTGCTCATCGAAGCGGCGCAGCGCATCGCGCGATGCGTGCGCGACACCGATACGGTCGCGCGCCTCGGCGGCGATGAATTCACGGTCCTTCTGGTCGGGCTCGACGGCCCGCGGCATGTGGAGTTCGTCTGCCAGAAGATCCTCGAACAGCTGACCTCGCCGTTTCGCATCAACGGGGAGCTGGCGTACATCTCGGCCAGTATCGGCGTCGCGCTCTATCCTGGCGATGCCAGCCTGGCGCCCGATCTGCTGCGCAAGGCCGACCAGGCCATGTATGCCGCCAAGGCGAGCGGCAAGCAGCAGTTCCGCTACTTCACGCGGGAACTGGACGACATGGCGCATCGGCGCCTGCAGATCACCAGCGAACTGCGGCGGGCGCTGAGCAACGGCGAGCTCGACGTCCACTACCAGCCCGTCGTGCGCCTGTCCGACGGCCGGATCGTCAAGGCCGAGGCGCTCGCCCGGTGGCGCCATCCCGACCTGGGCGATATCGCGCCGGCCGTGTTCATTCCCCTGGCGGAAGAGGCCGGCCTGATCGGGCAGATCGGCGATTGGGTGCTGGACCGCGCCATCCACCATTCGCAGGCATGGCGCGACCACGACGGCTCCGCGATCCAGGTCGGGATCAACCAGTCGCCCTTGCAATTCGCCATGCTGGACGCGGCAACCGACAAACTGCACGCGCTCGTGCAGGCAGGGCACGCCGGCCACCATATCGCGATCGAAATCACCGAAGGCACCTTGCTCGACGCTTCTCCGCACGTCCGGCAGAAGCTGCTGTTCTATCGCGATGCCGGCATCCAGGTGGCGATCGACGACTTCGGGACCGGCTATTCATCGATGGCCTATCTGCAGCGCTTCCACATCGACTATCTCAAGATCGACCGCTCCTTCGTGCGCGATATCGCCTCGAACCCGGCTGACCGGACCATCGCCGAAACCATCATCGTGATGGCACACAAGCTCGGGCTGGAGGTGATCGCCGAAGGCATCGAGACGACGGAGCAGCGCGACTGCCTGGCGCATGCCGGATGCGATTACGGACAGGGCTTCCTCTTCTCGCCGGCGGTGCCGGCCGCGGCATTCGAGGGCTTGCTGAGCGGCGGCAACGGGGCATCGAAACGGGCATGACCGGTCGACCTCAGCCGCCATGGTTGTGCAGCACGGCATTGCGGCGCGCATACAGGAAGTAGATCGCTAGCCCCACGATCAGCCAGACCAGGAAGGCGATCCAGGTCAGCGCCTGCAGATGCGCCATCAGGAAGATGCAGAAGGCGACCGACAGTATCGGCACGACAGGGCCGCCGGGGCAGTGAAATGCACGCGGCAGGTCCGGGCGCGTGCGGCGCAACACCAACACGGCGATGGACACCAGCGCGAAGGCGCTCAGCGTGCCGATGTTGATCAGCTCGGCGAGCACGTTCAGCGGCACGAACGCGGCGATGGCCGCGAACACGATACCGACCATCCAGGTGGCGAAGTAGGGCGTCGCATGCACCGGGTGAACCGACGAGAGGCGCTCGGGCAAGAGGCCGTCGCGCGACATTGCGAAGATGATGCGCGTCTGGCCGTAGGTCATCACCAGGATCACCGTGGTCATGCCAAGGATTGCGCCGACGTCCACGAAGCCCGCCACCCAGGTCTGGCCGGCATACTGCAGGGCCAGCGAGACCGGATGGTCCACGCCGGCAAATTTGGCGAACGGCACGATGCCGGTCATGATCGCGGCCATGGCAATGTACAGCACCGTGCATACCGCCAGCGAGCCGATGATGCCGATCGGCAGGTCGCGGCGCGGATTGCGCACTTCCTCCGCCGCGGAGGTGACCGCATCGAAACCGATGAAGGCGAAGAACACCAGCGCCGCCGCGTTGAACACGCCGGCGGCGCCGAACGGCGCGAACGGCTGCCAGTTGGCCGGCTTGACGTGCCAGACGCCAACGGCAATGAACAGCAGCACGACGCCAACCTTGATGATCACCATCAGGTTGGTAATGCGCGCGGATTCGCGCACCCCGTACGACACCACCCAGGCAACCGCCAGCATGATCAGGAAGGCGGGCAGGTTCAGGACGGTGTGGACACCTGGCACCGCTCCCGGTGCTGCGGTGAGCGCGACCGGCAGGGACAGGCCGAAGCCGGCGA
The DNA here is from genome assembly GCA_004570315.1 of Oxalobacteraceae bacterium OM1. Classification (GTDB taxonomy): domain Bacteria; phylum Pseudomonadota; class Gammaproteobacteria; order Burkholderiales; family Burkholderiaceae_D; genus Noviherbaspirillum. The sequence continues at coordinate 1,734 of SPQI01000033.1, read as the reverse complement.
TCAAGGACTGGAAATACCCCGACCAACCGACCGACACGGCCGACGTGGCCAGCCCATACTCCAGCAGCAGATCCCAGCCGATGATCCATGCGACGATTTCGCCCAGCACGGCATAGCTGTAGGTATAGATGGACCCGGAGACCGGGATCGCCGACGCAAATTCCGCATAGCACAGCGCGGCGAATCCGCAGGCGGTTGCCGCGATCAGAAAGGACACGGTCAACGCCGGGCCGGCTGTCACCGCGCCCGTGCCGGTGAGCACGAAGATGCCGGTGCCCACGATGGCGCCGATGCCCATCATGACCAGATCGATCGGGCCAAGTACCTTTTTGAGGCCGTCATCCCGGGCCACGGCAAGCATGGCATCGATGTTCTTGGTGCGGAATAGACTCATGGGGAACACTCCTGGGCGCAGTGTCGTTGTCGCCTCATGCCAATCTTCGTTTGCGGTGCTGTATCGGTGGCGGCGGAGCCCGCTCCTTCACCCGAGATGCACCGCTTCGGTTAGATACGTTTTGCGTCCCTTGTTTGCGTGAAAAGCGGCGTTGGCGGCGACCGACAGAGTACGCGCCGCCCCCGTCGCGAATCGCGTCAACGCTGAGGACAACGCCAACCTGCCGGAACGAAGCTTGGATTGGGCTGTCCTTGCAGAAGGCACGTTGTCCGCGACGACGACGCTTTGCGGTCCTACGCGACAGCCGCAACCGGTACAGGTGGCGGCTGCAATACCGGTTTGCTACAGGCCGGAAAGGGCAAGGCCACAGCATGAATGAGCAGTCGAGGCATGCCGCGCATCAAGCGCTCGTTGATCTGCAAGCGCTGCTGCCGGACCTGGAACGGTTCTACACCGACGTCCATGCCCACCCGGAACTCTCGATGCAGGAAACCCGTACCGCCGGCCTGGCGGCGGAGCAATTGCGCGCCGCCGGCTTCGAGGTCACCACCGGGGTCGGGAAAACCGGCGTGGTCGGGTTGCTGCGCAACGGCGACGGGCCCACCGTGATGCTGCGGGCCGACATGGATGCATTGCCGATCAAGGAAGCGACCGGGCTTGCCTATGCCAGCACCGTCAGCGCCAGGGATCGGGACGGCAACATCGTTCCCGTCATGCACGCCTGCGGCCACGACCTGCATGTCACCTGGCTGGCCGGCGCCGCCAAGCTGCTGGCGCAGGCCCGCCAGTCATGGCAGGGGACGCTCATGGCCGTGTTCCAGCCGGCGGAAGAAACGGCGGAGGGCGCACAGGCCATGATCCACGACGGTCTCTTCCAGCGCTTTCCGAAACCCGAGGTCGTGCTCGGCCAGCATGTGATGGTAGGGCCGGCCGGTCATGTCGCCGGGCGGACGGGAACCATTACATCGGCTGCCGACAGCCTGCAGATACGGCTGTTCGGACGTGGCGCGCATGGGTCGATGCCGCAGGCAAGCATCGATCCGGTGGTAATGGCGGCGTCAACGGTGATGCGGCTGCAGACGATTGTCTCGCGTGAACTCTCCCCGAACGAAGCCGCTGTCGTCACGATCGGCTCGCTGCAGGCGGGCACCAAGGAAAACGTGATTCCGGATGAGGCCCTCATCAAGTTGAACGTGCGTACCTATGACCCTGGTGTGCGCAAGCGCGTGCTGGCCTCGATCGAGCGGATCGTCAACGCCGAGGCGACGGCTTCGGGCGCGCCCAAGCCGCCGGAAATCACGACGCTCGACAGCTACCCGCTCGGCGTCAACGATGCGGAC
>SPQI01000493.1 GCA_004570315.1 Oxalobacteraceae bacterium OM1 | reverse complement strand
TGTCGGCACAGGTACCGGCGTTGGCGTTGGCGTTGGCGTTGGCGTCGGCGTTGGCGTTGGCGTCGGCGTCGGCGTCGGCGTCGGCGCGGCAATAATGGTCAACTCGTTCGATGTCGCATCGTGAGCCGTATTACCTGCAGTATCGGTAATGACGGCGCCCACTTCGTATGAGTGGCCGGCCGTCAGCGTCGCCAACGAGCCGGCGGCCGGCTGTGCGGTCGCCAGATTCAGCGTCCAGTTTCCGCCAGCCGGCGTTACCGCGTAGGTCGCGCCGTTCACCGTGACGGTAAGGCTTTCACCATTGCCGAGCGTTGCGTGGCCGGTCAGCGTAGGCGCGGTGCTGTCGGTAACCAGGCTGTCGACGGTAGGCGCATTCGGTGCCGTGCTGTCCAGTACCACGTTCTGCGTCGCCTGCGTGCCGCTTTGATTGGACACCGTGTTGACGACGCGCGCGGTGATGGTCCAGTCGCCATTGTGCGCACCGGCATCGTCGACGGTCCAGCTGGTACCGTTGGTGGTTGCCGTGTGCCAGGTGGTGCCGCCGTCAAAGGAGACTTGCACCACTTCATTGGTGCCCAGTACCGCGCTCAGCGTGCCGCCGACCGTGCGGTTGGCAGTGCCGTCGTGCGTGATGAAGTCTGTGCTCGAAGCGCCCGTGTCCTTGGTCATGGACGAGATTGCAATCGTTTGTGCCGGGGCTGCCGGGTTGCTCACCACAAGGTTGAAGGTGACGGTGTCAGCAAGCTGGCCATCGCTGCCGGTCACCTTGATGCTGTAAGTGCCGTTGGCGCCGGCCGTCGGCGTGCCGCTGAAGGTACGGGTCGCGGGGTCGAAGGTGAGCCAGCCCGGCAGGGCGTTGCCGTTGGCGAGAGTAGCGCTGTACGTGAGCGTGTTGTCGTCGACGTCGGTGAAGGCGCCGACCGTCACCGTCGTCATGGGACTGCCCACTGTGGCTGTCTGGCTGGCGATCGTGGATGCGACCGGCGCATCGTTGGCACCGTGCACCGTCACCGTCAGCGTGCTGTCGGAGGTCGCATTGTTGCCGTCCTTGATGCGATAGCTGAAGGTGTCCGTCAGCGTGCCGCCGCTGTTGAGTGCTTGCACCGTAGTGTTGCTGTTGTCGACAGTGTAGACATAGCTGCCGTCGGCGCCGATGACCAGCGTGCCGTAGGTGCCAGTCAAGGTCGTGCCGCCCAAAACGGAAGTGCTGGATGCATCGACGGTCCTGGCGCTGCCGCCAATGCTGCTGCCGGTCTGCGCCTTAACCACGGTGATAGCAGTGCCGTTGTCGTTGTCCAACACATTGCCGGTCGGGTCGAAGCCGAGGGTTGCATTGGCTGTGCCGCCGGCCTCGGTGGCCGAGGCGGTGTCTGCGGCGGCGGCAGGGCCGCCCGGGGTGTTGACGTTGAGCGTGAAGGTAAGTGAATCGCTTGCGCTGCCGTCGCTGCCGGTGACCTTGATGCTATAGCTGCTGGCGGCATCTGCGGCCGGCGTGCCATTGAAAGTGCGATTCGTCGCGTCGAAGCTCAGCCAGGTCGGCAGTGCGCTGCCGTCGGCGAGCGTTGCGGAATAGGTCAGGCTGTCGTTGTCGACATCCGTGAATGCCGCGACGGTGATCGTCGACAGTGCGGTACCGATGGTTGCGCTCCGGGTACCGAGCGTGGAAGCAACCGGCGCATCGTTGGCGCCGTGCAGCGTAATCGTCAGCGTGTTGTCCGAGGTCGCGTTGAAGTGATCCTTTGCCTGGTAGCTGAAGGTGTCGGTGAGCGTGTCGCCCGGCTTCATGGCCTGCACCGTAGTGTTGCTGTTGCCGACGGTGTAAACGTAACTGCCATCCGCACCGATGACCAGCGTGCCGTAGGTGCCGGTGAGCGTGGTGCCGCCCGAGCCTGAGGTGCTCGATGCAGTGACCGTGCGGGCGCCGGCGTCGATGTTGCCGCCCGCCTGCACCTTGACGACAGTGATCGTGTTGCCGGTATCGTTGGCCAGCACGTTGCCGCTCGGATCCGTGCCTGAGGTGCCGTTGGCGACGCCGCCGGCTTCAGTGGCGCTCGCCGTGTCGGCCACAGTGGCAAGCACGACCGGACGATCGTCGTCCAGATTGCTGGTGGAAGCATCCGGTGTGCCGCTGGTGACGGTGCCTGGATACTTCGTGCCGCTGCCGTCGTCGATGATCTTGACCGTGCCGGTCGCATTGCCGCTGTTGCCGGTCAGATAGGTCGCCTTCACCTGGAACGTTTCGGCACCTTCGTAGGTCGCGTCCTGTTCCTGTGTGATGTCGATGCGCACCAGCAGTGTGCCGCCGCTCGGCATCGTCACGCTGTTGCTGTAGTCCGCCCAGGCGGTGCCGTTCCAGACCTTCAGCGTCTGTGCCTGGTCAATGTCGGCGTAGCCAGTGCCGCTGCCCTCGATCAGCTGCAGCGAGACGGCATAGCCGGCTGCGCCGGACACGCTCACGATGGCGTAATTCGAACCCTCGTTCACCGTCGGGCTGCTGACGCTGAGCGTGCGGTCGTCATCGAGCGTCGTGCCGTCGGTGTTCGGAGCGCCGTTCGTGATGGTGCCCGGATATTTGATGCCGGTGCCGTCGTCGCGAATGGTGGCCGTGCCGTTGACCGTGCGTGCGGTGTCCCCCGAGGTGTAGTTGGCGCGCAGCTGGAAAGTCTCCGGACCTTCGAAGTCTTGGTCGTGTTCCTGTGCGATGTCGACACGCACCAGCACCGTCCCGCTACCAGAGAAGCTGATGCTGCCGCTGTAGTTCGTCCAGGCATTGCCGTCCCAGACTTGCAGTGTCTGCGTCTCGTCGATGTTGGCATAGCCGCTGCCGCTGCCTTCCACCAGCTGCAGTGTGGCACTCAAGCCCGGCGTGCCGGTGACGGTGAAGACCGCGTAGTCGGAGGCCTCATTGACCGACGGCGAACTGACCGTCAGCACGCGATCATCGTCCAGGCTCGTGGTCGAGCTGTCGGGTGTGCTGCTGCTCACCGTGGTGACGTTGTTCGCGGTCTGCTTGATCGTAGTCACCGTACCCGGAAATTTCTGGCCGGTGCCGTCGTCCATGATGCTGGCCGTGCCGGTTGCGCTGCGCGATGTATCGCCGCTGGCATAGCTGGCGACCAGACGGAAGTCTTCCTTGCCTTCATAGACGGTGTCCTGCTCGGCTGTGATGTCGACGCGCACGAGCAAGGTGTTGCCGGACTGGATGGCGGGCAGGTTGGCGGCGTCGTAGCTTTCCCATTGCGTGCCGCTCCATACCTGCAGGATTTGAGCGGCGTTGATGTTCGCCTTGCCGGCGATCGTGCCGTTGCTGCTGTCGTTGTACAAGGCGAGCGAGACTTGCTCGCCGGTGTTGCCGGTCACGGTGAAGACGGCGTAGTTCGAACCTTCGTTCACGACGAGGCTGCTGACGTCCAGAGCGCGATCGTCATCGAGGTTCGAGCCGCTTGTATCGGGCGTGCTGCCGGTGACCGTGCCGGAAAATTTTGTGCCGGTGCCATCGTCGCTGATACGGCCGATGCCGAGCACCGGACTGCCGCCTCCGAGGTTGGTGGCCACCAGGCCGAAGGTCTCCGTGCCTTCGTAGTCGCTGTCTTGGGTGATCGTGGCGCGAACCAGCAGGCTGGAACCGGTCAGCGTCACCGACGTGCCGTCATAGGCGTGCCAGGCATTGCCGTCGTAGTACTCCAGTGCCGTTCCGATGTCGGCGCCAACCGTGGCGGTGCCGCTCTTGAGCGCCAGGCTGACCTTCTGGCCGGCATAACCCGATACTGTGAACACGGCGTAGGGTGACGCTTCGTTTACTGCGATGTCGTTGACTGCGAGCGAGCGGTCGTCGTCGAGATAAGCCGGATAGTTGGCGTCGGACGCGACGTTGGGTGTTCCGGTGGTGTTCGTGTCGAGATAAATGCCGCCCGTGCCGTCATCGTTGATGGTGCTGCTGCCGGCATAGCCGGTACCGTTCTTGTTGTAGGCCGTCAGCTTGAACGTTTCCGGACCCTCGTAGACGGCATCGTTGAGAACCGCCACGCGTACCAGCATGGAGCTTCCCGGCATGACCATGAGGCCGCCGGTATAACTGACCCAGGCATTGCCGTCGTAATACTCGATCCCCGGGGCGAAGTCCTGGCCGCTGCTCGCGTTGCCTGCGCCATTGCCGGTGCTGCCCAGCGCGAGCGAGATTTTCTGGCCCGTGGCGCCGTTGACGGTAAAGAAGGCATAGGGTGAGGCTTCGTTGACGCTGGTGCCGGTCACGGCGAGCGCCCGGCTGTCTGGGACGACGGTAATGTTCAGCGCATCGGTATCGGCCAGACCGGCAGCATCGGCCGACTTGATCGTCAAGGTATCGGTGCCGCTGAAATCGGTGACGCCCCGGTAACTCAGTGTGCCGAGTGCGGCATTGACTTGCGCCTTGGTGCCGGCCAGGGTCAAGGTCGCCGAATTGTTGGCGCCGGCCGACAGCGTGGCGCTACTGAGATTGCCGATGTTCAGTGTGCCGTTCACAACCGAAAGCTGCACGGTCGTGTCGTTGTCGTCCGCGTCGGCGACCGAGATGCCCGAGATGGCGCTCGACGCATTCTCCGCCACCAAAGGCGAGCTGTTGGGCAAGGTGTTGACAGGCGCGTCGTTGGCGCCATTGATCGTCACGGTCAATGTGGCCGTCGACGTGCCGCCGTTGCCGTCGCTGACGGCATACGTGAAGGTATCGGTGAGGCTTTGGCTGGGCGTGAGCGCCTCGACGGTCGCGTTGTTGTTGTCGACCACATAGCTGTAGCTGCCGTCCGCATTCAGCGTGAGCGAGCCATAGCTGCCGGTCTTCGCCACGCCGACAGTACCGCCGGTAATCGCCGCGACCGAGAGACTGTCGCCTTCGACGTCGGTGTCGTTCGACAGCACGTTGCCGGTCGGGTTGTATCCTGCGCTGGCGTTTGCCGTACCGCCGGCTTCGATTGCCGTGGCGGTGTCGTTGACGCCGACGGGTGCGTCGTTGGCGCCGTTGATGGTGATGGTCAGGGTGGCGTTCGACCCGCCGCCATTCGAATCCGTCATCCGATAGGCGAATTGGTCGCTCAGTGACTGGCCGGATTTGAGCTTATCGACGGTCGCATTGCTGTTGTCGAGCGTATAGGTGTAGCTGCCGTCGCTTTTGATCAGAATACTGCCGTACAGACCGGTGAGCGTGACGCCGCCGCTGGTCACCGCGGTCGGGGCGCTATCGTTGGTTGCCCAGGCGCTGCTAACGGCTTTATTGGAACCGCCGCTGGAAAGCGTGTCGTTGCTCAGCACCCCACTCGTCGACGTTGTGGTGATCGTCGCGGCATTTTCAGCGATCGAATTGGTATCCGCGACGGCGGTCGGCGGCGCGGTATTCGAAATATTGATTTGTACCTTCAACGTTGCGGTCGAAGTCAGCCCGCCGCTGTCTTGCGCCTTGTACGTGAAGTAATCGTAGTAAGTAGAGCCGCTCGATAACGCAGTAGAGGTGACCGTGTAGGTATAGGAACCGTCCTGCTTCAGCACTAAGGTGCCGTAGTCGCCGGCAATCGACGTGCCGCTGCTACCGAATACAAGATCGGTACCAAGCGTACCAGTGAGTGCATTACTCAGTGTGACGAAGCTGTAGCCGCCGCTGTTCACAATCGACGAAACTGTCGTGCCGTTTGCGATGCCGCTGCCCGAGACCGCCATGCCGGCCGTAATGGTGCCGGCGGTCGACGAAATGGCAACGACAGTCGAACTCTTGCCCGACACTGTCCCGACCGGCATGCTGGTCCCTTTGACCGTGATGCTGTCGCCAGTTTGCAGCGCGACCGGTTGGCTGAGAGTGACTGTTTTAGTTGAATTGTCCTTAGACAGGATCGTCGTCCCTGGCGGCACCCCGGTTCCTGTCACTGCATCGTTGACGCTGACATTGCCCAGACCTTGACCCAAGTCGAGCGTCGTGTACGTTTCATGCTCGACACCTTGGGCGGTCGACCCGGAGCCGATGTCCACTGGAGTGGCGGCGAGCGTTTGTCCCTTACTCGCCTGCGTGACCGCCTTGTTATCGCCTGCGTCCACATCGGTATCGTTGTTCAGCACATTGCCGCTCGGATTCACCTTCGCGGACGCAGTCGTACTCGAAATGGCCAGCGCAAAATCGCCCTTCCCGACCGGCGCGTCGTTCGCACCCTGAATCGTCACCGTCAGCTTGCTGGACGACTTCAGGCCGGCGGCGTCGGCGACCGTGTAGGTGAAGGTGTCGGTCAGCGTATTGGTGGACTGGCGCAGCGCCTGCACAGCCGGATTGCTGTTGTTCACCGTATAGGTGTAGCCGCCGGACGCGCTGATGGTAAGCGTACCGTAGACGCCCGTAATCGCCGTGTTCGTCCCGACCACGGTGGCAGCCTGCGCCGCGCTTGCTGCCGAAGAAACCGTTTTGGTGTCGCCCGCATCCGGGTCGGTGTCATTGGTCAGCACGTTACCGGTCGGGTTGCTGCCGGCCGTGCCGTTGTTGACGCCGCCCTGCTCGACTGCGATGTCCGTGTCGGCCACGGCCTGCGGCGCATCGTTGACCGCCGTGACATTGAAGGTCATGGTCCGCGGCGTGCCGTCGAGATCGATGCCGCCGTTTGCGGTACCGCCGTTGTCCCGCACCTGGAAGGTGAAGCTCGCATAGCCGGTGCCATTGCCGTCCGCACCGGGCGTGTACTTGAGCTTGGTGATGTCGGTCGCCAGCACTTCCTGTCCGGTGGTAACGGCCACGCCGTTCAGCGTCAGCGTCCCCGCGCCCGGCAAGGTCGCGATCTTCACCGCGTACAGCGTGTTGGCAGGATTGTCGTTGGCGTCGGTGAAGCCGAAATCGGTGACCGCGAAGGTATAACCGTAATCTTCGTTGATGGTGATCGTCTTGCTCGCGCCGGCCGGGGCGCTGTTCACTGGCGTGATGCCGATGCTGAGTCGTCCGGATGACGAGGCCTGGCCGTCGCTGACCGTGTAGGTGATCACCGGCACCGCGCCGGTGTAGCCGTTGGCCGCGGTAAAGGCATACGTACCGTCGGCGTTGACGGTAATGCTGCCGACGCCGGTAATGGTCTTGGTCTGTCCCGCGGTTGCGCTGACACCATTGACGCTGAATCCCGAGACGGTCAGCGTGTCGTAATTGGCATCGGTATCGTTGCTGAGCACGTTGCCCGTTACCGTCCCGTTCTTGGTAACCGTGGCCGTGTCGTTCACCGCGACAGGCGCGCTGTTGGGCACGATCAACTTGTTGAGCGCCGTATCGACCGGGTCCGAGCTGCTGCGATAGGTATTCCCGGCAGCGAACTTGCTCGGGTCGAGCACCAGAAGGTAGGAGGTCTCGGCCGTATCCGTAGCGCCGTCGCCGACGAGCTGCGTATTGCCGAAGGCGTAGAAGAACAGGCCGTTCACCACACCATTGGTCTTGAACAGGCGGCTGATCACGCCGCTCACTGTCTTTGCCTGGCCGTTCGCATCCACCCAGCTCAGGGTGCCGGCGACGTTGTTGCCGGAAAAGTACGGCGCACCCGGATCGGCGGAAGTAAACTTAAACTTCGAGCCGGCGATGGTCTGGATGTTGAGAATCTGGTTCGCCTGCACGCTCCACGATTCTGGCGTGCCCTGGTAAATGCCGGAGAAGGTGAACGCCGCCTCCTCCACGTCGTAGCTGCGGCCATCCACGATGACGGTGCCGTGATCGTCCTCGCCTGCAATGCGCAGGCGCTCTGCCTCGCCGACGTCGGCATGCAGCACGGCATCGGCGAACGCTTCGCCTTCATCGCCGGCCGTGTCGCGGCCACCGTTGAGCACGGCATCGATGCCGTGTCCGAACTCCTCGATCAGCACGCGGCTGACCGCGTCCCGCGACGGCTGGGTCGCGAGCCAATCGGCATTGATGAAGACGACCGGCTTGCCGCCCGGCCCGGCGGCGGCGAACGCGCCGAGCACGCCGCCGATCTCGGCGTTCGATATGGCGCGCACCTCGATGCCGGTGCGGCCCGCGATGATGTCCTGGCGCAGCGCGCGGGCCGTGTCGAGCCACGCCTGCGAGG
>SPQI01000488.1 GCA_004570315.1 Oxalobacteraceae bacterium OM1 | reverse complement strand
CGGTCGCCGCGCCGCGCGAATGCCGTCAGCGCGATGGCCGGTACGGCATGGCCGTGTTGCTCGCGCAGGCAGCGCATCAAGGCATAGCCGTCCACGCGCGGCATGCCGATGTCGCTGACGACCACATCTGGCTGCACCGCTGCAAACAGCCGCAGCGCGTCCTCGGCGGATGCGGCCGTCGCGGTGGCGACGCCGTGATCGCCGAGCAGCTGTTCCAGCATGGCGAGCGCATCGGGATCGTCGTCGACGAGCAGCACTTTCCGGCCCGCCAGGGCAACGGTGCCATGGATGCCCGCAGAGGCTGCATCGCCGTCCGCACGAGCGGCGCTGCCGGCGTGGCCGGCGATGAGCGGCAGCCGGACGGAGAAGCAGGCGCCCTTGCCTGCGCCGGCGCTGACCACGCCCACGGTTCCGTGATGCAGTTCGACGAGATGTTTCACGATGGCCAGGCCGAGGCCGAGGCCGCCGTGCTGGCGCGTGGCCGACGCATCGGCCTGCGTGAAGCGATCGAAGATTTGCGGCAGGAATTCCGGCGCAATTCCGATCCCGTCGTCCGCCACCGTGATCTCGAGCTGGTGGGCAAGGCATCGCGCCGTCACGCTCACCCTGCCGCCGGCCGCTGAAAACTTCACGGCATTGGCAAGCAGGTTCCATACGACCTGCTGCAGCCGCACCGCGTCGCCGCACAGGAGCGCACCCTGCGTCTCGATGCGCGTCGCGAATTCCACGCCCTTCGACGCCGCCGTCGCCGCAACCGTTTCGATCGCCGCATCGATGAAGCCGCGCGCGTCGATCTCCTGCAGGTTCAGCGGCACCTTGCCGGACACGATCCGGCTCATGTCGAGCAGGTCGTTGATCAATTGCGCCTGCAGGTTCGCATTGCGCTCGATGGTTTCCAATCCCTTCTTCAAGCTCGCCGCGTCATGCGGACGCGCCTGCAGCAGCTGGGCCCAGCCGAGGATGGCGCTCAGCGGCGTGCGCAATTCATGCGACAGCGTGGCGAGGAACTCGTCCTTGGCCTTGCTGTGCCGCTCCGCCTCCGCGCGCGCGGCCTGCTCGCGGGCCAGCAGATGCTGCCGCTCCTGCGCGGTGTCTTCGAGCAGGGCAAGGACGCGGTTGCGCGACTCGAGCCGCGCATCGAAGACCGACGTCAGCAGGGCCACGGTGAGGATGCCGAGCGTGGCGATGATGACCATGACGGCCAGCCAGTCGTGGTTGACGCCGTTCCCGGCTGCACGGCAGACGCTGCCGAGCGGGAAGTTGGCGGCCGCCATGCCGACGTAATGCATGCCCACCACGGCCCCGCCCATGACGACGGCGGCCGCCAGGCGCGGCAGCCAGACATGCGGCACGTTGCCGCGCAGCCGGAAGGCGATCCACAGGCTGCCCAGCGATGCCGCGACGGCAATCCCGACCGAGGCCGCGAAGAGGCGCGGCTCGTACACGATGCCGGGTTCCATCCGCATCGCCGCCATGCCGGTGTAGTGCATGGCATTGATGCCGAGCCCGAACAGCAGCGACGAGGTGAGCAGGCGCCGCAGCGGCAGTTCCGGCTTGCCGAGCAGGGACAGTGCCAGGTAGGAAACGCTGATGGGCAGCAGCAGCGACAGCAGCGTGATCCTGACGTCGAAGCCGACCGGAATGGGCAGCCTGAACGCCAGCATGCCGATGAAGTGCATCGACCAGATGCCGATTCCCATGGCGAGCGCGCCGCCGGCCGTCCAGTAGAAGGCGGTGCGGCCTTTCGAGATCGTCACGCGTCCGGCGAGGCTGAGCGTCGTATAGGACGCGAACACCGCCACGAGAACGGAAACGAGAACAAGGGGCAGGTCGTAGTATCCGGCTAACATCGATGCGTGTGTTGTTTGGCGCAGCGGAGAGGGTGTGCGCTGATGCGCTGATGCTCACGTACGGCGACGGTCGAGTTTACCGTGATTTGCGCCGCGCATCGCCGGCGCAAATCTTCGTTACATGTTCGACTGCCGGCTGCCATGGCTTGGAGCAATGATGCATTGCCAAGCGCGGGCGTGGTCCGGTTCCGAGAACGGCGGCAGGCGCAGGCACGGGGCTACAGCAGCGTGATGCCGAAGCGCTTGAGCAGCATGGCGAACAGGCCGAAGCATGCCACCGTCAATGCGATGCACGCGGCGAGCGTGGGCCAGAATCCGAATCGCGGCAGCAGCAGGGGGAACACCAGGAACATCGGCAAGGTCGGGATGACGTACCAGAAGGTGTACCAGGCATGATTGGCCACCTTGCTCTCCGGCTGCTGTTCGAGGTGCAACCAGATCAAGGTCAGGACCGTGACGGTCGGCAGCGCGGCGATGAAGCCGCCGAGCCTGTCGCTGCGCTTGGCAAACTCCGAGATCAGCACGACCAGCGCTGCGGTAATGGCGTATTTCGTCACAATCCAGTTCATGGGCACCTTGAGTGCGTGTTACGTCGAGTCGGCCGGCCCGCCTTGCTCGGGCAAGGTCGCGCGGGATGTCGTTCAGCGGGCCGGTTCGGCCTTGAAGTCGTCGAACAAGGTAACACTGTCCGCCTTGGTCCACACGCCGGCTTTGCCGGCACCCCGGATCCGGGTATCCGTCGCCGCGATGTACTGCTTCCCGTCGAACATCACTTCGATGGCAGCGGCCCGGTAGACGACCCGCAGCGTATGCCAGGTGTCCGGCGCCACCGGTGCGCGGACGGATTTGATGGCCCTGCGGACGCCCTTCGTCGTGTGGTACAGCGATATGTTGCCTTCCAGCGCATTGGCGCGGGCGACATAATAGTTGTCGGCATCCTTCCAGCGCCAGACCACGCCGCCCGCCTGATCCTCCTTGCCGCCGACCGGTTTGAACTTCACCTCCACGGCGCCGTCCGCAGTTTCCGTATCCGCCTTCACGCACCAGGGAAAGGTCGCGACACCGGATTGCTTCAAGACGTTCGGCGGGCTGGGCGCGCCGGCCTCTGCGACGACCGTCCAGTCAGGGGAACCCTTTCCGGTCGCACCGCACGTCCAGCCACCTGGAGCCTGGTTGACCGCATCGCCATCGAAGTTGGCTTCCGCACCCATCGCCAGGGGCGCGGTCGCGGCGAGACATACCGCAGTCGTCAGCAGTTTCATTGCACACTCCTACGCGGGGCTTTGCCGATCCGCATGGCCACGCCACGCACTTCAATGCCGCAGCAGCGGGTAAAGCACCAGGCCGGCCATGGCCGCCGCGGCGATCACGACCGGTTCCTGCAATTTCTTGTAACGCCAGAGCAGCACGATGACCGCCGCGGCGATGAGGAGCGTCGGAATATCGACGATGGACCGCCGCGCCAGCACGATGACCGAACCGGTGATGGCCCCGATCGCAGCGGCCGTGATGCCATCGACGAACGCGACCACGCCCGGCAGCTTGCCGTAGCGTTTGAAGTACGGCGCCGGGATCACCGTGAAGAGGTAGCAGGGAATGAAGGTCGCCAGCGCCGCCACCGCCGCGCCGTCGAAGCCGGCAATCAGGTAACCGATGAAGCCGACCGTAATGACGACCGGGCCGGGCGTGATCATGGCGACCGCGACGGCGTCGACGAACTGCTTGTCGTTGAGCCAGTGGTGCTCCTGCACGACCCCGCCGTACAGGAACGGCACGATCGCCAGTCCCGAGCCGAACACGAAGGCGCCGGCCTTGCCGAAGAACAGGCCGATTTGCGTGAGCAAGGGCGCATCCAGGGTGCCCAGCCAGCCGGCCGTCAGCGGGGCCTGGGTCAGCGCCGCGGCATGCACGCCGCTACGCGACAACCATCTCGGAGGTGCGCGCAACAGCCATACCAGCACGCCGGAGGCAATGAACAGCCATGCCACCTCGGATTCGGTCAGTACGGTGACGACGACCAGCAGCAGATAGATCGCCCACAGCAGCTTGTCCGTGCCGATGCTCTTCTGCGTGAGCTTCTTCGCGCTCATGGCGATGATGCCGATGACGGCGGCCCCGACGCCATAGAACACGGCTTGCATCCACGACAGTCCGCCGAACCGAACGTAGGCCCAGCCGAGGGCGACGACCATCACGAAACTGGGGATGACGAAGGCGAGGCCGGCGAGGGTCGCGCCGACCATCCGGTAATGGACATAACCAAGGTAGATGCCCAGTTGCGCGGCCAACGGTCCCGGCGCCATTTGCGCCAAAGCCAGACCCTCCTTGTATTCGGCGTCGGTAATCCACCGGCGGTCCTCGACGAGGTCACGATGCATGTACCCGACCAGCGCAACCGGCCCGCCGAAGCCGAGCGCGCCCAGGCGCAGCATGTACAGCACCATTTGCATGAGCGAATAGCGTGGCGGTTCCTGCGTGGCGAGCATGCCTGGTCTCCGTGGCGGTGGGTGGCGATGACGCGAGCCAAAGCGGGGTTGAACTCGCGGCGATCTGTTGCATCATGCTGCAACCGGTGTTCGTGCACAAGGCGCCGGCGTGGCCGGACTGCGCCGCGAACCGAGGGATTGCGTCATGGTACGGCTGCCAGACAACCGCCTCCCTGCACGGAAACGACAGGCAACAGGAATGCCATCCGCCTTTCACCGAACGCGCGGCAGAACGACGAAAAAAAACCGCCCCGGCATCACCCGGGGCGGTTTCATGCTTGCAGCCTGCGTGAAGCGTCGATCAGTAGCTGGTGATCGGCGTCGGCTGGCTGTTGCGGAACGTGAAGATGGTCACCGGGGACTGCTTCATGTTGCCCTTGTCGTCGAACGAGTAGGTGCCCGCCACGCCCTTGTAGGTGCCCTTGGCGATCTCGGCGCCGACCTTGGCCGGATCGGTCGAGTTGGCTTTCTTCATCGCGTCGGCATACATCATCATGCCGTCGTAGAAGGAAGCGGCGTAGACGTCCGGGTCCTGGTTGAAGCGCTGCTTGTACTTGGCCTTGAATGCCGGGCCGCTCTCGGACTTGTCCAGGATGGCGCCGCCCTGCGCGCACAGCACGTTCTCGCCGACGGCGTCGCCGCCGAGCTTGCCCATTTCCGCGGCGCAGATGGTGTCGCCGCCGAGAAGCTTGGCGTTGATGCCGAGCTGCTTCATCTGGCGTGCCATCGGGCCACCCTGCGGCGCATAGCCGCCGAGGAAGATCGCTTCGACCTTCTTGGCCTTCAGGCTGGTCAGGATGGCGGTGAAGTCGGAAGACTTGTCGGTGGTGAATTCATGGGCGACCACGTTCATGCCGGACGCGCGTGCCTGCTTCTCGAATTCCTGCGCCACACCCTGGCCGAAGGCGGTGCGGTCGTCGATCACGGCCACGTTCTTCAGCTTCAGTTCCTTGGCGGCGTAGAGCGCCATCTTGGAGCCGAGCTGGGTGTCGCTGGCGTTGATGCGGTACAGGTTCTTGTAGCCCTGCTGGGTGATCTTCGGATTGGAGCCCACGGTGGCGACGACGGCGCCGCCATCGCTGTAGACCTTCGATGCCGGAATGGTCACGCCGGAGTTGTACGGGCCAAGCACGAAGCGCACGTTGGCGTCGATCAGCTTTTGCGCGACGTTCACGCCGGACTTGGGATCGCCCTGATCGTCTTCGCTCTGCAGCTCGAACTTGATCTTCTTGCCGCCGACGGTGATCGGCTTGGCGTTGAGTTCTTCGACGGCGAGGCGTGCGCCGTTTTCGTTGTCCTTGCCCGCGAAGGCCTGCGAGCCCGACAGCGGACCGCTCTGGCCGATCTTCACGACGGCTTCCTGCGCCTGGACGGATGCGGCCAGGCCGACGGCGGCGAGGGCGCCCACGATCTTCTTCAGTTGCATGTCTTTTTCCTTGTAGAACGCAATGACGGGGCGCGCCCGCGCGTGGCAGCGCGCCGTGTGCAATGACAGATGCATCACGGTCGGGGATTATGGACAAGGTTGTGCAAAATTTTCTTGCGTAGATTGCCGCCCGCGCCACATTTCCGGCTGCAATCGGGCTGAAAAACGCGATCGACGAAATATTGTTCGGCGCGCGAACCGAGGGTATGCCGGCAGGCATCTTTTTTCCTCAGCGCATTGCCCCCGGCGCAATAGCGCATGCCGTTGCGCATGCAATTGACATCGGACAAACCCGGATTTGATGCAGCTCGATTCCCGTGCCCCGTCCCTGTGATCTGCTCTATCAGCGCTTACGCGCCACCACGACAACACAGGAGACACCATGACCCCAACCCGATGGCTGTTCGCCACAGCCCTTTCCGCGCCCCTCGCCCTTCCCCTGCTTTCGCATGCCGCCGGCAACAGCGACAACGGCCCGCACGACACATTGCGCACCACGCAGTACGGGACAGTGCAGGGCGCCAATGACGACACCAGCAAGACCCTGGCGTGGAAAGGCATCCCGTATGCGAAGCCGCCCGTGGGCGCGCTGCGCTGGAGGGCGCCGGCCGACCCGGACGCCTGGAGCGGCGTGAAGACCACCACCGCCTTCGGCAATGCCTGCGCCCAGTATGGCCGCATCTATGGCCCCGGCGCGAATAACCGCTACGACCCGACCATCGGCACGACCCTCAACCAGGCGGTCGGCCAGGAGGACTGCCTCTACCTGAACATCTGGCGTCCGGCGACCGGCAAGAAGGACCTGCCGGTCATCGTGTTCTTCCACGGCGGCAGCAATGTCTCCGGCTACACCGCCGACCCGGTCTATGACGGCGGCAACCTCGCGAAGACCACCAACTCGGTCGTCGTGACCGTCAACTTCCGGCTCGGCATCCTCGGCTTCCTCGACGTGCCGCAGCTCAAGAGCGGCGCCGATGCCGACACCAAGTCGGGCAACTTCGCCATCCTCGACAGCATCAAGTCGCTCAAGTTCGTGAAGGACAACATCGCCAACTTCGGCGGCGATCCGAACAACGTCACGATCATGGGCCAGTCGGCCGGCGCGCTCAACGTGTATGCGCTGCTGACCTCGCCCAAGCTCGCGGCGATGCCGGCCAAGCCCTTCCAGCGCGCGGTGCCGCTGTCCGGCGGGCTTTCGCTCGCTTCCACGCTGCCGCCGGGCACGATCCCGACGATGTCGCCGGAATCGACGTATGCGGCGCAGGGCAATGCCTTGCTGGTCAATCTGCTGATCGCCGATGGCCTGGCGACCGACACCGCTTCCGCCCAGGCGTACATCGCCGGCCGCACCGACGCGCAGATCGCCGACTACCTGCGTTCGAAGACGCCGGCGCAGATGTTCTCGGTGCTGCTGACCAAGCTCGCGCTCGCGGGCCTGTCCGGTTCCGGCCCCATCCCCGACGGCAGCGTGGTGGCCGCCAATCCGATCAACGCCATCTACGCCGACCAGTACGTGAAGGTGCCGGTCCTCGCCGGCAACACGCGCGACGAAGGCAAGTTGTTCCCGAGCTTCCTGCCGCTGGTCAGCGGGATTCCCGGCAGCGCCCGCATCGTGAGCGACGCCGAACTGTTCGCGAAACAGTTCAACTACCGGCCGAACGATCCGCCGCAGATCACGATCGAGCAGTGGATCGCCGCGCCCTACCTGCCGGCCGACAAGCCGGTCACGGGCTTCACCGCGCGCTCGGAACAGTTCAACAAGATCTTCTTCCTCGCCAGCCGCGACAACATCCTCAATGCGCTGAAGGCACGGCAGTCCGACGTCTGGTACTACCGCTTCGACTGGGATGAGCAGCCGGCACCGTGGAACCAGATCTACGGCGCCGCCCACCTGTTCGACCTGCCCTTCGTGTTCGGCAACTTCGGTCCTTCGCTGATGGCCAACATCATGAACACCGAAGCCAACAAGCCGGGCCGTCTCGATCTGTCCGACGCGATGATGCGCAGCGTCGGCACCTTCGCGCGGCGCGGCGATCCGAACAACGACACGCTCGGCGTCGACTGGCCGCGCTGGCCGTCCGGCCTGATCTTCGATGCGACGCAGACGCAGAAGACGATCAGCGTCCAGGCCATCCCGCCGGCCCTGCCCTGATCCATCGCGTGCCGTCGCGGCACGCGCTCCCCCCCTCCACGCCGTGGTCGCAGCATGCGCCCGCGGCGTGGTCTTGCGCGCCTGCCAGCCCGGTCACGCTTTTCGGGCAGCGTGCGAACCGCTCAAGCACCTGGT
>SPQI01000413.1 GCA_004570315.1 Oxalobacteraceae bacterium OM1 | reverse complement strand
GGATATTGGCAACGTAGACATTCCCTTGATATTTCGACCAGCCGGATACTGCCTGGCCCGGCGTGATCGTGGCGTTGCCGCACGTGCCCGACGTCGTTACCGTGACGTTCGACTTGCCGCTGAGATTCAGCGAACCGGCATACACGCGGCCGCATTCGAGCTGCACGGTGCTGCCGTTCGCCACCGAAGCGGGCAAGGGCAGGGGTGGCAGGGCAGTGCTGGTGACGGGCGGCGTGACGCCGGGGGCGGCTGTGCTTCCGGTACCGCCGGTCTGCGTGGCGGCATTTGTAGCGGCATTCGTGGCGGCCGGCGTACTGGTTGCCGGGACCGGCGTGGTCGTGGCGCTGGTGGCGGCGTTGACCGTGGTGGAAGAGGAAGACGCTGAACCCGAACCGCCGCCGCAAGCGGCGAGCAGGGACGACAGCGTCAGGGCGAGGGCGGGAAGATGCTTGGCGTTGCGGTTGTGGATCGGCATGCGTGCATGGTGGCTCCTGCAATGCAAAAGCGGCTAGTCAGTTGAAGAAGCTCCGATTTCAACATCGGGCTTCAGTTCCAACAATGCCGATCCGGCAAGTTCGCCTGTCAAAGGACTTGCCTCGCCGTAAGAGTTGTACCGTGATGTAACCGGCGGCCACCCGCATGCATCGACCGCGCAGTCAACCCTCGACGAAATGCTTGAGCCGCGCCAGCGCCCCGTCCCATTGCCGGCCGATGATGTCGAGCGTGCGCCGCGCTTCCTCCAATTGGGCCGGGTCGAGCTGCCAGAGACGTTCGCGCCCCACCTTCACGTCGCGCACGATCCCGGCCTGCGCCAGCACCTGCAGATGCTTGGTCACGCCCTGGCGCGTCATCTCCGTGTTGGCAGTGAGCTCCGCGATGGAAAGGGCGCTGCCTGCACATAGCGCAGCGACCAGCTTGAGCCGAGTGGAATCGCCCAGTGCGGCAAACACGCCGGCGAGGGTGTCGCTGGATGCCACGACGCGACCCGGCGGTCGACTATTCCATCGCGAAGAGCCCACCCTCGTCACCTTCACGCTGCGCGATGCGCCCGAGGGCACGCTGCTGACCATCGTCGAGAGCGGTTTCGACAAGGTGCCGCCGCACCGGCGCCTGGAGGCATTCCGCATGAACAGCGGCGGCTGGGACGCGCAGCTCGACAACATCGTGCGCCATGTCGCGTCCTTCGCGTCCTAGCAGCGCGGGCAAGCGGGCGCCCGGCCTGGGCGGCGACTGCATAGGGATGCCAGCGATAGGACAGCAACTCCTGCGGCTCCATGCGTTCGACCACCACGTCGAAGAAGATATGCTCGTAGCCGGGGTGAGTGATCGGGCCGCGCACCCGCGCGCCCGGCGCGAAGCGTTGTCCTGTAAGGTTTGCGCCGAACCAGCGGCCAAACTCTTCGGCTTGCGAGAGGGCGCGCCAGACCCGCTCGCGCGGGGCCCGAATGACGATGCTGCGTTCGATGCGGTCGGAAGCGGCCGGCTGGTCCATGAAATGTCTCCCAATGTCTCCAGATGCGAAATGCAACCGAATGGCTGCGTTTCGAATTATCGGACGCGCATCGTAACAATGCAACCGTAAAGTTGCGTATGCGGCGATGCCGCCGCTCCGCGCATGCGGGCCGGCAAGGCGCTCAACCGCGCTTGCCCGCCTCGGCCAGCTTGATGTTCAGTACGAAGTTTTCCAGAGTGAGCTTGGCGATCGAGGACACGAAGATGTACTCGCGGTCGCTCTCCGACATCGGCCGGATGTTTTGCTCGTAGTGCTCCACCACCGAGAGCGCGATGAGATGCGTCGCATCGTCTTCGCTGATGTTCAGCATGCCCCAGTCGATGGGATCGTCCAGCTCGATTTCCTTGATCAATGCCTCGACCGCTTGAATGTCCAATGCCATATCGATGATGTGTTCCCGGTTGCAAATGTCGTCGTTGAAGTCATCCCGCCCACCAGTGCACGGCCTTGTCGCGCGCGGGGATGAGCGCCGGCCGCTCTGCATGGATGATACCCGCCGCGCGGGCCTGCGGCGGCGTGAAGATCCTGGCGTGGCTGCGCAGGCACGGCGTGATGTCGATGCGCTCGCCGGCATTGCAGGTCGCTTCGTCGAACACCTCGCGATACCGTTCGGCATCGAAGTCCAGGCAGTCGCGCCATTCGGAGATGCGGCCGTGGTCGGCCGAGGTCAGGTCGCCGAAGCCCCAGTGGAGGGGATGGATGAGAAAGCGCGTACGCGGTGCCGCAAAGCGCTCGCCGCCCGCCAGAAAGATGGGCACGCCGATCGATTCGACGCTGCCGATGTTGTGCGTGGTCAGCGGCACAGGCAAGGCCTTGAGAAAGTTGTACAGCGCAAAGCCGGCCGTGGTGTTGCCGCCTTCGGTGGACAGATGCAGTTCCAGCCGGGCGGCGCCGTCCTTCAATGCCATGAGGCACAAATTGCGCACGGTGGACGCCGATTCGGCGTGGATCGGCCCGATGTAGTGGACGATGTGCAGCTCCATGCAGCTCCTTTCCTTCGTCGTTGCGCGGCCATTCCCAGATGGACACGCTGACGGCGCCGGGATTCCCCGGTATTGCGCGGAATCGCCCGCAGCGCGCCGCGCGGGACGGCTGTGTCAGCGCACGCCGGTCGCGTGTTGAGAAAGATCAGATCGGCGGCAATGCGGGTTCCTATGCTGGAGACACGTCATCCAATCGATGGAGGAAGGATCATGTCATTACGCATCAACGATGTGGCGCCGGACTTCAGCGCCATGACCACGCAAGGACCGATCCGGTTTCACGATTGGATCGGCGACAGCTGGGCAGTGCTGTTCTCGCATCCCAAGGACTTCACGCCGGTCTGCACCACGGAACTGGGCTACATGGCGCGCATCGAGCCGGAGTTCACGCAGCGCAACTGCAAGCTGATCGGCTTGAGCGTCGATCCGGTGGAGAGCCATGCGGCGTGGATGAAGGACATCGAGGAGACCCAGGGCGTGCTGCCGAAATATCCCATCATCGGCGACAGCGACCTCGCGATTTCCAAGATGTACAACATGCTGCCGGCGGAGGAGCCCGGCACGTCGGAGGGACGTACCGCGGCGACCAATGCCACCGTGCGCTCGGTGTTCATGATCGGCCCGGACAAGCGCATCAAGCTCATGCTGACTTACCCGATGAGCACCGGCCGCAACTTCGACGAAATCCTGCGCGTGCTGGATTCCATGCAGCTGACGGCAAGCAGCAAGGTCGCCACGCCGGTGAACTGGAAGCAGGGCGACGACGTGATCATTCTGCCTTCGGTGAGCGACGACGAAGCGCGGCAGCTGTTCCCCGAAGGCTGGACGACGGTCAAGCCCTACCTGCGCAAGGTGAAGCAGCCGCAGCGGCGGGGCGCGTAGCCGGCGCCATGATGGCGTGCGTCGAGGTGCAAGGGCCTTAGAACTCTTCCCAATCGTCGCCGGTTGCCGGATCCTGCTTGGCGAGCGGGCGGCTGGCGACGAGTGCGGGTGCGCTCGCCGAGCGTGCGGGGCGTGATGGCTGCACGGCGGCAGGCGCGGTCGCCGGAACCCGTACGACTGCCGCAGCGGCCGGTGAAGGCGCCGGCATGGAAGCGGCGACCGCCTGCTCGACCTTGAACACGCTCACCACCTGCATCAGGCTCTGCGCCCGATCCTGCATCGATTTCGACGCGGCCGCCGCTTCTTCCACCAGTGCGGCGTTCTGCTGCGTGACTTCATCCATCTGATTGATGGCCTGATTGACCTGTTCGATGCCCGCCGTCTGCTCTTCGCTGGCCGCGGTGATCTCCGCCATGATGTCGGTCACGCGGCGGATGCTGTCCACGACTTCCTGCATCGTCGCGCCGGCCTGGTCCACCAGCCGCGCGCCCGTATCGACCTTCTCCACCGAGTCGCCGATCAGTGCCTTGATTTCGTTGGCGGCGTTTGCGGAACGCTGCGCCAGGCTGCGCACCTCGGATGCCACCACGGCAAAGCCGCGGCCCTGTTCGCCGGCGCGCGCCGCTTCCACGGCGGCGTTCAACGCGAGGATGTTGGTCTGGAAAGCGATGCCATCGATGACGCCGATGATGTCCACGATCTTGCGCGAGGACGCATTGATCGATCCCATCGTCTGGACCACCTCCGCCACGACTGCGCCGCCGCGGCCCGCGACTTCGGATGCATTGATCGCGAGCTGATTGGCCTGGCGGGCATTGTCGGCGTTCTGCTTCACCGTCGAGGTGAGTTCTTCCATCGACGACGCCGTTTCTTCCAGCGAGCTGGCCTGCTGTTCGGTGCGCGCCGAGAGATCCATGTTGCCGTGTGCGATCTCGTTTGCGGCGCTGGTGATCGCGCCGGTCCCGCCGCGCACTTCGCCCACGATGCGCACGAGCGCCTCGTTCATTGCCTTCAGCGCTTCGAGCAGCTTGCCGGTCTCGTCGCGGCTACGGACTTCAATGCGCGAGGTCAGGTCGCCGGCGGCCACGGTTGCCGCGACGCGGACCGCCTTGTTCAGCGGCGCGGTGATGGAACGGGTGATCAGCACGCCGAGCGCGATGCCGGCCACGATGGCGATCAGCGCCGCACCCGCGGTAAGCGCGACGGCGAAGTCGTACTCGCTGTTGAGCTCGGCGACAGCCTTCTCGCTCAGTTCGCCCTGTGCATTGATCATGTCGTCGATGGACTTCATCCACTTGTCCTGCGGCGCTTGCACCTTGTTGCGCAGCAGGTTGGCGGCGTCGTCGCTGAAGCCGCCATCGACGGCCTTGATGATCTCCGTGAACAGCGGACGCACTTCGCTGCGGCCGGCCTGGATCTGCGCGAACAGGGATTTGTTGGCCTCGGTGCGCAGCAGCGGCGTCATCGCCGCGGCGGCGGCTTCGAATCGCTTGTCGGCTTCGGCGATGGCGGCGAGCTGCTTCTGGCGCGTTTCGGGTTCGGAGTAGAGGAGGTAATTGCGGATGGCTTGCGCCTGCATGTCGAGGGCCGCCCGCATGACGTTGGCCCGTGCTTCCTTGACGTTGTTCTCGTGGACGATGGTGTCCACGCGGGCCTTGGTCGCCCTGAGCGTCGTCCAGCCGGTGGCCGTGATCATCAGCATCAAGACCAGCATCGCGCCAAAGGCAATGCCCAGGCGCGCCCCAACCTTCATGTCTCCGAATTTCATTGTTGTCCCTTTTGCCTGTCCAGGTTGCTCAAGAGGTTTTGCCACTCTCCGGTGACGATTTCTTACAGCTGAAACAATTCTATAGGACAACAGTTATTGCCCGCCAAATAAGATGGCCGTGATCGAGAGTTTGTTACCGGAAAGGAGGGGAAGGTGTGTACTTTCTGCAGCGCGCTGAAGCGCCATACGCCCGCCTTCGGCCACGAACGGCTGGCGCAGGTTGGCACCACCCGGCGACTGCCGCGGCCGGGACGGCGGAAAGCCGCATGGTTGACCGAGCATGAGTGCGGCCACTGCGGAACGCGCTGGCTTCACCTGGACGACCCGGAAGGCGGGAGCGGCGGATGGGCGCGCCGCCGTAGCGGCGCCTCAGGCCTTGAGGAAGCGCTTCACGCCTTCCTCGCGCAGCACGTCGCCCCACGACTCGATGCGGTAGATCTCCCCGACCTTGTGCAGCACGACGCCGAACTGTTCGCGTAGCGCCTGCACGCCTGCATCGACTTCCTCGCGCTCATGGCCGGTGAGGTCGGCGATGGCGGACACCGTGGGCCGTTCTAGCAAGTCGATGGCGGACAGCAGCACGAACAGGCGGCGGGCATCGTGTTCCGGATATTGCGGCACACCGAAATGGTTGCGGACGACGGTCATGGGCAGCCTCCGGTCGGTACGGGCAGTGCGAATGGGAGGATGAACTTCAGGCGAGCGCGAACGCGCGGGCATGTGCGGGTCATTGTAGGCGCTAATCCGCTCGGCGTTGTCTTCGGAAGCGGCATGCAAATTCGCGCACTGCGACGGTAAAAATTGCAGAAAAAGCATGGTTTCCGCTACGTCGCACCGGTTTTCGCCAGTGCTGGCAGCCCGGCATGGTTTTCGCTGCTGCAGTCGCCGGAAAGGAGCGACTGCATGAAAAATCTCAAGAAACTGTCCGAGCAGGTCATCGTCATCACCGGTGCCACCAGCGGCATCGGCCTCACCACCGCGCGCCGTGCCGCGCAGCGCGGTGCCAAGCTGGTCCTGGCCGCGCGCAACGAAGATGCCCTGAAGCAGCTCACCTACGAACTCACCAAGCGCGGCAATGAAGTCGCCTACGCCGTGGCGGACGTCGGCAACATGGAAGACGTGCGGCAGATTGCGCATGTCGCGGAAGAGCGTTTTGGCGGTTTCGATACCTGGGTCAACAATGCCGGCATTTCCATCTTCGGCCGGCATGAGGACATTTCCCTTGACGACCAACGGCGCTTGTTCCAGACCAACTTCTGGGGCGTGGTGCACGGCTCGCTGGTGGCCGTCGAGCATCTGAAGAGACGGGAAGGCGGCGCCATCATCAACATCGGCAGCGAGGTGTCCGACCACGCCATCCCGCTGCAAGGCATGTATTCCGCATCGAAACATGCCGTGAAGGGCTTCACCGATTCCCTGCGGCTGGAACTCGAAGCCGAGAACGTGCCGATCGCGGTGACGCTGGTCAAGCCGGCCGCCATCGACACCATGTTTCTCGAGCACGCGAAGAACTACATGGACGTCGAGCCGAAGCTGCCGCCGCCCGTGTACGCGCCGGAAATCGCAGCCGACGCCATTTTGCATGCCGCCGAGAACTACAAGCGCGACATCTTCGTCGGCGGCGCCGCGAAGCTGGCCTCGCTCGGCGCGCAGACGGCGCCGCGCACCATGGACGCCATCATGAAGCGCTTCGGCATGAGCCAGCAGCGCTCCGACACCCCCGCGCGCGACCGCGAGCAGAACAGCCTGTACCGTCCGGGGCCCGACCTGCAGGAGCGCATGGGCCATGACGGCATGGTGCTCGAGTCCAGCCTGTACACCAAGGCCAGCATGAACCCCGGAACGACCTTCGCGCTCCTCGTGGCCGCCGGCTTCGCGGTCGGCGCGCTGCTGACGGGCCGCGAGCGCCCCGAGCTCGAGGACCGTTTCTAACCATCAAGGCAGAACGCATCATGTCCAACCTGAACGAGCAACAACTTGCCCATCTGAAGGAACTCCTGCAGCAGCGCGAACAGGCGTTGCGCGCCGATATCCATCGGGAAGTGAACGACAAGGACGATTACCTCGAAGTGGCCACCGAAGCCCCGGACCCCGGGGACACGTCCTTCGCCGATCTGACGGTCGACCTCGAGAATGCGGCGGTGTCGCGTGACCTCGGCGAGCTGCGCGCCATCGAGGCCGCCTATGGACGCATGCAGGACGGCACCTACGGCGAGTGCGTCGACTGCGAGACCGACATTCCCTATGAACGCCTCGAAGTGCAACCCATGGCCGAGCGCTGCGCACCCTGTCAGGAAGCCTACGAAAAGACGCATGTCGACGCCATTCGCAGCAACACCATCTGAACGCCGGACCGGAGCCGCGCTGATGCAGTGCGCGTGTTACGTCCGGTTCATGTTAGCCGTACAATCGCGGATGGATTTCGATTGACAGGAGCGAACACAGATGGACGCCACGCTGCGCCAGACATTGGAAGGGATGCCGAAGGCTGAACTGCACATGCATATCGAAGGCTCGCTCGAGCCCGAACTGATTTTCGCGCTCGCCGAACGCAACGGCGTGAAGCTGAACTACCCGTCGGTGGACGCCTTGCGCAAGGCGTATGCCTTCACCGACCTGCAGTCCTTCCTCGACATTTACTATGCCGGCGCCAGCGTGCTGCTGAAGGAGCAGGACTTCTACGACATGACCTGGGCCTACCTGCAGCGCGCCCGCGCCGACAACGTGCGCCATGCGGAAATCTTCTTCGATCCGCAGACCCACACCGAACGCGGCGTCGATTTCGGCACGGCGATCAACGGCATCGACCGCGCGCTGCAGGATGCCAAGCGCGAGTGGGGCATGAGCAGCGCGCTCATCATGTGCTTCCTGCGTCACCTTTCGGAAGAGGAGGCGTTCACGACGCTGGAGCAGTCGCTGCCGTAC
>SPQI01000280.1 GCA_004570315.1 Oxalobacteraceae bacterium OM1 | reverse complement strand
GGCGCGGTTCTCGTAGGCATCATCGCATTCCGCATCGCCAGAAGGCGGACGCAATCGCTGCTTGGCCTCTCCATGCCCACGCCTGCCGCGCAGCAGATCGACCGGCGTCTGATCGTCGGCGGACTGACGTTCGGCGCCGGATGGGGACTGGCCGGCTTCTGCCCCGGCCCCGCTCTGGTATCGGTCCCGTTCGGCGGCGGCAAGGCGCTCGTATTCGTTTTCGCGATGCTGCTCGGCATGCTGATGTTCGAGTGGATCGAGCGCGCCGCGCGACCGCGGCCGGCGCCGAAGTCGACGTAATCCAAGGAGACTGCCATGGAGAAGCTGCCCATCCAGATGTTCGACCCGACGTCCTCGACGTACACCTACCTCCTCCCCGATCCCGATGGAAACGAGGCGGTGTTGATTGATCCGGTCGACACCCATTGGCAGCGCGACCTGCAGCAGCTTGAACGGCTCGGTTTGCGGCTGGCCCTCGTTCTGGAAACGCACACCCATGCCGACCACATCACCGGCGCCGGCAAGCTGCGCGAGATCACCGGAGCGAAAGCCGCCGCCCCGAGCGGTTGCGGCATTGCGCCCGCCGACCTGCAGCTCCAGGACCATGACGTCATCCGCTTCGGACGCAACGAGCGGATCGAAGTCCTGCACACGCCCGGCCACACGGCAGGAAGCATGTCGTATCTGTGGCGCGGGAACGTGTTTACCGGCGACTCCCTGCTGATCGATGGCTGCGGACGGACCGACTTCCAGAACGGCAGTGCAGAAGACTTGTACGACAGCGTCCACGCGAAACTGTTTCGCCTGCCCGCAGCGACGCGAGTCTGGCCCGGCCACGACTACCACGGACGTGCGCTCTCGACCATCGGTTGGGAGCAGGCGCACAACAGCCGGCTCGTCGGCAGGAGCAAGGCGGATTTCGTCGTCCTCATGGACAACCTCCATCTGCCGAAGCCGAAACTGATCGATATCGCCGTGCCGGCGAACCGCAATCTCGGCGTGCCGCACAGCGTGTGACGGCGGCGGATTCAAGTCGCTGCCGAATCAGCCGGGCGGATCGCTGCTCACGCTGCTCCCGCTGCTCCCGCTGCGCCCATGGACACCGGCCGCCCGTGCGCGTCTCGGCATCTTCGGGGCCAGGTAGCTGCCGGTGCAGCCCGGCGTGCCGCAGCGGCAGGCGAACAGCTTCTTGAGCGCCGCGGTGTGCCGGCCTTCATAGATCAGCGCGTAGTTGTAGCTCAGCTCTTCGCCGCGCTCGATGGGGCGCAGTGAATACAGATACACCCGGCCGTCGTCATGCTCGATCGCTTCGCAGTTCGGCTCGCAGGCGTGGTTGACGAAGCGCGCCTCGTTGCCGCGGCTGCCGCCGTCGATGATGCGGCCGTCGTTCAGCGTGAAGAAGAAGGTGTGGTTGACCGGGCCGCCGCGGGCTTCGGCGCGGCGTTGCGCTTCCTCCCAGGTGATGCGCTCGCCGCGGTATTCGATGATGCAGGCGCCGGGTGCAATGCGCCGGCGCGCGAACACGCCCTTGCCGTGGACCGGCGAGTCCTTGACGATCCATGCGGGTATGAGGGAAGTACGCGGCATGCGGGTCTCGTGGAGAAAACCGAGATTGGACCGCAGGTGCCGTCGTTCGTGCAAGCGTGCGCATCATAGTCTGCTGCGATGGCGCTTCCATAGCGCTTGCATCTTTGCGCCATGCCAAACCGCGCTAGTAGAACTACTGGGATTCTTGACCGCCCGGCATTCCGTTCTATGGTGGAAACAGCTGCGCCCGCCTGCGGCGCGGCAATAACAATACATCGGAGACAAACCACCATGGCAATTCCTCGCATTGCCGCCAGGGCCCTATTGGCCGCTGGCGGCGTCGCGCTGTCGTTCACCGTATCGCTTGCTGCATCGGCGACCGTCGTCACGCTACCGAAGTACAACGTGAGCACGGCCGACGTCTCGGTTTCGGGCATTTCGTCCGGCGGCTACATGGCCGCGCAGATGCACTTCGCGTACTCGAAAACGATCAAGAAGGGGGTAGGCGTGATCGCCGGCGGGCCGGTCTACTGCTCGCAGGGAAATGCGAGCATTGCGACCGGTCCCTGCATGGCCGATACCGGTTCGCGCAACCTGTCCTACCTCATCTCGGTGGTCAACACCTGGTCGGGCAATGGCTACATCGATCCCACCAGCAACCTCGCGAACTCCAAGGTCTATCTCTTCTCCGGCACCATCGATTCGACAGTGCGCCAGCCGGTGATGAACGACCTGAACACGATGTACCGCAACTACGTGCCGAGCGCGAACATCGTCTACAAGAACACCATCGCCGCCGAGCATTCGCTGCCGACCGACTACTACGGCAATGCGTGCAGCGTGAACGGCAGTCCCTACATCAACAACTGCAACTTCGATGCGGCCGGCGAAATCCTGAAGTGGATCTACGGACCGCTCAATGCGAAGAACGCCGGCACGCTCGGCGGCAGCTTCGTGAACTTCGACCAGACGGCGTTCTGGGGCAACTTCGATCCGACCAACCATGGCATGGCCAACGACGGCTGGGCGTATGTGCCGGCCAATTGCGCGGCGGGCCAGGCCTGCAAGCTGCATGTGGTCTTCCACGGCTGCAAGCAGAACGTGGCGACGGTCGGCACGCAGTTCTACAAGAACACCGGCTACAACCGCTGGGCCGACACCAACAACATCATCGTGCTCTATCCGCAGGCGAACACGACGTATGCGAACCCGAACGGCTGCTGGGACTGGTGGGGCTATGACGACGTGAACTTCCCGGCCAAGAGCGGCGGGCAGATGGTGGCGATCAAGACCATGATCGATCGCATCGTCAGCGGCAATGCGTCGGCGCCCTATACCTGCTCGCATTCGTTCGACAGCAATTACGCGCATGTGTACTACGGCCGGGCCTACGCTTCCGGCGGCAACGCCTATGCGACCGGATCGAACCAGTACCTCGGCTACTACTCGACGGCGGCCTATACCGATGTGCGCCGGACCTCGGCGGGTTACTACGCGTACGGAAGCTGTCCGTGACGGCGTAGCGCAGCGTGTCCGGGCTCGCTCGCCGGCAGCGGAGACAGCCCGGCACGCATGTGTCAGGTCACTGACATATGCGGTGTCTCTTTGCTCGTGCGTTGCGGTTTTCCCCACAACGGTCGTACGCACATTGCATGCAATTGACTTTCCACAATGGAACCCTGGCCCCGGGGATTTATTGTTCACCTCACGCCCGTCGTCGGCGATTTCCTAAGCAAGTCAGATGAATGCCATCCCGGCTCGCCAGCCGCAGGATGCAGCCCCTTTGCGCACAACGAAAACCCTGGAGCCGATCAATTGAAAGCACGCGTCCTACTCGTCGCATCCGAAGCCGTTCCGCTCGCGAAAACGGGCGGCCTCGCCGATGTCATCACGTCGCTGGCCCGCGCCTTGCGCGAGCGCGGCGTGGATGCCACGGTGATGATTCCCGGCTACCCCTCGGCGATCGAGCAGGCGTGCGGCTTGAAAGAGATTGGTGCGCTGCCCGCATTGCCGGGCGGCGCGGGACGCCTGCTGCATGGAACGATGTCCGATTGCGGCGTGCCGGTCGTGCTGCTGCAGACGGCCGCCTTCGATCGGCGCGCCGCCAATCCGTATGTCGACCATGAGGGCAACGAGTATCCCGACAATGCGCTGTGCTTCGGCGCGCTCGCACATGCCGCCGTGGCGATCTGCGCGGGCGAGACGGCGCTGCCGGCCCCGCATGTGGTGCATGCGAACGACTGGCATGCGGGCCTGATTCCGACACTGCTGAAGCTGCGCGGCATCGAAGGCGTCGGCACGCTGCTCACCATTCACAACCTCGCCTTCCAGGGCAACTTCCCCATGGAGACCGCCGCCGCGCTGCAGATCCCGCCGGAACTGCTGACGCCGGAAGGCCTCGAGTTCTGGGGCAAGCTCAGCTTCCTCAAGGCCGGCCTGCTGCATGCCGACCGCATCTCCACCGTGAGCCGCACTTATGCGAACGAAATCCTGACGCCGCGTTTCGGGCACGGCATGGAAGGCCTGCTGAACGCCGCGCGCGAGCGCCTGCTGGCGATCCGCAACGGCGTCGACCTCACGGCCTGGGACGCCGAGAGCGACACCCTGATCGCGCGGCCCTTCAGCTTCGCCGACATGCGCGGCAAGAGCAGCTGCAAGCGCGATCTGCAGACGCTGTTCCAGCTGCCCATCGATCCCTTTGCTCCGATTCTCGCCATCGGCAGCCGCATCACGCACCAGAAGATGGCCGACGTGGCGGTCGCCTCGCTGCCGCAGGTGCTGCGGGCGCATCCCCGCGCGCAGGTGGTGGTGCTCGGCCGTGGCGACAAGGCTTACGAAGCCGGCTTCCGCCTGCTTGCGTCGCAATTCCCTGACCGCGTCGCGGTGCACATCGGCTACGACGAGCGCCGCGCGCATGCCCTGCACGCGGGTGCGGACATGCTGCTGCACGGCAGCCGCTTCGAACCCTTCGGCCTCACGCCGCTGTATTCGATGCGCTACGGCACGGTGCCGATCGCCTCGCGCGTGGGCGGCATGGCCGACACGATTGCCGACGCCGGCCTGCACGGCACGCCGGACGCCGGCGCCAACGGCATCCTGTTCGACGGCGATGCCTGCGAGGACATGACGCGTGCAGTGAGCCGCGCCTTCGAACTCTATGCCCAGCCGGTGGTGTGGCACGCGCTGCAGCGGCAGGCGATGGCGGCGGACTTCTCCTGGGCGGAGCCGGCGCAGCAGTACATCGACGCCTACCGCGACATCGCTGCCGATGCGGCCAAGCCTTGCTTCGTTGAGCCGGTCGCTGAGCCGGTGGCCGAGGTGGCGGCGTCCGAGGCGGCCACGGCATGCGACGAGCCCTTGCAATACATGACCGCGTGATGGCATCGGTCGGGGAGAGCATGCTCGCAGGAGCAGACGCTGCCACCGTCGACCGGGCCGCCGTCGATGCACTTGCGGCCGGCGTGTGCGCCGACCCCTTTGCCCTGCTCGGGCCGCATGTCGTGAATGGCGTTCCGGTCGTGCGCTGTTTTCTGCCGGGCGCGCAGTGCGTGGAGGTGCTCGAGGACCTGGGTGCGAGCCCGCTGGTGCCGGTCGGCGACAGCGGCTTGTTCACCGGAAAGGTCCACGGGCGCGACCGCCGTTATCGCCTGCGCGTGACGTGGCCGGACGGCACCGTCCATGTGGCGGAAGATCCCTACGCCTTCGGCCCGCTGCTCGGCGACTTCGATCTGCATCTGTTCCGCGAAGGCCGCCATCGCGAGCTCGGCGCGGTGCTCGGCGCACACGCTATCTGCATCGACGGCGTGCCCGGCGTACGCTTCGCGGTATGGGCGCCGCATGCAAGGCGCGTGTCCGTCGTTGGCGATTTCAATGCCTGGGACGGCCGGCGGCACGTCATGCGGCGGCGGCATGAGGCCGGCGTATGGGAAGTGTTCGTGCCTCGCTTGGCGGCGGGGGAGCAGTATCGCTACGAGATCGTCGGCGCCGACGGCAGGCTGTTGCCCTTAAAGGCGGACCCGTACGCGCGAAGCAGCGCATGCCCGCCCGCCACGTCCTCCATCGTCGCGGCGCCCGAACCCTTCGCCTGGAGCGATCACGAGTGGATGCGCTGCCGCGCAGCCCAGCGCGCGGAACAGGCGCCGATCTCGATCTACGAAGTCCATGCCGGATCGTGGCGCCGCGATGCCGCCGGCTGGCGGGCGCTCGGCGATGCGCTCATTCCCTACGTCAAGGCGCTCGGCTTCACGCACATCGAATTGCTGCCCGTCATGGAGCATCCCTTCGGCGGCTCCTGGGGCTACCAGCCGCTCGGCCTGTTCGCGCCCACCGCGCGCTACGGCACGCCGCAGGATTTCGCCGGCTTCGTCGACCGCTGCCATCGTGCGGGACTGGGCGTCATCCTCGACTGGGTGCCGGCGCATTTCCCGACCGACGAACACGGCCTCGCGCGCTTCGACGGCACGGCGCTCTACGAGCATGCCGATCCGCGCGAGGGCTTCCACCAGGATTGGAAAACCTTCATCTACAACCTCGGCCGCAACGAGGTGCGCAACTTCCTCATCGCCAGCGCATTGGACTGGCTGGAGCGCTTCCATATCGACGGCCTGCGCGTGGATGCGGTCTCCTCCATGCTCTACCGCGACTACAGCCGCGCGCCGGGCGAGTGGGTTCCCAACCAGGACGGCGGCCGCGAGAACTATGAAGCTGTCGCTTTCTTGCGCGAGCTGAATGCCGTCGTGCGCGAGCGCTGCCCCGGCGCGCTCGTCATCGCCGAGGAGTCGACCGCATGGCCGGGTGTGTCGGCCCCGGCGGGGCAGGGCGGCCTCGGCTTCGCATTCAAGTGGAACATGGGCTGGATGCACGACACCTTGCGCTACCTGCAGCGCGATCCGGTGCATCGGCGCCATCACCACGGCGAACTCGGCTTCGGCCTGTGCTATGCCTTCGACGAGCGCTTCGTGCTGCCCATCTCGCACGACGAAGTGGTACACGGCAAGCATTCGCTGCTGGAGAAGATGCCGGGCGATGACTGGCAGAAATTCGCGAACCTGCGCGCTTTTCTCGGCTTCATGTGGACGCATCCCGGCAAGAAGCTGCTGTTCATGGGCTGCGAGTTCGGCCAGCGCCGCGAGTGGAACCACGACGGCGAACTCGACTGGCATCTGCTGGACGATGCCCGCCATGCCCGCGTGCAGCGCCTGGTGCGCGACCTGAACCGCCTGTACGGCACGACGCCGGCGTTGCATGCGCTCGATGCGGACCGGGCCGGTTTCGCGTGGATCGTAGGCGACGACGCGCGCCAGTCGGTCTATGCGTTCCTGCGTCAGGCAGCTGGCGAGCCGCCGGTTCTGGTCGTCTGCAACTTCACGCCGGTCCCGCGTTACGGCTACCGCATCGGCGTGCCGGCTTCAGCGCCCGGCGTGTGCGACACCTGGGAAGAGTGCCTGAATACCGACTCGGTCATATACGGCGGCAGTAACGCAGGGAACCTTGGCGGCGTGCTTGCTGACGAAATAGCAAGTCACCGCCACCCCGTCTCGGTGGCGCTCACGCTGCCGCCGCTGTCGGTGGTGGTCTTCCGCAGAAAGGTTTGATTCCATGTTCTTCGAGATCCCGGACCGGCTGCTGCCGGGCCGTCCCTACCCGCTGGGCGCAAGCTACGACGGGCGGGGCGTCAATTTCGCCGTCTTCTCCGCCAATGCGGAGAAGGTCGAGCTGTGCGTGTTCGATGCCGCCGGACGCAAGGAGGTCGCGCGGCTGCCGCTGCCGGACTGCACCGACGAGGTCTGGAACGGCTACTTGCCGGAAGCCGGTCCGGGGCTGCTGTACGGCTATCGCGCCTACGGTCCCTACGATCCGAACCGCGGCCATCGCTTCAACCACCACAAGCTCCTGCTCGATCCGTATGCACGGCTGCTGTCCGGTCCGCTGCGCTGGTCCGACGCACTGTTCGGCTACCGCCTCGGCTCGCATCGCCTCGACCTCAGCTTCGACCGGCGCGACAGCGCGCTCGCCATGCCCAAGGCGGTGGTGGTGGAAGACGCCTTCAACTGGGGCGACGACAAGCGCCCGGACGTGCCGTGGGCCGACACCGTCATCTACGAAGCGCACGTGCGCGGCATCTCCATGCTGCGTCACGACCTGCGCCCCGACATGCGCGGCAGCTTCGCCGGCCTGGCCAATCCGCACTTCATCGACCATCTCAAGCGGCTGGGCGTGACCACGCTGGAGCTGATGCCGGTGCACGCCTTCCTGCAGGATCGTTTCCTGCTGGAGAAAGGCCTGCGCAACTACTGGGGCTACAGTCCGCTCGGCTTCTTCGCGCCGGAGCCGACCTACCTGGCGCAAGGCGGCCTGAACCAGATGCGCATGGCAATCCGCAGGCTGCACGCGGCAGGCATCGAGGTGATTCTCGACGTGGTCTACAACCACACCTGCAGCGGCAACGAAATGGGTCCGACGATTTCCTTCCGCGGCCTCTACAATGCCAGCTACTTCCGCCTCGTGCCGGGCAACGAGCGCTACTAAATCAACGAAACCGGCTGCGGCA
>SPQI01000491.1 GCA_004570315.1 Oxalobacteraceae bacterium OM1 | reverse complement strand
CGGCGAGGCGCAGGACGGCCGGCTGGCGCTGAACGGCGCCTTGCACGACGCGCTGCTGCGCCAGCCCGGCGACAGCGTGCGCGCCATGACCCTCAACCCGAAGAAGATTTCCAATGTCTAGCCACTACATCAACGGCGCCTGGCTCGACGGCGAGGGCCCGGAATTGCCCGTGTTCGATCCGTCCACCGGCAGGCAAGTGTGGTCCGGCCATGCCGCCACGCCCGCGGAAGTCGATACCGCCTGCAAGGCCGCGCGCGCCGCGTTCGAGCCGTGGGCCTTGCAGGAACTCGATAGCCGCATCGTCGTGTGCAACCGCTTCCGCGACCTGCTGAAGGAGCATGCGGACGAACTGGCGACGCTGATCGCCATCGAGGTCGGCAAGCCGCTGTGGGAAGCGCGCACCGAAGTGACGACCATGGCGAACAAGATCGACATCTCCGTGCAGTCCTACCGCAGCCGCACCGGCGAGTCGTACAGCAAGGTGGCCGACGGCGACGCCGTGCTGCGGCATCGGCCGCACGGCGTATTCGCGGTCTTTGGCCCGTACAACTTCCCGGGACATCTGCCGAACGGACACATCGTGCCGGCGCTCATCGCGGGCAACACCATCGTCTTCAAGCCCAGCGAATATGCGCCGCAGTCGGCGGTGAAAACCGTCGAGCTGTGGGAGCAGGCCGGCCTGCCGCGCGGTGTGCTCAATCTCGTCAACGGTGGCCGCGACACCGGCGCGGCGCTGGCGCAGCAGCCCGGCATCGACGGCATCCTGTTCACCGGCAGCTACCAGACCGGCGCGATCCTGCACAAGCAGTTCGCCGGGCAGCCGGGCAAGATGCTCGCACTGGAAATGGGTGGCAACAATGCGCTCGTCGCCTGGGACGTCGAGAACGTGGACGCGGCCGTGCATCACATCGTGTTCTCGGCTTTCGTCAGTGCCGGCCAGCGCTGCACTTGCGCGCGCCGTCTGATCGTGGAGGACTCTGCGCGCGGCCAGGCACTGCTGGATCGCCTCGTCGCAGTCGCGTCGAAGATTGCCATCGGCCGCTACGACGCCGATCCCGCGCCCTTCATGGGACCGGTGGTGTCGGCCAGCATCGCCGGCAAGCTGCTCGCAGCGCAGGACGATCTGCTGGCACGCGGCGGCAAGTCGCTGCTCGCCATGCGCCGCCTGGAAGAGGGCACGGGCTTCGTGTCGCCCGCGATCATCGATGTCACAGAAGCGCGCGACGTGCCGGACGAAGAGTGGTTCGGCCCCTTGCTGCAGGTGATCCGCGTGAAAGACTTCGACGCGGCATTGCGCGTGATGAACGCCACCGAATACGGCCTCGCTGCAGGCTTATTGAGCGAGAACGCCGACTTGTGGAAGGGCTTCCTCGTGCATGCACGCGCCGGCATCGTCAACTGGAACCGCCCGACCACCGGCGCGGCCAGCACGGCGCCGTTCGGCGGCATCGGCAAATCGGGCAACCACCGGCCGAGCGCGTATTACGCCGCCGACTACTGCGCCTATCCTGTGGCTTCCATTGAGAACCCGGTGCTGGACATGCCGAAGCAGTTGTCGCCGGGCTTACTGTTCTAGGGCGTCATCCACGAAAACCATCCGACCATGACCCACGCACGCGAATTCAACTTCGACGGCCTCGTCGGCCCTTCGCACAACTACGCCGGCCTGTCCTTCGGCAACGTCGCGTCCTTCAGCAACGTGAAGAGCACGTCCAATCCGAAGGAAGCGGCGCTGCAAGGACTGGCGAAGATGCGCACCCTCGCTGCACGCGGCTTCGCGCAGGCGTTGCTGCCGCCACAGGCGCGTCCCAATTTCCGCCTGCTGCGCAGCATCGGCTTCACCGGCTCGGATGCGGAAGTGATTTCGCGCGCTTTCAGGGAAGCGCCGGTGCTGCTCTCGGCCGCTTATTCCGCCTCGCCGATGTGGACAGCCAACGCCGCCACCGTGAGTCCCTCCGCAGACACCGCCGACGGCCGCTGCCATTTCACCGTCGCCAACCTGAACAACAAGCTGCATCGCTCCTGCGAGCACACCCAGACCGCCCGCACCCTGCGCGCGCTGTTCGCCGACGAGCGCCATTTCGCCGTGCACGACGCCTTGCCGCCCACACCGGCGTTTGGCGACGAGGGCGCCGCCAATCACACTCGCCTGTGTGCAAACCATGGCGCACCCGGCGTGGAAATGTTCGTCTACGGCCGCGCCGAGTTCGACGCCGCAGCCCCCGCGCCGAAACGCTTTCCCGCGCGCCAGACGCTCGAAGCGAGCCAGGCCGTCGCCCGCCTGCATGGTCTCGACGCCCAGCGTGCCGTCTTCATCCAGCAAGACCCCGAGACCATCGACCAGGGCGTGTTCCACAACGACGTGATTGCCGTCGGCAACGCCAACGTCCTGTTCTACCACCAGCAAGCCTTCGTCGATGAGGCGGGATCGCTCGACACCCTGCGCCGCGCGATGGCCGGCGTGCAGGCCGAACTCGTGCCGATCCGTGTCGACACCGCAGACGTTTCGGTAGCCGATGCCGTCGGCAGCTATCTGTTCAACAGTCAGCTGCTGTCGAGGGCGAACGGCCGCATGGCGCTGGTCGTGCCGCAGGAATGCCGCGAAAATCCCGCCGTCGACCGTTACCTCGAAATCCTGCTCGCCAGCGACGGCCCCATCGACGAACTCGTCACCTTCGACTTGCGCCAAAGCATGCGCAACGGTGG
Organism: Oxalobacteraceae bacterium OM1; assembly: GCA_004570315.1. GTDB lineage: Bacteria > Pseudomonadota > Gammaproteobacteria > Burkholderiales > Burkholderiaceae_D > Noviherbaspirillum. Next base: position 5,398 of record SPQI01000491.1, on the reverse strand, counting down.
CGGCCCCGCCTGCCTGCGCCTGCGCGTCGCGCTCAACGATGCCGAGGCGGCGGCCATGCACCAGGGCGTCGTGATGAATGAAGCCCTGTACGCACGCTTGACCGAATGGGTCGGCAAGCATTACCGCGATCGCCTTGCGCCCGCCGATCTCGCCGACCCGCAACTCGCCGTCGAAGTGCAGACCGCGCTCGACGAACTGACCGTCCTTCTCGGCCTTCCGAACCTCTACGACTTCCAGCGCTGATGCTTCCGGCATGCCGTACATCAACGGCTGCCGGGCGCATTGTTGCTACATTGGCAGCGTACGTCCGACGCAAACCATGAGCGCGATCAGCATGCCGCTCGCCTGACAGCGCTAGCGTGCTCGCGTGCTCGCGTGCATCCGCGAGTGCCATTCGGCAAAGGCGGGCGCCTTGCAAATAAGCTCCAGATTTTTCGCGAAATAACAAATCTTCATCGGGGCAAGCGGACGTAAGATGCCGACGTGCCATTCCTGCAATCGTCGGGAATGCGCGGTGCGCCGCCGTCGAGGAGACGATGCCGGCGCGGGACCGCGTGCCCGGATGCGACCGACCGTCAGCCCGAGGCAGCGACGCATGTGCCGTCTCCCTGAAAATCCGTGTCGCCAACATGCAAGACGGACAAGGGTAGCCGGCGCAGAATTCACCCATCAAAAATGGAGAAGGACATGACGCAACAGACGCAGGATCTGCGCGCGCAGACGTTCGACCGCGTGCTCGCCGCCGCCCCCAACGACTCGTCCGCCAAGGACTCCAAGGTCGCCGTTCTCATTCAGACCTGGCTTAACTCGCTCGAAGAAGAAGACCTCGCCGGCCTCACACCGGAGAACCTCGCCTCGCCGCTGTGGCAGGCCTTCTCGAAGATGGCGCAATGGACGCCGGAAGAGGGTTGCCGCATCGAGCCGGTGCCCTATGCCGACGGCCGTGGCGGCCAGGCTTGCGCGCTGCTGATCCTGAACCAGGACATGCCGTTCCTCGTCGATTCCATGGTCATGGCGATGCGCAAGCTGCGCATTCCGTCGCGCTCGGTGCTGAATGCGGTGCTCGCCGTCGAGCGTGGCGCGGACGGCAGTGTCGTCGGTGTCGACAAGGTCGGCAACGGCAATGGCGGCAAGGCCCACGAATCCTACGTGCTGTGCCTGATGTCCGAATCGCTCTCTGACGAAGACTTGCACGCGCTGGTGAACGCCATGCGCATGGCCGCCAACGACGCCGCCATGGTGCACAAGGACGCGAACGCCCTGCGCAACAAGATGGCCGTGGTCGGCAATGCCGCCGCCGCGCGCGACGCCAGCGGCGAGGAAGTCGCCGCCTTCCTCGAATGGGCGCGTGACGCCGGTTTTGAAGTCTTCGGCTATGCCCGCTATCACGTCATCCCCGGCCAGCGCGAACTCGTGCGCGAGCCCGGCAGCGCGCTGGGCGTGCTGGTCGACCGCAGTCACCCCGTCTATGGCAATTGCCTCGCCGGCATCCCGGGCGACTTCGACACGCTCGCCGGCCGCAAGGAAACCCTCTCCATCGTGAAGGCAGACGTGCAGTCCACGCTGCACCGCGACCAGCAGCTCGATTTCATCGGCGTGCGCGACACCGACGCGCAAGGCATGGTGCTCGGCGAGCATTGCTTCGTCGGCCTGTTCTCGCGCGCTGCCACGGCCAGCACGCTGCCGCAGCAGCCGTTCGCCCGGGTGCGCATCAAGCAGGTGCTGTCGCTGGCCGGCGTGCGCTCAGAAGGTTTCCGCGCCGAGAAATTCCTCGAAATCCTCGAATCGCTGCCGCGCACCGAAGTCATGGAGGCCGACCCGGCCTGGCTGTCCACCGTCTGCGGTTCCGTCGTGGCGCTTTACAAGCAGCCGCGTGCCCGCATCTTTGCGCGCCGCGACGTCTACGGCCGTCACCTCAACGTGCTCGCCTACGTGCCGCGCGAGCGCTACGGCGCGCACTCCACCGAGTTGCTCAAGCAGACGCTGGCGAAAATTTCCGGCGCCAACGACGTGCGCGTGCAGACCCTGCTGGCCGACGGTCCCCTGGCCCGCATCTACATGATCGCCAACGGCGCCGACATGTCGCTCGACCTGGAGAGCGCCATCGAGCAGCCGCTGCTCGCTGTACTCGAAGGCTGGCACAACACCTACGACACCCTGGTTGACGGCACCGACGATTCCGCCCTGCGCCAGGCCCTGCGCAAACTGCGCATGAGCCTGCCGACGGACTACATCAATTCGGTTTCGCCACAGGTTGCCTATCGCGACCTGATGACGCTGCTCGGCAATCCGACGCCGTCGCGCGTCAAGGTACGCATCGAGATCGGTGCGCAGGATGCGGTGACGATCCGCCTGCATTCCGTCAACAGTGTCCCGGCGCTGTCGTCCATCCTGCCGGCACTGCAGAATGCCGGTGTGTCGGTCCTGCGCGAGCGCACCCACTCGATTTCCACGGGCGACGGTTCCCGCTACTTCGTCTCCTGCCTGTCGGTCGACCATGAGTGCGCCGTCAAGCTGGCCCAGCCGCAGGTCGCGCAGAATGCGCAGGAACTGTTCGAATCGCTGTTCAACGACGAAGCCGAAGACGGCCGCATGAACGCGCTGGTCATCGAGGCCGGCCTGCGCATGAAGGAAGTGCAGCTGATCCGCGCCTATGCCAGCTACTGGCGCCAGGGCGGCGCGCGCTTCAGTCTGCGTTACATGGCCGAACGCCTGAAGACCCAGCCGACGCTGGTACGCAGCCTGGTCGAATCCTTCCTCACGCGCTTCGATCCCTCGCTGTCGGAAGAGCAGCGCGCTTTCGGCACCTCGGCGCTGTCGACCTTTAAGACCCGCCTGGCCGACGTCAATCACGCCGACACCGAGAACATCCTGCGCAGCCTCGCCGACCTCATGCTCGCGACCCTGCGCACCTCGTATTTTCAAAGCGCGCAGACCGGCGACACCATCATCTTCAAGTTCGACAGCAGCCAGCTTGCGCTGCTGCCTGAGCCGCGTCCGTTCCGTGAAATTTTTGTCTTTGCGCGCCGCTTCGAAGGCGTGCACCTGCGCGGCGGCCCGGTCGCGCGCGGCGGCCTGCGCTGGTCGGATCGCATGGAGGATTACCGCACCGAAGTGCTCGGCCTGGTGAAGGCGCAGATGGTGAAGAACGCCGTCATCGTGCCGGCCGGCGCGAAGGGCGGCTTCGTCTGCAAGATGATGCCCAAGGACGCCACCCGTGAAGCGATTGCAGTGGAAGGCGAATCCGTCTATCGCCTGTTCATCGCCGGTTTGCTCGACGTGACCGACAACCGGGTGCAGGGCGAGGTCGTGCACCCCGCCGAGACTGTCTGCTACGACGGCTTCGACCCGTACCTCGTCGTCGCCGCCGACAAGGGCACGGCGACCTTCTCCGACATCGCCAACGGCATTGCGGTGAAGCGTGGCTTCTGGCTCGGCGACGCCTTCGCCTCCGGCGGCTCCAACGGCTACGACCACAAGAAACTCGGCATCACCGCCAAGGGCGCGTTCGAAGCGGTCAAGCGCCACTTCTACGAACTCGGCCACGACATGAACACCACGCCGATCACCGCGGTCGGCGTGGGCGACATGTCGGGCGACGTGTTCGGCAACGGCATGCTGCTGTCGCGCCAGCTGAAGCTGGTGGCGGCCTTCGACCATCGCCATGTCTTCATCGATCCGAACCCGGATGTCGAAGTCTCGTTCAAGGAACGCCAGCGTCTGTTCGCCTTGCCGCGTTCCTCCTGGGACGACTACGACAAGGCGCTGATCTCGAAGGGCGGCGGCGTCTGGCCGCGCACCGCGCGCAGCATCGACCTGTCGCCGGAAGCCCGCGCCGCGCTCGGCACTGAGGCCACCAGCGTCACCCCGGAAGAACTGCTGCACATCATCCTGCAGGCGCCGGTCGACCTGTTCTACAACGGCGGCATCGGTACCTACATCAAGGCCTCCACCGAGACCCACGAACAGGTGAAGGACCGCGCCAATGACGGCATCCGCGTCGACGGCAGCCAGCTGCGCTGCAAGGTCGTGGCGGAAGGCGGCAACCTCGGCGCGACGCAGGCCGGCCGCATCGAGTTCGCCATGAAGGGCGGCCGCATTTTCACCGACGCGATCGACAACTCGGCCGGCGTGGACTGCTCCGACCATGAAGTCAACGTCAAGATCTGGCTGGATACCGAAGTCAACGCTGGCAAGCTCTCGCGCGAGGCGCGCAACCAGCTGCTCACCGACATCACCGACGACATCGAGCGCCTCGTCCTGCGCGACAACGCACTGCAGACGCACCTGCTCACCCGCGAAGTGCAGGCGCAGGCCGAGGGTTCGGCGGTCGATGCCTATGCGGCGTTGATCGCCCGCCTCGAAACGGAAGGCGTGGTCTCGCGCAAGCTGGAGCAGCTGCCGACGACCGAAGCCAACGCCGAACGCAAGGCGGCCGGCATCGGACTGACGGCCCCGGAACTGGCCGTGGTCGTGGCGCACGTGAAGAACCGCTACAAGCGTTTGCTGGCCGAGTTGAACCTGCTGCAGAACGGCTGGGCAAAGACGCTGCTGACCCCGTACTTCCCGCCGGCGATGGTGGCCACCCGCAATCCGCTGGAGCATCCGCTGGCCAACGCCATCCTTGCCACCGTGCTGGCCAACGAAGCGGTCAATCGCTGCGGTCCGATCATGCTGGGCGAAATCGCGCTGAGCCGCGGCGTGAAGGAAACCGACGTCATCTGCGCCTGGGCCCAGGCCTGGGCGGCGCTCGATCTCGCGCCGGTCTTCGAGGCCCTCGACGCCGATACGCTGCGCGTGCCGCGCGAGACCTCCATCGTCATCGATGCCCATACGCGCTCGCTGCAGAAGGCGGTGATCGAAGGCGTGCTCTCGGTGCCGGAGCAGCAGCTGCGCGAGTCCGGCGCAGTGCAGGAACTGACCGCGCTGTTCGCACAGCCGGACGCCGTGCGCAAGCTCGCGCCGGTGGTCGCGTCGCAATTCGACTCGGCGGACCTGCCCGCTGCGTTTGCGCAGGCCTGCCAGACCATCGAGGCGCTGGAAGGCATCGCCGACTTCCTGTTCGCCGGCATGTCCGTGCCGCGTCCGGAGGGCATGACGCTGCCGCAGTTCCTGCAACTCGGTCTCGTGCTGCGCCGCCAGGCGGGCATCGAAGGCCTCGAGCGTGTGCTGATGCAGGCGCCCGCCAGTGTGTCGCAGCAGCCGCTGCGCCTGCATGCGCTGCAGGCCCTGCGGCGTGCCCAGCAACGCCTGCTGATGCGTGTGCTGAAGCAGGCCCCGGGCGTGAAGGCGCAAGACCCGGCCGCCGTGGTGGACGCGCTGATCGCCAAGCTGCAGGTCGGCGCGCGTCTCGCCACGTCGGGAAGCCACGACCTGGAGCAGGCCGTGCTCGACGTC
>SPQI01000352.1 GCA_004570315.1 Oxalobacteraceae bacterium OM1 | reverse complement strand
GTCTAGGATGCTGCGTGTCACCACGGGCGAGCCTTCAGCATAGGCGCCGAGCAGCGCGCGGTCGCACAGCAGGTTGATCCGGCGCGGCACGCCGCGCGTGAGGCGATGGATGACCTTCACCAGACGCGGCGGGAACGGTGAGGCGGTCTGCAGACCCGCCGTGGCGAGACGGTGCTGGATGTAGCCTGCGGTTTCGTCGGGCGACAGCGCGTCGAGGTGGTAGCGCGCGATCACGCGCTGGGCCAGCTGTTCGAGTTCGGGCCGCTCGAGCATCGTGCGCAGTTCGGGCTGGCCGATCAGGATGATCTGCAGCAGCTTGCGCTCGTTGGTCTCGAGATTGGTGAGCAGGCGCAGCTGCTCCAGCACGTCGGCCGAGAGGTTCTGCGCCTCGTCGATGACCAGCACGCTGTTGCGGCCTTGCGCGTGCACTTGCAGCAGGTGCTTGTTGAGTGCGTCGATGCAGTCCTTCAGGCTGGCCTGGCGCGCGCCCTGCCACAGTCCGACGTGAAACTCGGCGCAGATCGATTCCAGCAGCTCGTGCACCGTCAGCTTGGGATTGAAGATGTAGCCGACTTCGCAATGGTCCGGCACCTGTTCGAGGAAGCAGCGGCAGACCGTGGTCTTGCCGGCGCCGATCTCGCCGGTCAGCAGCACGATGCCGCCGCCGCTGCCCGCGCCGTAGAGCAGGTGAGCGAGCGCCTCGCGATGGCGCTCGCTCATGTAGAGGTAGCGCGGGTCCGGGGCGATCGAGAACGGCGGCTGTTTCAGCTGGAAGAAGGGGGCGTACATGGCGCTCGACGCTAGCAGGAATTCCCCTGCGAAAGTTTGTGCCGGCACAAGGTCATAAGGCGAGCCGGAAGGCCGTAGTGTAGCTGTATTGCGACATCCGCAAAGTCCGGTGGGCAACTGCTAGAATGCCCCGTCCGTTTTTCAGGAGCCGGCATGGGCTTGCCGCACTTTACTCCCCTCGGTTGTCGCGATTGCCGCGACGGCGCCGGCCTCGACTTTGCCTTCACCATGGCGTTCCAGCCGATCGTCAACCTGCGCGCGCGCAGCGTCCACGCCTATGAGGCGCTGGTGCGCGGGCCGCAGGGCGAATCCGCCGGCTGGGTGCTCGACAAGGTGGACGATACCAACCGTTACCGCTTCGACCAGGCTTGCCGCGTCAAGGCGATCGAACTCGCGGCGCGCTGCGGACTGCTGGAACGGCCGGGCTGCCTGCTGCACATCAATTTCCTGCCCAACGCCGTCTATCGCCCGGAAACCTGCATCCGCGCCACGCTGCAGGCGGCGCAGGAACACGGCTTTCCCACCGAACGCATCGTCTTCGAAGTGACCGAAGGCGAGCGCGTGCAGGACGAGCAACACCTGCGCAACATCTTCACTGAATACCGGCGCCACGGTTTCTCCACCGCGATCGACGATTTCGGCGCCGGCTACGCCGGCCTCAACCTGCTGGCCAACTTCCAGCCCGACGTACTCAAGCTCGACATGGCGCTCACCCGCGGCATCGACAGCGACCGCGCCCGCCGGGCCATCGTCGCCGGCGTGCTCCATGCCTGCCGCGAGCTCGACATCCGCGTCGTCGCGGAAGGTGTGGAGACGCGCGAGGAATTGCAGACGCTGTACCAACTCGGCGTGGAGCTGTTCCAAGGCTATCTGCTCGGCCGGCCGGCGTTCGAGGAAATGCGCGAGCCTGACTGGCCGGATTGAGCATACGCTTCCGGCGCTGCGCCGGCCATGGATCACCCATCATTGATCACCGCGACGGCAAACGCGCCGTCGCTTCCCCAGCCCCAGCGCTTCCCCCATCCTCCCGGTCCGGAGCGGCCATTCGTTGCTGAAACCGTCATCACGAAGCCGAACTGCTACGCGGTATTGGCGATGGCACTGATACTGTTTCCGTAAGTCAACACAATTCAAAATCGACAAGGTGCGCCCGGAATCCTGTCCGCTGTTCCGTGCCAGGGCAGTTTTTCGACCGCGCCATCCAACGAAAGAGGACCGCAATGACGAGGGCCGGCCCACGCCGGCCAAGCTGACATTGATGCGAAGCAGCCGGACGCAGGCCCCATGAAGCCTGCCGCCAGCGCGAAGGGAGCCACCATGAACAAGAACAAACCTTGGCGACACGATGCGGGGCGCGACGCACGCGCAGCGGGGCTGCACGCGGCGGCATGCGCGCTCGCGCTGCTGCTCTCGGCCTGCGGTGGAGGCGGCGCCGAGACTGCGGAGACGCCGGCTGCCACTAGCGAATCAGGAAGGGCGTCCAGGCTGTTCGCAGCCGCTGCAGCCGTGACGACCGAAACCGCGTTGACGCCGGTGGCGGCCACTGCCAGCGCCGTCGAACGCGGCGACCTTTCCGCTGCCGCGGCCATCGACCACAACGAGACCACGCGCTGGAGCAGCGGCTTCTCCGACGACCAGTTCCTGACGCTGGACTTTGGCACACCCCAGACGATAAACCGCGTCCGCATCCAGTGGGAAAACGCGCATGCCACGCAGTACCTGCTGCAGGTCTCCGATGACAACGCGAACTGGACGACCATCAAGGCGGTCGACGCCAGCCAGGGCGGCACCGAGGACTGGACCGGGCTGACCGGGCAGGGACGTTACCTGCGCATGAAAGGCGTGAAGCGTTCGACGCCGTATGGCTATTCGATCTTCGAAATCCAGGCATTCTCGGGTACGCCGCCCGCGTCGCCGCCCGAGTCCACGCCGACGCCGATGCCTGTCGATCTGAGCAGGCCCGGCAACGCCATCAAGCCGGTGGCGGCGACCTCCTCGGCGCTGGAGAACCAGGGCATGCCGGCATCGCAGGCGATCGACGGCAAGCTGACGACCCGCTGGGCCAGCGCCTTCGAAGACGGTGCGTGGATCCAGTTCGACTTCGGCGCCGTGACGCCGATCGGCTACATGAAGCTCGTCTGGGAGAACGCCTACGGCAAGGAATACGCGCTGCGGGTGTCGAACGATGGGCAGACCTGGACGCAGCTGCGCTACGTCAGCAACGGCAAGGGCGGCACGGAAGAGTTTTTCAACCTGAACGCGAACGCCCGCTACCTCCGTCTGCAAGGCGTGGCCCGCGCGACGCAATACGGCTACTCGCTGTTCGAAGTGGAATTCAAGACGCCCGGCAGCGACAACACGCTGCCGAGTGCCGTGACCTCTGCGCTGCCCTTCCCGGCGAACGGCACCGGCTGGACGCCCCTGCCGGGCGCCACCGAACCGCTCGAAACGCTGCAGTTCACGCTGGCCGACGGCACGCTCGTCACGCGCTTCGGCGTACGTGCCCTCGCACGCCATGGCCGCGAGCGCGGCGAGGAATGGAACGAGATCGGATATGGTCCCAACGAGACGGTCGATCCGGCGACCGGCCTGCCGGTAGACAAAGGCCCCGGCAACTACCTGACCTTCGTGCCGCAGTACTTCAAGAACCGCACCTGGGGCTTCGAGGTCATCGACAACAGCCGCGTGGCCGGCGTGACCAAGCCGACGCTGATCGTCAACCAGTACAACACCGTCGACTTCCTCCCCGGCGGCGTGGCTTTCTTCCGCGCGTTCGACCGGCCGGGCGTCACCGGCTATGGCTGGATGAATCCCGGCGAACTGGTGGACCGCAACGTCGCGCTCTGCAAGCCCGTGCCGTATCCGGCCAACGGCAAGCTGGCCGCGCCGAACGGCATCAACGGCGCCTGCACACTGCTCGTGAAAGAGTATCCCGGCCATGCCGATCTCGATGCCGAAGGCTTCCCCAACGGGAAGGACGTGCCCGCGCGTCCGCTCGTCGCCGGCGACGTGATCGAAGTCTCGCCGTCGATGTTCTCCACGAACGAAGCCATGGCCGCCAAGGGCGACAACGGCGGCATCCGCTACTACTCCTATGAGTGGGCCTACGTGGTCGGTTCGGGCCTCAAGCCCTGGTATGGCGTGAAGCCGCGCCTGAATGCCGCGCCGCTGCCCGCGCAGACCCTGTCGGGCGGCCAGGGTTCGGTGCCCTACAACTATTCCGACAACGGGCTGTTCATGTTCCAACAGCCGCACAACCACATCGGCATGCAGAACATGCAGCGCTTCGTCGAGGGACGGCGGCTGGTGCATACCAACTTCACGACCGGCGATCACAACGAACCGGGCAACGACCGCTATCTGCCGGCAGTGGGTTTGCAGGGTGCGCGCTTCAACCAGTCGGCATGCATCGGCTGCCACGTCAACAACGGCCGCAGCCCGGCGCCGACGGCGCTGAACCAGCGGCTGGATGCGATGTCGGTACGCGTGGCGTCGATCGATGCGAACGGGCAGCAGCTGCCGCATCCGCAGTACGGCACGGCGGTCCAGATGAACGCCGTCTCGGCGAGCGGCGTGCCGCAAGACTGGGGCACCGGCGTGCGTGTCGGAGGCTTCGAGAACCGTTCGGTCACGCTCGCGGACGGGACGGTCGTCACGCTGCGCAAGCCGACCCTCGCCTTCGAGGGGCCGGTGCCGGAGGCCGTCTCGCTGCGTGCGGCGCAGCCCTTGATCGGCACGGGCCTGCTTGAGGCCGTGCCGGAGGCGGAGATTCTGTCGCGGGCCCGTTCGACGCCGGACGAGGATGGCGTCAAGGGACAGCCGAACTTCGTATTCGAACCGGGAACCGGCGCGGTGCGCATCGGCCGCTTCGGCTGGAAGGCATCGAAGGCGACGCTGCGTCACCAGACCGCTGCCGCGCTGCTGCTCGACATGTCGGTCACGTCGCCGGTCTATCCCAACCGCAGCTGCAATAGCGATCCCGCGGGTTGCGCAGCGCGCGGGAACGAGCGGGGCATTTCGGAAGCCGACCTGCAATCGATCTCGCGCTACCTTACGTTGCTCGCGGTGCCGGCACAGCGCAGCCTGCCCAGCGGTTTCCCCAAGGGCGTGGCACCGCTGGACGAACACAAGGTCGATCCGCAACAGGTCAGCGCGGGCGCGCAACTCTTCCAATCCATCCGCTGTGCCGCGTGCCACACGGTGGAGATGAAGACCGGGGCCGGACATCTCTTCGCCGAGCTGCGCAATCAGACGATCCGACCCTATACCGACCTGCTGCTGCACGACATGGGCGCCGGCCTCGCCGACAAGTTCGTCGAGGGACAGGCGAGCGGCAGCATGTGGCGCACCGCGCCGCTCTGGGGCATCGGCTATACCGACAAGGTCATGGGCAACAGCGCCCGCGTCGGCTACCTGCACGACGGCCGGGCGCGCAACCTGACGGAAGCGATTCTCTGGCACGGTGGCGAAGCGGAGCGCGCGCGGCAGCGCTTCGCAAATCTTTCCAGGCCGGAACGGGAGGCATTGCTGGCATTCCTGCAGTCGCTGTAATCGGTCGATGCGGGCGGCGGGCGCCTCAGTCGCCTGCCATGCGTACGGCGTAAGGCTCCACCAGATCCTGTTCGGCTGGATGGTTGCGCGCCACCACGGCACGCGCCGGCAGCTCCGCGGACAGATTGATCGCCTCGTGCGGCACGCCGGGCGGAATGAACAGAAATTCGCCCGCCCGGCTCACCACCTCGTGCTCCAGTGCCGCGCCCCAACGCGTGCACACGGTGCCTTCCAGCACATAGATCCCGGTTTCGTAGCCGACATGCACATGTGGCGCCGCACGTGCGCCCGGCGGGATGACGACCAGATGCATCGACAGTCCCATCGCGCCCGTCGTGCTCCCGGAAATGCCGACGAAGTAGGGCAGCTGCTGGCGCGTCGTCACCTCGCGGTCGGGACGGATGGCTTGAACGGCGGCGGGCTTGTCCATGGGAAGCTCCGGGGCAGGCGGATGATCGAGCCAGTGTAGGAGACCGTCCGGCGCGCGGCAATGCATGTTGCCGCGGCATGGTTTTGACGCGTGTCATCGTGGCGGCCGGCACCCTCCGTACCATCGGAGGCAATGCGCCTTGCCGACGCAAGGCGTGCCCGCCGCCATCCACCTCATACCGGGAGTCCGCCATGCCGCATGTCTTGCACAGGTCCGCCATTGCCACCGTCTGCCTTTCCATGCTGTTCGGCTGTGCGGGCGTCTCGACGCGTGCGGCCGGCCCGCAGGACATGACCTTCTTCGTCACCAGCATGGGTCCCGGCAAGGGTGCCGACCTCGGCGGGCTCGCGGGCGCCGACCAGCACTGCCAGTCGCTGGCGCAGGCCGCCGGCGCAGGCAACCACACCTGGCACGCCTATCTCAGCACGCAAGGCAGCAAGCTGGACGACCCGAATTTCGTGAACGCGCGCGACCGCATCGGCAACGGGCCGTGGCAGAACGCGAAGGGCGCCGTGATCGCGAACAATGTCGAGGAACTGCATTCGCCGGCCAGCAAGCTCAGCAAGGAAACGGTGCTCGACGAAAAGGGCCGGCCCGTCAACGGCCGCACCGAGAAGCCGAACATGCACGACATCCTCACCGGCAGCCGTCCCGACGGCACCGCATTCCCCGGTGCACCGTTCCCCGACATGACCTGCGGGAACTGGACCAAGAGCGGCACGGAAGGTTCGGCCATGCTCGGCCATTTCGACCGCGGCGGCCCCATCGACGCGCCGTGGGCGACGTCCTGGAATTCCTCGCATCCGAGCCGCGGCTGCGATCCGGAAGGCTTGCGCAGCACTGGCGGCGCAGGGTTGCTGTACTGCTTCGCGGTGAAGTAAGCGGCGCCGTGGCTAAAGGCACACCGTCGCGAACACGCGCGCTGCTCGGTGTCGTTGCCATTGCCGTTGTCATCGCTGCTCAGGGTTGCGGCGGTGCCGGCGAACGTTCGGAAAGCCTCCTTGCCGGCACCTGGGATATCGACGCGAACAAGCTCGTGCAAGCCGCATGCGGCATCCCGGTGGGCGGCGTGCGCACGACGCTCGACGTCGCCATCCAGGGCGACACCGTGACCGCACTGCGCGAAGACCCGACCCCCGCACCGCCCTCCGCGCCATACACGGGCCGCATCGTGCCGGGCGGCTTCACGGTCTCGGGGCAATCGGCCGGCACGAACGCCACGGCGTCCTACGTCTTCACCGTGACCGGCATCGGCTCCGACGGCAGCAAGGTCACCGGCGTCGCCGAATACGCCTTCCAGTTGAACAACCCGGACGGTTCGAACGCCTGCTCGTTCAAGACGACGGGCGTGGCGATCCGCCGCTAGGACGGCATCCGTACCCGCGCCCGACTAGCGTTGCAGCGTCATCTCCAGACGAATGGGGAAGGCCATCGCACACGGCTTGCCGCCGCAGACGGCCGGCTTGTAGCGGGTGAGCATGGCGATGCTGCCGGCGGCCTTCGCCATCTCGGGACTCGGCGCCTTCAGGATATCGACGGCCGTCGCTTCGCCCTGGCGGTCGATACGCACCTCGAGGCTGAGCGGACCTTCCACGCGCAGAACCTGCTGCGCGTCGACTATCGCCTGCAGGATCGGCGCCATCCCGTTCAAGGGATACGGCGGCTCGTCGCCCGCCGGCATCGACTCATAGAGGGAACGCACGTAGGCCTGCTGTTCAGGCGTCAGCTCGGCATAGCGCTTTTCCGGCGGCAGCACCGACCGGACGGAAGAGCGGCGGATATTGGAGCCGGTTTGCGCATCCTGTCTCAGATGTCCGCTGCGTTCTAGCGACGCGGCTTTCGCTTGCGTCTGCTGTTCGATGGTCCAGGCATAGCGCACGCGGTACGTGCAATCCACCGCAACGCCGTTGCGTGTTGCCGGCACGAATTTGCAGCGGGCGATGGCCTCGGCCGTCGCCTGGTCCAAAGCGGGGTGGCCGCTCGACTTCAGCACCTGCGTTCCGGTGACTTCGCCGCTGGCGGCCACGGAAACCTGCAGGCCGACTTCACCCGTATCGCCGTTACGCAGCGCTTCCGCAGGGTACGTCGGCCGCTTGCAGCCCGGCTCCATGCGGACGCGGGTCGTCGCGCCGTCTGCCGGCGCGTCGTCCGCGGCAGACGCGGCGGACAGCATGTTGGACATCGCCAGGGCGGCAATGCATGCATGACGGACAAAGGGGTTCGTGGACATGGCGTGTCTTTCGGCAAGCAATCGAAGGGCACCGGCCGGATGCCGGAGACATAACGACAGGGACGGAAGCAATGTGCCGAGACATCCTTTCACGGGACCGCGGCAGATTGCCGCGGCAAGGATACACAATTGCAGCCATGCCCGGGCGC
>SPQI01000499.1 GCA_004570315.1 Oxalobacteraceae bacterium OM1 | reverse complement strand
GGCGAATACCAGCTCGACGATGCCCAGCGTGATCATGGAGAAGGTCGTACCGGACTTCTTGGTCGTCACGTAGCCGAACAGCACGCCGAAGATCATCCCGGCGATGCCGCCCACAAGCGGAATCAGCGTGACCGGCATCCAGATCGTGCCGGCGGTGGCGAGGTTCATCGCGTGGATGGCGAAGAAGGCACCGAGGCCGGAATAGACGGCGTGGCCGAAGGAGAGCATGCCGCCCTGCCCCAGCAACATGTTGTACGACAGGCCGAAGATCATCACTGTGCCGATGGTGGACAGGATGGACAGCGAAGCGCCCTTGTTGAAGATGAGCGGCGCCACGATGAGCGCGATCGCGAACAGCGTCCAGATGATCCAGCGGGCGAGGTTCAGCGGTTTGTAATTCAGTGTCTTGTTCATGGTGATGGTATTCATTGCCTTAGCCCTCCCGAGTACCGAGCAGGCCGCGCGGACGGAAGATCAGGATCAGCACCAGCAGCATGTAGGGCATGATCGGTGCAACTTGGGAAATCGTGAGGCGGAGCACCGGGTAGCCGAAAGTATCGGGACCGAGCATGGCGCCCATCTTCGAGAAGACGTCGAGGAAGGAATAATCGAGCGCCACTGCAAAGGTCTGCAGGATGCCGATCAGCAGCGAGGCGAGCAAGGCCCCGACCAGCGATCCCATGCCGCCGACGACGACCACGACGAAGATGATGCTCCCCACCGTCGCCGCCATGCCCGGCTCCGTCACGAAGGCGTTGCCGCCGATGACGCCGGCCAGGCCGGCCAGCGCGCAACCGCCGCCGAACACCAGCATGAATACGCGCGGCACGTTATGGCCGAGCGCCTCGACCATGTCGGGATGGGTCAACGCCGCCTGGATGACCAGACCGATGCGTGTCTTCGTCAGCACGAGATAGATCGACACCAGCATCAGCACCGCGATCAGCATCATGAAGCCGCGGTACTTCGGAAAGGTAGTGGTGAACAGGGTGAACAGCGGGCCGTCGAGCTCGGCCGGAATGGCATACGGCACCGCTGCCCTGCCGAAGACCAGCTGGACAAGTTCGACCATCACGTAAGACAGGCCGAAGGTGAACAGCAGCTCGGGCATGTGGCCGAACTTGTGCACCGTGCGCAGGCCGTAGCGCTCGACGCCGGCGCCAATGACGCCCACGATCAGCGGCGCAAGGAACAGCGCGGGCCAGAACCCGAGCTTGGTGCTGACTGCATACGCGAAATACGCGCCGAGCATGTAGAAGCTTGCATGAGCAAAATTGAGAACGCCCATCATGCTGAAGATGAGGGTCAGACCGGACGACAGCATGAACAGCAGCAAGCCGTAGCTCAAGCCGTTCAGCAAGGTAATTAAGGTGAACTCCACGCGGCAAACCCCTAAGCAAAGATCAGGTGTGAATCAGATGCGACTGGCCCGCGCTCGTGCGCAGGCGGCGAATGGACGACTCCGAATGAAGCGACGATAGCGATACCGGCTGCGAAATTCGTGTACGACCGTACTATTTTCAACGCGTAAAAAAGCAGCGTGCCGCCTGCGGCGGCGCCGCTGCAAGGGATTACTCAATCAGCCAGGACGCTTCATCTGGCACGACGTAGGCTGCGCGCCGACGTAGGTATCGAACTTGGCATCGGTCTTCCAGCCGTACCCGGTATTTTCCTGGTCGTACTTGACGTCCTTGCCGTTGGTCTTCACCCAGGTCGCGATGTACAGCGGCTGCTGCAGCTGATGGTCGCTCTTGCGCATTTCGACGTCACCGTTCAGGCTCGTGGCCTTCATGCCTTCCAGCGCGAAAGCGACCTTCACCGGATCCGTGGAATTGGTCTGCTTGATCGCCTTGCCTGCCATCAGCAGTGCCGTATAGCTGGCCATGGCGTAGTAGTCGTCGTTGTACTTCTTCTTGAAGCCTTCGACGAGATCCGCACCCACGAACTTGTCGTTGTTGACGTTCCAGTAGCCGACATACTTCACGTGATCGGCACCGGCAGCGCCCATCGCGGTCGGCACACCGGTGGTCGAACCGTAGTAGGTGTAGAAGTTGGCGTTGAGGCCGGCATCCTTCGCCGCCTTGATCAGCAGCGCGAGGTCCGCACCCCAGTTGCCCGTGATCACGCTATCCGCACCGGAGGCCTTGATCTTGGCGACGTAGGGCGAGAAGTCTTTCACGGTGGCGATCGGGTGCAGGTCGTCACCCACGATCTGGATGTCGGGGCGCTTGCGCTTCAGGTATTCCTTGGCCGCGCGCGTGACTTGGTGGCCGTGCGCATAGTTCTGGCCGATGATGTAGACCTTCTTGATGTTCTGGTCCTTGGCCATGTACGTGGTCAAGGCTTCCATCTTCTGGTCGGAGTTGGCATCGAAGCGGAAATGCCAGAAGCTGCACTTGCCGTTGGTGAGATCGGGATCCACCGCAGCGTAGTTGATGTAAAGCACTTCCTTGCCGGGATTGCGCTCGTTGTGCTTGTTGATCGCATCGACCAGCGCGAGCGCCACGCCGGAGCCGTTGCCTTGAATGATGTAGCGGTAGCCCTGATCGATCGCCGCCTTCAGCTGCGCCAGCGACTCCTGCGGACTGGCCTTGTTGTCGAAGCCGACGATTTCGAAGGTATTGTTGCCGGCCCATTTTTCCGCATTGGCCTTCTCTGCAACGTACTGGAAGCTATGCAGAATGCCGGTGCCCACCGGAGCGAACGGCCCAGAGAGCGGATCGATGAAAGCCATCTTGACGGTTTCCGCACCCGCGAACTGCGGCGCGGCGAACGCAGCGGCCATGGAGACCGCCAGGACCAACGATTTGAGTTGAGTAGCCATGTTGTCTCATCCTTATAGGAGTAGTTGTTTTTACAGCATATCGGCGGTTCTACTCGGTGTAAAGCTACGGATACTACGGACGTCAGTGCTCGGTGATGCGGCCTTTCGGGGAGGGTGACCCGGAGACGCGCGGCATGGCGCTTGTGGCGCCATGCCGGCTTCGGATGTTGCTGTGAATTACGACTTCGACGGACGCTTCATCTGGCAGGAGGTCGGCTGCGCGGCGACGTAGGCATCGATCTTCTGATCGTTGCTCCAGCCGTAGCCGGTGTTCTCCTGGTCATACTTGACTTTCTTGCCGTCGACCTTGGTCCAGGTCGAGATGTACAGCGGCTGCTGCAGCTGGTGATCCTGGGCGCGCATCTCCACGTCGCCGTTGATCGCCTTCACCTTCATGCCTTCCAGCGCATAGCTCACCTTGACCGGATCACCCGAGCCGGTGTCCTTCACCGCTTTGGACAGCATCTGCACGATCGTGTAGATGTCCTGCACGTAGAAGTCGTCGTTGTACTTCTTCTTGAAGGCTTCGACGATTTCCTTGCCGGAGAACGATTCGTTGTTCGGAATCCAGTAGGCGACCTGCTTGACCTGGCCGGCAGCGGCAGCGCCCATCGCGGTCGGCACGCCGGACGTGCCGCCGTAATAGGTGTAGAACTTGGCGGTCAGGCCGGCGTCCTTGGCTGCCTTCACCAGCAGCGCGAGGTCGGCGCCCCAGTTGCCGGTGATGACGGTGTCGGCGCCCGACGCTTTGATTTTCGCCACGTACGGTGCGAAATCCTTCACGGTCGCGATCGGATGCAGGTCGTCGCCGACGATCTGCACATCAGGACGCTTGCGCTTCAGGTATTCCTTGGCTGCGCGCGTCACCTGATGGCCGTGCGCATAGTTCTGGCCAATGATGTAGACCTTCTTGATGCTCGGGTCCTTGGACATGTAGGAGGTCAGCGCCTCCATCTTCATGTCCGAGTTGGCGTCGAAGCGGAAGTGCCAGAAGCTGCACTTGCTGTTGGTCAGGTCGGGGTCGATCGCCGAGTAGTTCAGGAAAACGATTTCCTTGCCCGGATTGCGTTCGTTGTGCTTGTTCACCGCATCGATCAGCGCCAGCGCCACACCGGAGCCGTTGCCTTGGGCGATGTAGCGATAGCCCTGGTCGATCACGGTCTTGAGCTGGTTCAGGGATTCCTGCGGGCTGCCCTTGCCGTCGAAGGCTTGCACTTCGATGGTGTTATTGCCGGCCCACTTCTGCTGGTTCGCCATCTCGGCAAACATCTGGAAGGTGTGCAGCTGGTTCTGGCCGATCGGGGCGAAGGAGCCCGACATCGTCTCGATCATCGCGATCTTGATCGTTTCGGCGTGTACAGCGGGGGCGGCAAAAGCGGCGGCAACCGAAGCGGCCACCACCAGAGGGCGAATCATCTTGATCATCTGTCTCTTCCTGTTGGAGTTGAAAATTACGTGGCCTTTCGCAGGCTCTTCTCGTTATGGATTCGGATTCGGAATTACGCGGTAGGGAGCTTGTACTCCTTGTACTGGTCGCGGATACAGTTCTTGAGCACCTTGCCGGTCGCGCCGATGGGCAGCGCATCGACGAAGACCACGTCGTCGGGCGTCCACCACTTGGCGATCTTGCCGTCGTAGAAGTGGATCAGCTCTTCCTTGCCGACCTCGACGCCCGGCTTCTTCACCACCACGAGCAGCGGGCGCTCGTCCCACTTCGGATGGAAGACGCCGATGCACGCGGCCTGTTGCACCGCCGGGTGCGCCATGGCGATGTTTTCGAGGTCGATGGAGCCGATCCATTCGCCGCCGGACTTGATGACGTCCTTGCTGCGGTCGGTGATCTGCATGTAGCCGTCGGGACTGATGACAGCCACGTCGCCGGTCGGGAACCAGCCGTTTTCCAGCACGTCCCCGCCCTCGCCCTTGAAGTATTTAGAAATGACCCACGGGCCGCGCACCAGCAGGTTGCCATAGGTCTTGCCGTCCCACGGCAGCTCTTCGCCGGCATCGTCGACGATCTTCATGTCGACGCCGAAAATGGCATGCCCCTGCTTTTCGAGAATGGCCTGCTTCTCGTCTTCCGGCAGGTCGAGGTGGCTCTTCTGCAGCGTGCAGGCGGTTCCCAGCGGCGACATTTCCGTCATGCCCCAGGCATGCACCACTTCCACGCCGTACTGATGGCGGAAGGTCTTCATCATCGCCGGCGGGCAGGCCGAGCCGCCGATCACCGTACGCTTGAAGCTGGAGAATTTCAGGTTGTTCTGGCTGACATGCGTTAGCAGGCCCAGCCATACCGTCGGCACACCGGCCGAGAACGTCACCTGCTCGGACTCGAACAATTCATAGACCGACTTCCCGTCCAGCGCCGGCCCCGGGAACACCAGCTTCGCGCCGGTCAGCGGCACGGAATACGGCAGACCCCAAGCATTCACGTGGAACATCGGCACGACCGGCAGCACGGTGTCGCGCGAGGACACGTTGAGCGCGTCCGGCATTGCGGAGGCATACGAATGCAGCACCGTGGAGCGATGCGAGTACAGCGCGCCTTTCGGATTGCCCGTGGTGCCCGAGGTGTAGCAGAGACTCGAGGCGGAATTCTCGTCGAAGACCGGCCATTCGAAGTCGTCGCTGTTGGCTTCGATCAAGTCCTCGTAGCACATCAGGTTCGGAATCTTGGTTTCCGCCGGCATGCGCTCGCGGTCGCACATCATCACGTAACCCTTCACCGTCGCGCACTTGCTGTGGAAAGCTTCGACGAGCGGCAGGAAGGTCATGTCGAAGAACAGGTACAGGTCTTCGGCATGATTGGCGATGTAGGCAATCTGGTCCGGATGCAGGCGCGGGTTGATGGTGTGCATCACCGCGCCGGAGCCAGAGATGGCGTAATACAGCTCGAGGTGCCGGTAGCCGTTCCAGGCCAGCGTGGCGACCCGGTCGCCGATCTTCACGCCCAGCTTGGCGAGCGCGTTGGCCATGCGGCGCGAGCGCGTGTGGCACTCGCGGTAGGTATAGCGGTGGATGTCGCCTTCGACGCGACGGGAGACGATTTCATTGCTGCCGTAGTAGCGGTCGGCGTGCTTGATGATGGTCGAGATCAGCAAGGGCTGATCCATCATCTGGCCCATCAGGGGGCTCTTGGCGTACTGCGTCATCATGTCTCCTGATTCGTGGTGCAGCAATGCCACGTGATCGCTCTCCGGCGACGAGGTGGCATTGGTTATTAGAGTATTGCCACTAATTCAAAGCATGATTTTTGAACGACCGTACTAAAAGCGTCAACGACTTTCGATGGTGCGACGCATCAATGTCTTCCATGCGACTCTTTACTCTGTAACTGCCTTGTAAATGGTGTTTTTCGGCCGTGCCATTACGCGTCGCAGCATGGGCTCGAAAAAGCTCAGCGGCAACGTGTCGTACGCGGGATCGAAGGCCGGCGCATCGTACTTTTCGCAGAACTCCAGCGTGCGGTCGTACACCGCCTGCCCCGCAAACTGGTCGCGCAGGTTGCGGTTCATGCCGAGGTGATGGAAGAAGTAATAGCCCTGGAAGATGCCGTGCTTCTCCACCATTTCGTAGTTCTCCGCGCTGACGAAAGGCTTGAGGATGGCTGCCGCGATGTCTGGGTGATTGAAGCTGCCTAGCGTGTCGCCGATGTCGTGCAGCAGCGCGCAGATCACGTACTCCTCGTCCTTGCCGTCGCGGTGAGCCCGTGTTGCCGTCTGCAGGCTGTGCGTAAGGCGATCGACGGGAAAGCCGCCGCAGTCGCCTTCGAGGATGCGCAGATGCGCCAGCACGCGATCCGGCAGCGCTGCCGCGTAAGGCCGAAATTCATCGGAAATGATCTTCCAGTCGTCCGCCGTGCTTTGCTGCATGTCGCGGAAGGTGGCGCGGGCTTCGTTTTTGATTTCCATGGATGATTTCCCGGCAAAGTCAGGTGCGGAAGGACGGATCTTTCCGGTCGAGGCGGCGCAGCAAACCCGGCCAGGCCAGCATGCCGCCCTGGGATTTGGTCACTGTCTTCGCCTGCTGCCGTGCGCCGGCGATGATCTGCTGCGGGATCGGGATCAGCTCGCCGCCGCCCGATTGCGCGCGAATCTGAATCATGCACGCCGCCTCGAAGATGTACATGTTGAGGAAAGCGTCGGCGATGGTTTTGCCTACGGTCAATAAACCATGATTCCGCAGCATCATGTAAGTCTTGTCGCCGAAGTCCGCAACGAGGCGCGGTTTCTCGTCTTCGTTCAGCGCTACACCTTCATAGCCGTGATAGGCGAGGCTCGAGAGAATGAAGATCGACTGCTGCGAAAGCGGCAGCACGCCCTCCTTCTGCGCGGACACCGCCACGCCGTTGACGCTATGCGTATGCAGCACGCACTGCGCGTCGTGACGCGCCGAATGAATCGCCGAGTGGATGGTAAAGCCGGCGGGGTTCACCGGGAACGGCGAGTCGTGAAGCTTGTTGCCATGGAGATCGATCTTCACCAGCGAGGACGCGGTGATCTCGTCGAACATCAAGCCGTAGGGGTTGATGAGGAACTGATCCTCGGTGCCCGGCACGCGTGCGGTGATGTGGGTGAAGATCAGATCGCTCCAGCCGAAGTCGGCGACCAGCCGGTAGCAGGCGGCGAGGTCCACGCGCGTCTGCCACTCTTCGGGCGAAACGCGGTCCTGCATGGAAGGAACGGCGAGTTTTTCCGGGGCATTCATATGGTGTCTCCTCATCTCTGTCAAAATGGCACGCATCGGGCGCCGTGCGGCACCGTTCGCGCGAACCCGTCGAGTATCGGTATAAGCCATTGCTCAAGACTGTCAACTTTTTAACAATTGCTCATGCTTGACGCTCGTCCCGTTCCGGTGGACAAGATCGCCCTGCTGCGACGCTCCTGGCTGCGCGGGTTCTCCGACGCCATCCTGGAAGATGCCGCCACCCTCTGCGCAGTACGCACGGTCGACGACGGTACGCTGATTCATGCACGCGGCGCGCATGGCGATGGCGTCTACACCATCGCACGCGGCTCCATCCGCTTCACGCGCGCCACCGCGGACGGACATGCCACGACGATCGGCGTACTCGAAGCGCCGAACTGGTTCGGCGAAATCTCGATCTTCGACGGCATGCCGCGCACGCATGACGCCCACGCTGCCGGGCCGGCTGTCCTTCTCTATCACGCCAAGACCGATTTCAAGCGCCTGCTGGAACGCCACCCGGTCATTTACGAGCGCTTTGCCAAGGTGCTGGCAATGCGCCTGCGCGCGACCTTCGATCTCGTCGAGGAAGCTGCAACCGCCCCGCTCGCGCAGCGCCTGGCGCGCCGCCTGCTGGAATT
>SPQI01000494.1 GCA_004570315.1 Oxalobacteraceae bacterium OM1 | reverse complement strand
CAGGCGCGGAGCCGTGCTCCGCGAAACCCCTGCCTCACCCCCTTGAAGGGGAGGGAATGGTTCCGGCCTTGGCACGCGCTGACAGTTGCTTTGACGTCCCTGCAACATTTCGCTATCGTCAATTGCCCCCACCACCGGAGTCGCCCATGCATCTCCTCGCCACCGTTCTCGTCATTCTCGTCCTCCTCATCCACGTCTACATCGTCCTGCTCGAAACCGTGCTGTTCCGCACGCGCGGGCGCAAGGTCTTTGGACTCAACGCGGAAAAGGTGGAGATCATGGCCCCGGCCATGTCCAACCAGGGTTGCTACAACGGCTTCCTTGCCGCCGCATTGGCCGTGGGGCTGCTGCATCCCGTTGCTGCGATCGGCTATGCCTTCGTCGTGTTCGGATTGATCTGCGTCGCGGTGGCCGGCGTGTGGGGTGCGGTCACCGTGCAGAAGCGCATTCTCTACGTGCAGACCGTGCCGGCCCTCGCTGCATTGGCCGCCACGGTCCTTGCACGCTGATTACTGCGTCAGGAAGCGCCGCACCAGTTCGATCTGGTCGGGCACGTTGAGCGCGGGCGCGTGCCCGCAGCCTTGAATCACGGCCAGCTCGGCCTTCGGGCCGCGGCGCGTCATCTCTTCGGCGGTGTCCTGCAGCAGCAGGTCGGAATCGACGCCGCGCATCACCAGCACCGGCATGTCGAGCGCGTCGTATTCCGGCCACAAGGCATAGTCGTCTGGATGCGCAATGAACTGGCGCACCATCGCCGGGTCGTAGTGCGGCGTGACCTTGCCGTTCGGCATGCGGCGCGTCGAGGTCTCGGCGAGACGCCGCCACTGCGCATCGCTCAGCCAGCCGAACGGCTTGTACACCGTGCGATAGAAGTTCTCCAGCTCGCTCACCGTATCGAACTGCGGCGGATTGCCCGCATACGCCTTGATGCGTTCGATGGCCGGCTGCGCCAGCGCGGGGCCGTTGTCATTCAGTACGAGATGCGTGATGCGGCCCTTCAAGGTGGTCGCGCCGGCCTTGGTGCCAATTGCGCCGCCCATCGAGGTGCCGACCCAGCGCACCGTCTGGAAGCCCAGCGCATCCACCAGCGCCTGCGCCTGCCGCGCGTAGAAGGCGAGGCAATACTCGTTGTCGGGGTCGGCGCTCCATTGCGAATAGCCGCGGCCCAGCGTATCGGGGCAGATGATGCGATAGGTCCCTGCCAGCTCGGCCGCGATGTCATCGAAATCGCGGCCGGTGCGCGCGAGGCCGTGCCACATGATCAAGGGCGGCAGCGAGGCATCGCCCCAGGCCGTGTAGTGAATCTCGCGGCCGCACAACTGCACGTAGTGTGAAGTCGGTGTCATTTCCAGTTCCTCAACTTGCCGACGATGCCGGTCGGGAAGAAGTAGACCGACAGCACGAACAGGATACCCAGCCACAGCAGCCAGCGGTCCGGCGACAGCAATGCCGACAGCACCGGCACCGCCGACGTCGCATTGGCCGCCATGCCCATCAGGTCCTGCAGATAGCTCTGCGCCAGCAGGAAGATGGTAGCGCCGGCAATGGCGCCGTACATCGTGCCCATGCCGCCGATCACCACGATCAGCAGGATGTCGATCATGATCTCGAACGACAGCGAGGTGTCCGGACCGTTATAGCGCAGCCACAATGCCAGCAGGCAGCCGGCGAGCGTGGCGAACACCGCCGCCAGCACGTTGGACCAGGTGCGGAACACTACGGTGCGGTAGCCGATCGCTTCGGCGCGGAAATCGTTCTCGCGGATCGCCTGGAGCACGCGGCCGAAGGGCGAATTCACGATGCGCAGCATGGCCAGGAACAGCAGCACCGCGCTGAAGAACACGATGTAGTAGGTGATGAAGCGGCCGTCCAGATAGGCGCCGAGGAAGGGGTCGTCCATCAGCTGGAACGACGGCGCCAGCACCTCGGGCAGCTTGAAGTTCAGGCCGTCCTCGCCGCCGGTGATCTCGGAGAGCTGCGAAGCCAGCGTCTGGAAGGCCGAGGCCACGGCCAGCGTGATCATCGCGTAGAAGATCGCCCGCACCCGCAGCGAGAACAGGCCGATGATCAGCGACAGCACCAGCGAGAGCGCCACCGCGCCGAGCACGCCGATGGCGATCGCGCCCCAGCCCTCGCCCATGCGCGTGCTGGCGATCGCCACGCCGTAGGCGCCGATGCCGAAGAACATGGTGTGCGCGAAGGACACGATGCCGGTGTAGCCGAGCAGCAGGTCGTAGCTGGCGACGAGCACGATGAAGATCGTGATCTTCGCCGCCACGTTGAGCCCTTTCGCGCCCGGCGCAATGAAAGGCGCGAACGCCAGGCCGAGCACGATGAGGATGAGCAGTGCCGCGAGCACGCGGCTCTTCGGCAGGTCATGAGAGAGCAGTCGAGTCAGCATGGCATCACCGGTTGGTCACTTGGTACAGGCCCTGCGGACGCCACAGCAAGATGGCGACCATCAGCAGGATGTTGGAGAACAGCGCAACCTTCGGCGCGAGGAAGCCGGTGTAGTTGGCCATCAGGCCGACCAGCAGCGCGCCGAGGAAGCAGCCGCCGGTGGAGCCGAGGCCGCCGATGATGATCACGATGAAGATCAGCACGTTCACGCGCGCGCCCATCTGCGGCGACACGCCTTGCTGATACAGGCCCCACATCACGCCGCCGAGGCCGGCCAGCGCGGAACCGGAGACGAACACGCCCACGAACAGGCGGCGGATGCGATAGCCCAGGCTTTCCACCATCTCGCGGTCCTGCACGCCGGCGCGGATCAAGAGGCCCAGCTTGGTCCGGTTCAACAGCAGCAGCATGCCGACGAACAAGGCCAGGCCGACCACCACCGCGACGAGGCGGAACTTCTCGACCGCCGCATCGCCGAACAGCACCACGCCGCGCAGCGCGGTCGGCATGTCGAGCGCGATCATCTGCGGGCCCCAGAAGACCTTGATGAGTTCTTCGCCGATGACCATGCCGCCCATCGTGATGAGGATCTGCTTCAGGTGCTGGCCGTAGACCAGACGCACCAGGAAGCGCTCGAAGATCCAGCCGATCACGCCAGCGGCCGCCAATGCCGCGGCGATCGCGACGCCGAGCGCGGCGAGGTTGTAGCCGAGGCTGTCGGCGGTGGTCCAGTCGGTCATCAGGCCGAGCACCGACACTGCGACGAAGGCGCCGAAGGCAATGAACACGCCGTGGCCGAAGTTGAGCACGTCCATCAGGCCGAAGATCAGCGTGAGGCCCGAGGCGATGATGAAGATGATCATGCCCATCGCGAGTCCCGCGGCGGTGAGCGTGATCCAGGTCGGCGTGGAGCCGATGAAGGGGAGCGCGGCCAGCGCCAGCACCGGCACCAGCAGCAGCGGGACCCAGTCGACTTGCGCCAGCGGCGAGGCCGGCTTGAGTGTGATTGCTTGTTCCATGGTCGTCTTCCTATTGATGCGCCGCCAGCGACAGCCCCAGCAGCCGCGTCTGCATCTCTTCGTTCTCCGCCAGTTCCTTCATCAACCCGCGGTGCACGATGCGGCCATCGTCCATCACCGCCACCGTGTCGCCGAGCTGCCTGGCGAAGTTGAAGTTCTGCTCCACCAGCAGGATGGTGGTGTCGGTCTGCTTCAGCTCGCGGAAGGCCGCGATCATGTTGGCGATGATCGACGGCGCCAGGCCCTTGCTCGGTTCGTCGATCAGCAGCAGCTTGCGCGGTTCGACGATGGCGCGCGACACCGCCAGCATCTGCTTCTGCCCGCCCGACAATTTCCCAGCCGGGTGCAGCCAGAACTTCTTGATCGCCGGGAAGAGGTCGAAGATCCACTCCAGCCGCTTGCTGTCGATGTCGTCGATGCTGCGCGCCGAGCGCGCGGCCAGCAGCATGTTTTCCTTCACCGACAGGTCGGAGAAGATGCCCATGTTCTCCGGCACGTAGGCGATGCCGAGCTGCGAGATGTCCGGCGTGGTCTTCGTCGTAATGTCGTTGCCGTCGAAGGTGACGCGGCCTTGCGATGCGGTCCACAGGCCCATGATGGTGCGCAGCGTCGTGGTCTTGCCGGCGCCGTTGCGGCCCAACAGCATGGTGAGCTGCCCGCGCGGCACCTCCAGGTCCACGCCGTGCAGGATGTGATACGCGCCGATGTGCGTGTGCACGCCGTCGAGTTTCAGGAGCGGTGCGTTCATGCCGGTTCCTCCACCGGCGCGAGGCCGAGATACGCCTGCTGCACGACGGGCGAGGCGATCACCTTCTCGGGATCGCCGTCGGCCATCAGCGTGCCGTTGTGCAGGACGATGATGCGGTCGGCGAGCTCGCGCACCACATCCATCTTGTGTTCCACCAGCAGGATGGTCTTGTCGCGGCGCTGCTTGAGCGCGCGGATCAGATCGAGGATCACGGGCACTTCATCCACGCTCATGCCGGCGGTCGGCTCGTCGAACATGTAGATGTCGGGGTCGAGCGCCATCAGCAGGCCTACTTCCAGCTTGCGCTGGTCGCCGTGCGGCAGAGCGGAGGCATGCACGTCGCGCTTGCCGGCGAGCGCCACGCTCTCCAGCAGTTGCTCCGCGCGCTCGATCAGCGTGCGGTGGTGATTCCACACGTTCCACATGTCGAGCCCGACATGCGCGCGCGATTGCAGCGCCAGGCGCACGTTCTCCATCACCGTGAGGTTCGGGAACAGGCTGGTCAGCTGGAAGGCGCGGCCGAGGCCGGCGTGGGTGCGTGCCGATGCCGGCAGCGACGAGACGTCGCGCCCGTTCAGGAAGACCTGTCCGGCGCTGGCCCGCAGCTGGCCCGAGATCAGATTGAAATACGTGGTCTTGCCGGCGCCGTTGGGGCCGACGATGGCGGTCAGCGTGCCGGGCTGGAAGGCGCAGGACACCGCATTGACGGCGACGTGGCCGCCGAAGCGGATGGTCAGCTCGCGGGTTTCCAGCGATGCACGGCCCGGCGCATCGGTGTGTTGGGACATGTTGATTCACTCCGGGGTTGCCTCGTCAAAATGCGAGGCAGAGACGATCCGGGCTCCCGCAGGAGCCCGGACAACCGCTTATTGATGCTTGTTCTTGATCGGGATGTTCATGTCCTCGATCTTCAGCTCGCGCACCAGTTCAGGCACGCCCCACGGAAACGCGGGGTCGACCTTGATCTTGAAGTGGTACATCGACTGCAGCGCCTGGTGGTCTTCCTTGCGGAACACCATCTTGCCCTTCGGCGTCTCGAAGCTCATGCCTTCCATGGTCTTGATCAGCGTCTCGGTCTTGGTGTCGCCGCCGGTCTTCTTCAGCGTCTCCACGATGGCCATCGCCGCCGCCATGCCGCCCGCGGTGAAGAAATCCGGCGGGGACTTGTAGCGCTTGTAGTGCTCGGCCACCAGCCAGGTGTTGGCGGGGTTCTTCGGAATGCCGAAGTAGTAGTAGGTCGCGCCTTCCATGCCCGGGAAGTTCTTGTACGAGGCCATCGCCGGCAGGATGTTGCCGCCGGTGGAGACCTCGATGCCGTAGCGCTTCTGCAGTTCCATCGCGGCCAGCGCGTTGTACGGCGGCGTGCCGCCGGCCCACACGACCTCGATCAGCTTGCGGCCCGGCTTGTCCTTCAGCGCATCGACCAGATGCTGGATGCCGGCGGTGAAGTCGGTGGTGTTGGTGGGCAGGTATTCCTCATGCACGATCTTGGCGTGCTTGAGCGCATCCTTGAAGGCCTTCACGCCGTCGCGGCCGAAGGCGTAGTCCTGCGCCAGCGTCGCGACGGAGACGCCGTCCTTGTCGATGGCCACGGCGTTGGAGATCGCGTCCTGGGAGGAGTTGCGGCCGGTGCGGAAGATGTAGCGGTTCCACTTCTCGCCGGTGATGGCGTCGGCCACGGCCGGCTCCACCAGCAGGATCTTCTTGTATTCCTCGGCAACCGGCAGCATGGCCAGCGCCACGCCGGAGCTGGTCGGGCCGACGGCCATGTCGGCCTTGTCGTCGGCGAAGGCGGAGGCCAGCTGGGCCTTGCCCACGTCCGGCTTGCCCTGCGAATCCTTCTCGATGACGACGATCTTGTTGCCGTTCACCGTCATGGTGCCGCCGGTCGCGTAGTCCAGGCCGAGCATCAGGCCGATCTGCGTCTGCTTGGCATAGGCTTCGAGCGGGCCGGTCTTGTCGTAGACGTGGGCGATCTTGATGTCTTTGGCTTCGGCTGCTGCGATGCAGCAGAAGGCGGCGGCCGCCGCGATCAGGTGTTGTCTCATGTCTCTTCCTCTTGGTCGGGATGTATCGGGCCCTGGGTCGTGGCAACCCATACCAGGCTCCCGGGGAGATTACTCCATGCACTGATGTGGGGAAAGTAGTAGAACTACGATTTCCATCGCGCTGCGCTCCACGGCGTCTGCGATGCCGCGGCCACACTTGAGCCGGCCGCCGATTCGGCTTATCTTGACGGTCTGCCGTGCGGCCCTCCCGGTCGGCGGCATTCAATGACCGGAACCCGGCCATGATGCGAAGCCGCACCCTGTCCCGAACCCTTCAGGCGCTGTGCGCCTGCCTGCTCGCCCTAGTCGCGAGGCTTGGTGTCGCTGGATCCATGGCCATCGTGTATCCGCCTCCGGAATCCGCCGCCGACGCGCGCAGCGAGTATTTCGTGAAAATGCTGGCGCTGGCCCTGTCCAAGTCCGGCGCCGATTTCGAACTGCAACCCTACCGCCAGCGCATGGCGAAATCGCGCGCGATCCGCCAGTTGCAGAAGGGGGAGGGTGTCGACGTCATCTGGGCGATGACCACGCGCGAACGCGAGCGCGACCTGCTGCCCATCCGCATTCCCATCGACAAGGGCCTGCTCGGCTGGCGCCTGTTCCTCGTCGGCCGGCGCGCGCCCACGGGACTGGACGACGTGCATAAGCTCGACCAGCTGCAGGAGTTCTCCGCCGGCCAGGGGCACGATTGGCCCGACACCGCCATCCTTCGCGCCAACGGGCTCAACGTCTTCGCCGGTTCGGATTACGAAGGCCTGTTCCGCATGCTGCAGGCCGGCCGCTTCGACTATTTCCCGCGCTCCGTGGCCGAGATTTGGGACGAGCAGCGCCGGCATGCCGAGCTCGGTCTCGAGGTGCAGCCGACGCTCGTGCTGCACTATCCCGCCTGCATCTACTTCTTCGTCGGCAAGGACAATCGGCGGCTCGCCCATCTGATCGAGACCGGCTTGCAGGCAGCCATCGCGGACGGCTCCTTCGACCGCTTGTTCGAGCAATACAACGGCGAACAGATCCGGCGCGCCGATTTGAAGCGCCGCATCGTGCTGCCCCTCGAGAATCCGCTGCTGCCTGAGCAGACGCCGCTGAAGAAAGCGGAACTCTGGTTTCATCGCTGAGCGAAAACTCGTGTCCGAAAGCGGCTAGACGGGTCGTGGGGCGCGGCGTATAACGTCGCCATGGACCTCGCCCACGCCCTTGCCGACCCACTCGACCGCGCCAGCTGCTATCGCGCCCTGGCCGCCCGCGACAGCCGCTTCGACGGCGTCTTCTTCACAGGCGTCAAGACCACCGGCATCTACTGCCGGCCGGTGTGCGGCGTGAAGACGCCGCGCGAAACGTCCTGCCTGTTCTTCAGCAGCGCCGCCGCCGCGGAAGCGGCCGGTTTCCGCCCCTGCCTGCGCTGCCGCCCCGAGCTCGCGCCGTATGCCTTGCAGCAAAACCTTGCCCATGCCGTCTGGCAGCGCATCGCCGCCGGCGCGCTCAACGATGGCGACACCGAACGCCTGGCGGGCGAAGTGGGCCTGTCCTCGCGCCAGCTGCGGCGCGTGCTGCTGCAGCACTTCGGCGTCACGCCGGTCGAGCTGGCCCAGACGCAGCGCCTGCTGTTTGCCAAGAAGCTGCTGCAGGAAACCCGGCTGCCGATGGCCGAGGTGGCCTTCGCCGCGGGCTTCGGCAGCGTACGCCGCTTCAATGCCCTGTTCGCCGCGCGCTACGGCATCGCGCCGGGCGACATTCGCCGGGCCGCCCGTCCCGACGCCAGCGCAGACGATGCCCTCACCCTGCGCCTCGCCTATCGCCCGCCCTTCGACTGGCCGCGCATGTTGCGCTACCTCGCCGGCCGCGCCATCGCCGGCGTCGAGCATGTCGACGCGCAGGCCGGCGTCTACCTGCGCAGCGTGCGCCTGAACGATGCGCGCGGCTGGCTGCGCGTGGCACACCGGCCCG
>SPQI01000205.1 GCA_004570315.1 Oxalobacteraceae bacterium OM1 | reverse complement strand
CAGCAGGAGACCGCTGTCCACCTAATTGGGTCGGGCGCAAGCCCGGCCCTTTTAGGTTAACAACAAAAACCCGTTCGGCTGCAAGGTCGCTTGCGGGGAAGCAGAATCCTAGGAAGATGCTGTTACGGCCAGACATATGTCTGGCCTTTTTCTTTTCCGCTTCGCGTCGGGTGGGGCGTAGCAGTGCGTACAATCTCGATTCGCCTTCGCGGACGTGACGGATGAGCTCGTATCGTCGACTTTCCGCTGAGAACCTTTCCATCAATTCAACGCCGCAATGACACCCGGATCAGCTTGGCGAGATCAACTGCAAGAGGCGGCGGCCTTCGCCCAGCGTGGGGAATTCGATCAATTCGTCGCGGGTTGCAAGCAACTCTTTGGCGAGAATCCACACGACCTCGAAGCGGCATTGCACATCGGTGCGACGCTGGCGGCATTCGGGTTCGTCTCTCTTGCACGTTCCTGCTACACCCACGCGCGGTCGCTCGCACCAAACGACCTTCGCCCGCTGATCAGCCTTGCCGACCTCGCGCAACAAGCAGGGGCGCAGCAGGAAGCCAGCCGGCTATACCAGTTCCTCCAAGAACGCCTACCCAATCATCCCGTCCTGCGGCGCAACGCACTCACCGCGCTGGAATACGACTCGGACATACCTGACGCAAAGCGCGTCGAGCAGGCAAAGGTGTGGGGCGATTGGGCCGTAGCGCGCGCGGGAAGGCCACTGCCGCGTCCCGTTACAGGGCGGCATGATGGCCCACTCCGTGTCGGCTATGTCTCCGCTGACTTGTGCCAGCACACCGTTGGCTTGTTCGTGAAAGATGTCCTCGCCGCGCATGATAAAAGTCGCGTGACGGCATTCGCCTACAGCGCGGGGCGGCAGCAGGACTGGGTCACTACGGCGATTCAACATGCGACGACCTTCCGTGACGTCTCCACGCTCGATGATGCGGCCCTAGCTGCACAGATCCGCGCCGATGAAATCAACGTCCTAGTTGACCTGTCCGGCCATACTGGCGGCTCACGTCTTACCGCATTTGCGCTCCGTCCTGCGCCCGTGCAAGTGAGTTGGCTCGGCTACTTCGCCACCACCGGCCTGCCGACAATCGATGCCGTGCTGCTCGATGAATGGCATGCGCCACCGGGCACAGAATCACAGTTCGTGGAGCGCATCATCCGCATGCCGCAGGGGCGGCTTTGCTATACCCCTGTCCCCTTTGCGCCGGATACTGTCGCGCCGCCTCCTTGCTTGGCGAATGGCTACATTACCTTGGGCAGCTTCAACAACACGGCAAAATACAACGAGTACGTGTTCGACGTCTGGGCGCAGGTCCTACATGCCGTGCCCACTTCGCGGCTGCTGCTGAAGTGGCGAACCTTTCATGACGAACCGCTGCAGGCTAAAGTGCGTGCGGCGTTTGCTGAACGGGGCATCGACCCGGCCCGCATTGAACTGCGTGGTGCGTCCTTTCATGCCGACGTCCTCAAGCAATATGCGGACATCGACATCGCCCTCGACCCATTCCCGTTCACCGGCGGGCTGACCAGTTGTGAGGCGCTGTGGATGGGCGTGCCGGTCGTCACCTGGCCGCAGTCGCGCGTGGTAAGCCGGCAGACGTTTGCATTCCTATCGCAGATCGGGTTGGCCGAACTGGCGGCCACGGATGCGGAGGAATATGTCCGTATCGCAGCGGGGTTGGCAGCGGATATCCAGCGCTTGGCTGGCCTGCGCGCTGGCATGCGCGACCGGATGCGCTCATCGCCGCTGTGCAATGTCGCCGACTTCGCGAAAGGCTTGGAAGACACTTATTTCGCGCTCTACAACGACTTCGCAGCCGAGCAAGTTAGCGATTGAAACTGCATGAACTCGTCCGGGTCGCAACGCCGCTGACTGAAAGCAGAATTCTAGAAAGATGCTGTTCGGGCCAGGCGCAAGCCTGGCCTTTTTATTTTCATTCGCTGCCTGGCCTGCTCGTACAAACCATTCACAAAACACCGGGATTTGTTACCGCTTTCCAAAGCGCAATGAATCATAATTGGGCGCATATTTTTCTTGCCGCCCACCATGCAACCCCAACGCATCACTTCACTTCTCCAAGGCGTCGCCGACGTCCGCAACTGGATCGTCCGCCACATCCCACTGACCGAATCGATGGTCGGCTACGACCTCTTTCTCAAGCTCGGCAACGACTTCTTCGCAGGCCAAGAGCTGCAGCTCAAATCCATCTACGCCGAACTGCCGTACACCGAAAAAACCATTCGCGCCCAGATCGACAAAATGAAGGAAGCCGGCCTGGTGGTGCAGCAGGCCACCGGCATGGATGGACGTACCCACAAGCTGGTGCCAACCACCAAGTTCATCGCGCTGCTGCAGCAGTACCACCGCAAGTTCGAGAGCCTCTTCATCCTGCGCAAGGGGTTGCGCGATCAGCAGCTTTTGGTCGATACCACCAACCCGAAGCTGAAGCAGCTCGCCGAGACGCTGTACGACCACTTCTACGACCTCGGCTGGCTTTACCTCTACAACTACGGCGGCATCTGCTTCCTGGCCGCCTCGCTGGTGCAGCGGGTGGCGCGCGCCTATGGCCACGATGCTCGCGTGGAGTCCGGCTATGTCGACATCCAGCGGGAAGGTGTGCAATTCCTGCTTGGCGGTAAAGGCTACGCTGCACCCGGCCAGATCGAAGGCCACGCGATGTGCGTGATCGACGACAGTCTCGTCCTCGACTTCGGCCTGGGAAACGTCAGGAAAGGCTTCAGGCGCGATTTCCCGTGGGCATTGGGGTGTGCGTACCAGTCAACCGAAAACGCGCTCGGATCGATGGTGTTGCCGACCGGTGAGACGGTGACCTGGAAGAACGACTGGCAGACCCCGGACGGGGAGGCGGAGCTGCAGAAGTACGCGCCCTTCGTCGAGCAGCTCTTCCAGCACTACGTCGCGCACTTCGGCTAAGCTGCACGCATGAACCCCGTCATCGCCATCATCGTCGCCACGCTGGTCCTTTGCGCACTCACTGTAGTGCTGCTGGTGGAGCTGAGCCTGCTGGTGGTAGCGCCGGCGTGGCGGCGGGTGCGCATGGCATTGCGATTGTCCACATCACCGCGAAGGCCGAAGAAGAACGGCCTGAGGTCTCAAACCCGTTCCTATGTCGATGTGGACTTCAAAGAGGTTGTCCGGCGATCGTGAGACTGATGGCGCCCAGCCGCAATGCCGCATAGATTCGGGATGTACTTCCAGTTAGTTTCTCTGTAGCATCTTTTTCCTTCAACATAAAACCAAATGAAGGGGAGACGATGCGCCTGGCATGCCGGCCTGCTGTAGCACTGCTGTTCACCGTTTTCGCTGGCTGCACCAGTGGCGACCTATCCACCGCCCCGGCGAGTAGTTCGATCGCTTCCTCAGCGCCTGCGCCCAGACTGCTTGGCGCGGCGAGCGTGACCAGTACGGCGACCGTCAACGGTTACCGCAGCAACTTCACCATCGCGCGCGACGCCTCCGGCACCGTGACAGTCACCGACACCGTCGGCGCCAACGGCACCCAGCAGTTTGCCGGCGCGACCCTGATCCGATTCGCCGATCGGCACGTCTCCTTCGATGCGGACGGCGTTCCGGGTCAGGCCTACCGGGTATATCGCGCCGCGTTGAATCGGACGCCGGACCAGGCTGGGCTGGGAGTGCAGATCAATGCCCTGCAAAACGGCATGAGCCTGGTCCAGCTCGCGAACGCCTTCATGGAGTCCGCTGAGTTCAAGACCCTCTATGGCGCTAACCCTTCCAACACCACGCTGGTCAATCTCTTCTACAACAACGTGCTGCATCGGACACCGAAGCAGTTCGAGATCGACTTCTGGGTGAACATCATCCAGTCGGGCCAGCAAAGTCCGGCGGAAGTGCTGAAGAACTTCAGCGAGAGCGCTGAGAACAAGGCCAATGCGGCCACGGAGACCTCCAACGGCATCGAGTACGTCGCGGTCCGGCAGGCCGGCGATCCGATCGTCCCGAAGACTTCGTCGTACGAGAACAAGGCAGCGGCAGGCGAAGCGCTGGGTCCGCAGGCCTTGCCAGCGGAGGTGCGCAGGGGCAACGCCGTCGCATTCGCTGACTTCTTCCAGGACGGGACGTATTCAATGGTCACGCATAGCCTGGCCTACGACCCCCAAGACCCGTCAACCGCAACGCAGTACGGAAGAATCCACTTCTGGCGTCGTGTCAATGGCCAATGGATGGACGACACCGCCAGGCTGCTAACGGACACGACCGGCTGCCTGCATCCGCGCAAGGCGGTCGTCGCCGACTTCAACCAGAGCGGTCGCCCCAGCATCTTCTTCGCCTGCCATGGCTTTGACGCACCGCCCTTTCCCGGTGAGCAGGCTCGTTTGCTTCTTGCCCAGCCAGACGGCACTTACAAGAACATCCTCCTTCCGTTCTCCGGCTTCCTGCACAGTGCCGCGGCAGCGGACATTGACGGGGACGGTTATCCGGATGTGCTCCTCACCGGCGAAGCGACGACTGGCGGCCCAGTGATTTTGATGAACAACCGCGATGGCACATTTCGCCTCGATGCATCGCGTCTACCCGCTTCCACCAAAGGTCAGCCGATTTTTACGGCGGAGTTTTTCGACGTGAGCGGTAGAGGCAAATACGATGTCTTCCTTGGCGGGCACGAGCAGTCCGGCACGTGGCCGGCAACGATCCTACCGAATGATGGCGCCGGCTCCTTTGCATCGACTAAAGCCGTTATCCTCCCCGGCGTGCCCGGTTATGGATTTCCGACGGATGCTGTCTTCAAAGACGGCAATCTGTACCTCGCACGGACGATCGACGACCTCAGCAAGTTCTACGGCGGCGCCGCAATACAGAAGGTGAACTATGCGACCTTGTCCACCGCCACTCTGCATACGCATACCGGCGCGTATGCCAGCCGCGACGTGTGGATCAACTGGATCATCCCGTACAACGGGACAATCACGCCGATGAATGCGGCTTTCGGCTTCTCGGTGCCACAGTAAAGACCTTGGGACGCGCCTGACACTGCGGCAACCGCGTATCTCCGATCCACCGTGTCCGGTACTGCGTCTCTTAACCGGGGAATCATTCCTGCGATGTGGACTTCAAGGCAGTCGTCCGGCTTCCGGCGCGGCGCCAAGGGCGCTTCTTACACGCGGTTCATCGCGTCGAACTGCGCCTTCTCTTCAGCGGTCATGCGCTTGCCAATCACCACCACACGCGGCGCGGCCGCTGCATCATCGCTCTGAGCCTGCAAGTCGAACAGGGCCTTCTCTTCTGCCGTCATGCGCTTGCCGACCACGGTGACGTGGTTCATGTTGCTGTCCGCTGCCGCGCTGCGGGCAATGGCGGCTTCACCGGCGACGGTAGCGAAAGCGGCGGTAACGGCGAGGGTAGCGGCGGCGATGTGTTGGGTTTTCATGGCGGTCATCCGGTTGGCGTTGATCGATGACCGTACTGTACGCAGCAGCCAGGCGGTGCTCCATCGGAATGCGACGAGCTGCAAAAAACAGGGAATGAACTGCAAGAAAACAGTCTTGGTGGGGCCGGCTTGCGCCTCGGCCACGCAGTTGCGCCCTAACGGCGTCCCGAGCCGCTGCTCGGTATGATGTCGATTCAAGCGTACGTATCGAAGGCTGAAAATCGACGACCTCTCACAATTGCAGGCGCTCGGCATCTCTTTGCCGACACCGAGCTACCTCATCGGCACGCTGCTCTTCGGCATCATTGGTTGGATAGCCTACCGCCATGGTCGCAGGCAGGGCCAACCGCGCATCCGCTGGATCGGACTTGCCCTGATGCTCTATCCGTATGTCATGCCGCAGACGTGGCTGCTATACGTGGTTGGCGTCGCCCTCTGCGTTGGCCTTTATGTCTGCAACAAAGTCTAGGCTTGCCTTGCGCCGCGCCCATTTGCGTTCGCGTTGGCGTCCGCACGCAGCAATGCCGCCGGACCGGGACGAATCACGAATCCAGGTCGTCGTGCCGGAGCCACTGGAGAATCCGCGGGATAACAACAGCGGCCGCAGCGGCTACGGCAACAATGATCAACGCCAAAATCACAAAGTTTTCCATCAGTGCATCTCCATGCGTGGTTTCAGCATAGATGCTCGGTCGCCGCGTATGGATTGAGTTTTTACAAGGTCGTTGGCGTTGGCGGGTGCGCTCGATCAAACGAGCGGATTTGCACGGTCAGGAGGTAACCCCTCTCTTTCGCAGCGTCGAGTCGCAAGCAACGGGACTGAGGCAACGCAGTCGGCAAACTCTGTTACCTGCACGAACTTGTG
Organism: Oxalobacteraceae bacterium OM1; assembly: GCA_004570315.1. GTDB lineage: Bacteria > Pseudomonadota > Gammaproteobacteria > Burkholderiales > Burkholderiaceae_D > Noviherbaspirillum. The sequence goes on along the minus strand of SPQI01000205.1, from coordinate 1,881 downwards.
CTTTGCAAGAGTGTGGATTCGTTTCCAACGCTCCTCGTTGAAGTGCCCCGCATTCGGTCCGGCGTGCGCGTTTGTTCGGGCGATCCGGTCAGAACACCTCGTTACATTTGATACTTTACCGCTGTCTTCGCGCGGTCGCTTCAGACGTTTAGGAGATGTGGCACCGATTTCTTCATCAACTTAAGGAGACCGAACATGAAGACCAGCACCATTCGCAAAAGCATCGCCCTGACCACGCTCGTTGCGCTGTTCGCCGCCGGCGGGGCCATGGCGCAGGACAAAGACACCAAATGGGAAAAGCAGCATCCGCGCCGTGAGCAGGTCAACAAGCGTCTGGCCAACCAGAACAAGCGCATCGCGGAAGAGCGGAAAGAAGGCGACCTGACCAAGGCGCAGGCGCGCAAGCTGCACAAGGAAGACCACCAGATTCGTCAGGAAGAGCGCGACATGGCAGCCCAGAACGGCGGCCATATCACCAAGTCCGAGCAGCGGGTCCTGAACCAGCAGGAAAACGCGGTCAGCAAGCAGATCGGCAAGTAAGCCGTCTGCGCCGCGTCGCTGCGCTGCACCGTTTGACCATGTAGCGCATTGCCTCAGCGACTGGAATCGAATTGCCCTGCCAAGGATAGTCGTCTCGATCGCGTCGACACGATTCCTTGCAACCACACAAGGCCAATCCCACGGATTGGCCTTTTTCTTTTGGTTCACTCGTGCGGCTCAGTCCGTCAGTCGCAAACCTCGAGCCCGGCCATTTCCTTCGGGCGATGTACCCAGTCCATGGGATGCTGGGAAAGTTGCCACATAGATATAATTTGGCGGCTAACGTTCGTCGTCACCTTCTCCGGTAACCGTCTTGGTGCGGATTCCATACTGGCCGGTCGCCGCAGCCTGCACTGACCTTAGCGCCCACTTTTCCTCACCCCTAGAAAGATAAAAAATGGCCACCATCAAGCTTGGTTCGAATTTCAACGTGAACGATCCGTCCTCCTACAACGTCGGCGAGGTCGTCTCGCAAACTGCGACGCCAACGGGATTCACCATCACCGATTCGCTGGGCAACTCCGCGACCGTCGTCGGCACGGGCATGACCTACGACGCCGACGGCGACTGGATTTCGGGCATTGCGAACAGCATCACCCTGCGCATGGGAGGCCAGCTCGTTCTGGAGGCAACCGGCTTGTCCGTGGATGGACGTTCGACCGCCTTCGACACCGGTTACGGCGGCGAAGCGCCCGGCATGCAGGCCGAGCTCGCCTACTGGCTGCGCGACAGCGACACGATCATCGGCGGAGCGGGCAACGAGTCCCTGAAAGGCTTCGGCGGCAACGACTCCATCCAGGGCGGCGCCGGGGCCGACACGATCGACGGCGGAGCGGGCGTGGACACGGCAGTCTATGCGGGCAATGCGGCGAGCTATCAGGTGACCCGTTCGACGACGTCGACGAACTCGTTCCGCGTCACGGGCGGCACGGATGGCGGCGACACGCTGATCAACGTCGAGCGCATCAAGTTTGCCGATGCGACCGTCGCCCTCGACGTCGCCGGCACGGCGGGCCAGGCCTATCGCTTGTATCAGGCCGCCTTCAACCGCACGCCCGATGTCGCCGGCCTGGGCTGGCAGATCAAGGCCATGGACGCCGGCACCTCGCTGCTGCAGGTCTCGCAGAACTTCATGGACTCGACCGAGTTCAAGTCACTCTACGGCAGCAACCCGTCCCAGAGCACGCTGGTGAATTTGCTCTATCAAAATGTGCTGCATCGCACGCCGCAGCAGTTCGAGGTGGACTTCTGGGTCGGCATCCTGAATGGCACCAATCCGAGCAGCCATCAGACGCCGGCGGAAGTGCTGATGAACTTCAGCGAGAGCGCCGAGAACCAGGC
>SPQI01000219.1 GCA_004570315.1 Oxalobacteraceae bacterium OM1 | reverse complement strand
GTGCAGTGATTCGCGGCGAGACCTATCACTTCGAGCTGGTGTCTAACGAATCCGGCGCCGGCATCACGCGCGTCGGCCTGGATTTCGGCATCCCCGTCGCCAATGCCGTGCTGACCACGGATACCGACGAGCAAGCCGAGGCCCGCATGGCCGAGAAGGGCGCCGACGCGGCGCGCGTCGCGGTGGAAATGGCCAACCTGGCGCTCGCACTGGATGAACTGGCCGATGCGGCCGAGGAAGAGTAAGACATGACGCAGAAGACCGCCCACGCCAACCCCAACAAGAATCGCACGCCGCGTCACCGCGCGCGCGAGTTCGCGCTGCAGGGCTTGTATCAATGGCTCCTGAACAATGAGGATGCCGGCGCGATCGACGCGCACATCCGCCAGGCGCACGGCTTCGACAAGGCCGACGCCGAGCATTTCGACGTGCTGCTGCACGGCGCGATCAAGCAGGCTGCGCAATTGCGCACGGATCTTGCGCCGATGATCGATCGTCCGATCGAGCAGCTGTCGCCGGTGGAGCATGCCGCGCTGCTCATCGGCGCCTACGAGCTGCAGAACCACATCGAGATTCCGTACAAGGTCGTGATCAACGAAGCGGTGGAACTGACCAAGTCCTTCGGCGGCATCGACGGGCACAAGTATGTCAACGGCGTGCTGGACAAGTTTGCCGCCAAGGCGCGTACCATTGAAGTCGAAGAAGCCAGAAAGCGCTGATCCGGCGTTCAATCATTTCGTCTCCATGAAACCATCCCGCCTCGACTTCAGCCTCGCCTCGCGCCTCGTCAACATCGCCCCGTTCCATGTGATGGAGCTGGCCAAGATGGCGACCGAATTGGAGCGGCAGGGGCGGCACATCATTCACATGGGTATCGGCGAGCCGGATTTCACGGCGCCGCCGACCGTCATCGAGGCCGCCACGCGCGCCATGACCGATGGGCGCCTGCAATACACTGCGGCCGTTGGGATTCCGCCCTTGCGGCAAGCGATTTCCGAGCACTACCGGCGCGTCTACGGGCTCGATGTCGCGCCGGAACGAATCATCGTCACCGCCGGTGCTTCGGCGGCGTTGCTGCTGGCATGCGCGGCCCTGGTCGAGGATGGCGCCGAAGTGCTGATGCCGGACCCGTCCTATCCGTGCAACCGCCATTTCGTGGCGGCTTTCGACGGCAAGGCGCGGCTCGTGCCGAGCGGCCCGGCGGAGCGCTTCCAGCTGTCCGACGCCATGGTGCGCGAGCACTGGTCCGGCGCGACGCGTGGCGTGCTGCTGGCCTCGCCGTCGAATCCCACCGGCACCTCGATCGAACACGACGAACTGGCGAAAATCGTTGCCACCGTCCGCAGCAAGCAGGGCTTCACCATCGTCGACGAGATCTACCAGGGATTGACCTACGACGGCGATCCGTTCTCCGCCTTGTCGCTGGGCGACGATATCGTCGTGATCAACAGCTTCTCGAAGTACTTCAACATGACCGGCTGGCGGCTCGGCTGGCTGGTCGTGCCGCCGGCGCTCGTACCGCAGATCGAGAAACTGGCCCAGAACCTCTTTATCTGCCCATCGACCGTGGCGCAGCATGCGGCGGTCGCCTGCTTCGCACCGGAGGCGCTGGCCATCTACGAGGAACGCAAGGCGGAGTTCAAGCGCCGCCGCGATTTCATCGTGCCGGCATTGAAGGAGCTGGGCTTCAAGGTGCCGGTGACTCCGGACGGCGCTTTTTACGTGTATGCAGATTGCTCGGCGTTGTCCGACGATGCCGACCGGCTGACCATCGAGATGCTGAACGAGGCTGGCGTCGTGCTTGTGCCGGGGCTGGACTTCGGGCCGCATACGGCGCATCAGTACATCCGGCTTTCGTACGCGACGTCGCTGGACAACCTCAAGGAAGCTGTCGACCGGCTGCAGCGCTTCTTTGCCGCGCGGCGTTGAACGGCCGATCCAACAAAAAAGGAGCCCGCAGGCTCCTTTTTTGTTGGGCGACTCCGTTCAGAGTGCCGCCAGCTGGTTCTCCTTGTTGCCGGGATCTTCCGACGCGTTGTCGGCCTTCTTGTCCGAAGACGACTGCTTCGTCGATGCGCTGGCGGACGTGGCGTACACCGACACTTTCTTCCCGTTCGCAACATCCTTCAGGCGGCGATACTCGGCCAGCACGCGCGCGCCGTAACCGGAATCCGAGTCGAAGGCACCGGCGCCGACATACAGCTTCAGGCCAGCTTCCACGGAGCCGCCGCGCGTCACGTAGTCCTTGAGGATCAGCGAGCCGACACGGATGTTGGCCACCGGGTTCAATGCCGCCTTCACGCCGCCCAACTCTTCGAACTTGTCATGATGGACCTTGGACATGACCTGCATGAGGCCTTGCGCGCCGACCGGGCTTTCGGCGAAGGGATTGAAGCCCGACTCGATGGCCATGACGGACAGAATGAGGAGCGGGTCCAGCTTGATTTCCTGGGCGGTGACGTAGGCTGCGGACACCAGCATGTTGGTTGCGTCCGTTGCGACGCGATAGCGCTTGGCGAGCCAGTTCGTGACCCATTGCTGCTGCTTGGCGTTGCCGGCAAGCTTTTCGTCGATGGCGGCCTTCGTGGTCGGAGCAGCGCCGCTTTCCGGGAGCAGGGCGGTCAGCGGATGTTCGGGTTCATCGGCTTCTTCTTCGGCGACTTCCGTGGCAAAGGGCGAAAGCTGCTTGACGCGGTCGGCGATGTCCGGCTTGACGAACATGAGCGCCAGCGCACCGATGGCGGCGATGCCGAGCACCAGCAGCGCGTGGTGGGCGGTGGTGAGAAAGCCGCTCACCGTATCGCGGGCGACAACTACCCACGCTGCCGACTGGTTCGCTTTCTGACGGGTAAAGTCGACGGATACCCGGATAATGCGGTTAAACATTGGACCTCCTGAATCGTCGCGGCAAGAGAAGAGCCCACCACAAAGCCTTGTAGACTCTTGGTCATGCCGTGAATCGCATACATCGTCCGCACTGCGCGTGGCGCGCGACGGACGTCGGATGGTGCGCCGTATTCTTGCTGCCGGTCTTGCTGCCGGTCGCGGCGAACCACTGCTTCGGGGAAGGTAGGCAGACGCCTTTGAGAAACACTCCTTAAAATGTCATGTGGGGCCCCGACCCCGTGAATGATGAGTTTTGCTTTCGTAGCATCCGGAATGTTTCCGGTTCCCTCATCAAGTTGCGGAAATTTTAGGGGGCTGTTTATACCCAGTCAATGATATAGAAAAGGTTTTTCATTACTTTTACATCTTATTTCATCGCTGCATTGCAACACAACATGAATAAAATCAACGACTTGGCTTTCAGACTTGAAAGAGAACAGGAAACCGAGGATTTTTGCGAGAAATCATGAAATATCGCGATCTGCGAGATTTTCTTTCCCAGCTGCAAGAAAACGGCGAATTAAAGCGGGTTTCGCTTCCGATTTCGCCGCGTCTCGAGATGACCGAGATCTGCGACCGAACGCTGCGCGCCGCAGGTCCGGCGCTCTTGTTCGAGCGGCCTGCAGGCTACGACATTCCCGTGCTCGGCAATCTGTTCGGCACGCCGCGTCGCGTGGCGCTCGGGATGGGGGCGGAGGATGTGAGCGAGCTGCGCCGCATCGGACATGTGCTCGCTAGCTTGAAGGAGCCCGAGCCGCCCAAGGGACTGCGCGACGTTCTGGGCCTTGGCGCGATGGTGAAGTCGCTCTGGGACATGGCGCCGAAGGAGCAGCGTTCCGCGGCATGCCAGGAGGTGGTTTGGGAAGGAAAGGACGTGGATCTCGCGCGCCTGCCCATCCAGTATTGCTGGCCGGGCGACGTGGCGCCGCTGATCACCTGGGGGCTGGTGATCACCAAGGGGCCGAACAAGAAGCGGCAGAATCTCGGCATCTACCGCCAGCAGGTGCTGGGGCCGAACAAGGTCATCATGCGCTGGCTGGCGCATCGCGGCGGGGCGCTGGATTTCCGGGAACATGGCATCACCCATCCGGGCAAGCCCTATCCGATCGCCGTCGCGCTCGGCGCGGACCCGGCGACCATCCTTGGCGCCGTGACGCCGGTGCCCGACACGCTGTCGGAGTACCAGTTCGCCGGGCTGTTGCGCGGCAGCCGGACGGAGCTGGTGAAGGCAATCGGCAGCGAACTGCGCGTGCCGGCGCATGCCGAGATCGTGCTGGAAGGGCACATTTATCCGGATGCCGATCATCCGAGCGGCTACGAACATGCGCTCGAAGGACCGTACGGCGATCACACCGGCTACTACAACGAACAGGAGTGGTTCCCGGTCTTCACCATCGACCGCATCACCATGCGGCGCGATCCGATCTACCACTCGACTTACACCGGCAAACCGCCCGATGAACCCGCCGTGCTGGGCGTGGCGCTGAACGAGGTGTTCGTGCCCTTGTTGCAGAAGCAATTCACCGAGATCACGGATTTCTACCTGCCGCCCGAGGGGTGCAGCTATCGGATGGCGGTCGTCCAGATGAAGAAGGCGTATCCGGGGCATGCCAAACGGGTGATGTTCGGGGTCTGGAGCTTCCTGCGGCAGTTCATGTATACGAAGTTCATCGTCGTGGTGGATGAGGACGTGAACATTCGCGACTGGAAGGAAGTGATCTGGGCCATCACCACCCGGGTCGATCCAAGCCGCGACACCACGCTGGTGGACAATACGCCGATCGATTATCTGGACTTTGCTTCGCCGGTCAGTGGCCTGGGTAGCAAGATGGGTATCGATGCCACCAATAAATGGCCCGGAGAAACCAGCCGTGAATGGGGGCGGACGATCGTCATGAGTGACGATGTCAAGGCCAAGGTGGACCGGATCTGGCAGGAACTGGGGATCTAGATCAAGGATCGCCGGAGACGGCGCAGGGGCATTGCTGGTAGAATGCATCCAAGGCGGGCCCCTGCGCATTGTGGCATGGCCAACCTGGTCAGGTCGGGAACGAAGCAGCCACAGCCATTTCCCGCAAGTGCCGTAGACAAGGCTCGCCCCCTTCCTTTTTTATCCCTCCGAGTACATTTCCCGAATGCGGTCTTGGCTTGTGCGGCCAGAATTGCAGGCAGAAAGTCGCTGGATTCCGGCGTTCGCCGGAATGACGGAGCGCGGAGTGTGCCTGTTTTGCAAGCTCATCGCCCCGTTCACCCCCTCCGTTTTCTCATTACACCGGCCACGCTCGCGCCAGGATGTCCTGTTGCAATGACGCGCTGCCGAGCGTTCCATACACGCGGCCGGATTCCGAATCGATGCGGCTGGCGATGAACGCTTCGGCCATTGCGGTCGGCGCATGCTTCAGCATCAGGCAGGCTTGCGCGGTCAGTGCCAGGCGCTGGACGAAGCGGCGGGCGAGCGCCTCGCGTTGCTCGGGCGGCGTGCCCAGCGCGCGGCGCAGGCCGTTGACCAATTCCGACATGCCGGGATGGGTGGCGGCCGAAGCGCTGAAGTCGTCCAGCAGCATCATGAAGCCTTCCGGTTCGCGCTCGATGGCGCGCAGCACGTCCAGGCACATCACGTTGCCCGAACCTTCCCAGATCGAATTGACCGGTGCCTCGCGGTAGTGACGCGCCATCGGGCCGGTTTCGACATAGCCGTTGCCGCCCCAGACTTCCATGCATTCGCCGGTAAATTCGAGTGCCCGCTTGCAGATCCAGAACTTCGCGGCCGGCGTGACGATGCGCCGCCAGGCGCGCTCCAGCGGATCCTGCGGCGCTTCGAAGGAACGGGCCAGGCGCAGCATCAGCACCGTTGCGGCCTCGCTTTCGAGTGCGAGGTCGGAGAGCACGTTGCGCATCAGCGGCTGCTCGGCGAGGCGCTTACCGAAGGCGATGCGGTGGTGGGCGTGGTGCGCCGCCTGCACGAAGGCCTGGCGCATCAGTCCGGCGCTGCCGATCACGCAGTCGAGGCGGGTGTGGTTAGCCATCTCGATGATGGTCGGGATGCCGCGGCCTTCGTCGCCGACCATGATGCCGTAGGCGTCCTGGAATTCGACTTCGCTGCTGGAATTCGAACGGTTGCCGAGTTTGTCCTTGAGACGCTGCACGAGGACGGTGTTCTTGCTGCCGTCGGGGCGCCAGCGCGGCACGAAGAAGCAGGAGAGGCCGTTCTCGGTGCGGGCCAGCACGAGGTGGGCGTCGCACATCGGCGCCGAGAAGAACCATTTGTGGCCGGTCAGCAGGTAGGCGGCGCCGCGGCCTTCGCCGTCGTACGGACGGGCCGTCGTCGCATTGGTGCGCACGTCGGAGCCGCCCTGTTTTTCGGTCATGCCCATGCCGATCAGCATGGAGGTCTTCTGCGCCAGCGGGACGTCGCGCGGATCATGCTCGCGTGAAAACAGCCTGGCCTCGATGGATGCGAACAATTTAGGTTCGTTACGCAGGACCGGAATCGAGGCGAAGGTCATCGTGGTCGGGCAGAGCGAGCCGGCCTCGACCTGGGACTGCAGGTAATAGCCGGCTGCGCGCGCCACATGGGCGCCCGGACGCGGATCGGTCCAGGGCAGGGCATGCAGGCCTTCACGGCGCAACAGGGCGAGCAGCTGGTGCCAGCTCGGATGGAAATCGACGCTGTCGATGCGGCGGCCGAAGCGGTCATGCGTCTGCAGTTCCGGCTGATGCCGGTTGGCCAGTTCGCCCAGCTGCAGGACCTCGCGCGTGCCGAGTTCGCCGCCGAAACGCAGCAGGCTTTCCGCATGCCAGCCGGCATCATGCTGGCGCAATCCTTCCTGCAGGGCGAAGTCGCTGGCGAAGAGGTTATAGTCCTGCAGCTCGGGAACCTGGTTGGTCACTTCGTGGGTCGGCCATTGCATGTCGGCTATCCTTTTTCGGCAAGAGGGGCGGTCAGAAATCGTTGCACAAAGCGCAGTCTATAACTTGCAGCAGGTCAGGTAAAATGCGCTTTCGACTTCCATCGCCGCACCTTCATGTCCTACCAAGTCCTCGCCCGCAAGTACCGGCCCAAGAGCTTCGAATCGCTCGTCGGCCAGGAGCACGTCGTGCGGGCCCTGACGCACGCGCTGGAGCAGAAGCGGCTGCATCATGCCTACCTGTTCACCGGCACGCGGGGCGTCGGCAAGACGACCCTGTCGCGCATCCTCGCCAAGTCGCTGAACTGCCAGGGGCCGGACGGCAACGGCGGCATCACCGCCACGCCCTGCGGCGTCTGCGAGGCGTGCACCGCCATCGATGCCGGACGTTTCGTTGACTATATTGAAATGGATGCGGCGTCCAATCGCGGCGTCGACGAGATGGCGCAGCTGCTGGAGCAGGCGGTCTATGCGCCGTCGAACGCCCGGTTCAAGGTCTACATGATCGACGAAGTTCACATGCTGACCAACCACGCGTTCAATTCCATGCTGAAGACGCTGGAAGAACCGCCCGAGCATGTGAAATTCATTCTCGCGACCACCGATCCGCAGAAGATTCCGGTGACGGTGCTGTCGCGCTGCCTGCAGTTCAATCTGAAACAGATGCCGCCGGGACATATCGTCGGCCATCTGGAAAACATTCTCGGCCAGGAAAGCATCGAATTCGATGCGCCGGCGCTGCGCCTGCTGGCGCAAGGCGCACACGGCTCGATGCGCGATGCGCTGTCGCTGACCGACCAGGCGATTGCCTATGCCGCCGGCAAGGTCACGCTGGACGCAGTGCAGGGCATGCTCGGCGCGCTGGACCAGTCCTATCTCATCCGCGTGCTCGATGCGCTGGCCGCCAAGGATGGTGCCGGCCTGCTGGCCGTGGCGGACGAGATGGCGACGCGCAGCCTGTCGTACAACGCCGCACTGCAGGATCTCGGCACGTTGCTGCATCGCATGGCGCTTGCCCAGACCGTGCCGTCGGCGGTGCCGGACGACCTGCCCGAACGCGACGACATCCTGCGCCTGGCCGGCCTCTTCGATGCCGAGGAAGTGCAGCTGTTCTACCAGATCGTCGTGCATGGCCGGAATGAATTGAGTCTCGCGCCGGACGAGTACGCCGGCTTCTCGATGACTCTTCTGCGCATGCTGGCCTTCCGCCCCGGCATCGGCGGCGCCGAGGCGCGTCCGGCCGAACAGGCTGCACCGCGATCGGCAGCCGCTGCAGCGGTTCGGCCGACCGCTGCACCCGCACCTGCGCCCGCCGCATCTGCGCCTGCCATGGCCGCGCCGAGCCGCCCCGCAGGTGGAATGAGTCCGGCGCGGGCTGCGCTGGAGGCTGCCCGCAATGGAGGGAAAGCTCCCGCATCTTCTG
>SPQI01000524.1 GCA_004570315.1 Oxalobacteraceae bacterium OM1 | reverse complement strand
GGTGTCAGGGCGGTGACTTCGGCTGTCGTCAGTGCGGCAACCTGGGCCTGCGTCAGGCCGGCGATTTCCGCGGTCGTGAGGGCGGCGATGTCGGCAGGGGTGAGCGCCGCGAACTGCGCAGGCGTCAGGACGGCGATCTGGGTGCCCTTGAGTCCGGCGACCTGCGCCGGGCTGAGCGCATTGATCGCGGCCGGTGTGAGCGACGTGATCTGCGCCGTCGACAACGCGCTCAGGACCGTGCTTGACAGGGCCGGTACCTGCGCGGCGGTGATGGCGCCGACCTGCGCGGCGCTCAAGCCGGCGACCTGCGTCGGCTTGAAACCGGAGATCTGCGCGGCGGTCAACGCGGCGACTTCCGCCGTGGTGAGCGCAGCCAGGCCTGCGGTAGAGAGCGCGCCGATCTGCTCCGGAGCGAAGGCGGCCAGCGCGGTCGAGGGTAAGGCGGCGATCTGGGCAGCGCTCAAGGCCGCCACGCCGGGCAGGGTGAAGGCTGGCGTTTGCGAAGCGCCCAGTGCGCCGATCTGCGTCGCCGTGAGCGCGCTGACCTGCACGGGCTTCAAGGCGGCAATCTGCGCGGGGGTGAATGCCGTCACCTCGGCGGCGGTCAGCGCTCCCATGGCCGTAGTGTTCAACGCGCCGATCTGCGCGGGCGACAAGGCGACCACCTCGGCCGTCGTGAGAGCGCCGAGTTGGGCCGGCGTGAGGCCGGAAATTTCTGCCGTGGTCAGCGCCGCGATATCGGCCGGGGACAGCGCGGCAAACTGAGCCGGCGTCAGCACGGCAATCTGCGTGGCTTTCAACGAAGTGACTTGGGCCGGGCTGAGTGCGGCGATGGCCGCCGTGGTGAGCGACGTCACTTGCGCGGTGCTAAGTGCTCCAAGGGCTGCGCCAGACAAAGATGGCACCTGCGATGCCGTGAACGCGGCGATCTGTGCCGCGCTCATGCCGGCAATCTGCGTGGCCTTGAGTCCGGTAATCTGCGCGCCGGACAAGCCGGCGACTTCTGCGGTGGTCAGCGCGGCGACGGCAGCCGGCGTCATGGCGGCCAGCTGTTCCGGAGCCAACGCAGCGACCGCGCTCGCCTGGAGTGCCGCAACTTGCACCGATGTCAGGGCCGCCACTGCGCCGGTCCCGAGGGCTGCAGCCTGGCTGGCCCCAAGTGCGGCCAGTTGCGCGGCGGTGAATGCGCCGGCCTGGCTGCCTTTGAGGGCGGCCACTTGCGCCGGCGTCAATGCCGCGACTTCGGCCGTCGTCAGTGATGCGAGCGCGGCGGTCGAGAGGGCGGCGAGCTGATCCGACGTCAATGCGGCGACGGCGCCGGTTTGCAGCGCGGCGATCTGCGCGGAGGAGAGTGCGGCGATTGCGGCCGTGTTCAGGGCCGGCGTCTGGGCGGGACTGAGCGCGGCGACCTGGGCCGCCGTCAATGCGCCAACCTGCGTGGACTTGAGACCATTCACCTGCGCGGCGGTGAGCGCGGCAATTTCGGCAGTCGTCAGACCCGCCACCGCGGCGCTCGAGAGTGCCGCCAACTGGGCAGGCGCGAATGCGCCGACCGCCGACGACTGCAGCGCGCCGATCTGGGCCGAACTCAACGCCGCGATCGCGGCGGTCGACAGCAGCGGAAGCTGCGCGGACGACAGGGCGCCGAGTTCCGCGGCCGTCAGCACACCGGCTTGGGATGCCTTCAGCCCGGCCAGCTGGGCCGGCTTCAGGGCGGCGACTTCCGCGGTCGTCAACGCGGTGATGGCTGCCGTCGACAAGGCGCCGATCTGGATGCCGCTCAATGCCGCAATGGCGGTCGAGGTCATCGCAATGACATCGGCCGAGCTGAGCGCGGCGACGGCCGCGGACGACAGCGAGGGCACCTGGGTGGAAGACAGGGCGCCGGCTTCGGCCGTCGTGAGCGCAGCGACCTGGGCCGACGTCAGCGCGCCGACTTGCGCGGCACTGAGGTTGGCGATTTCCGCCGTCGACAGCGCGGCAACTGCCACCGTCGACAAGGCGGCAATCTGGTTCGGCGCCAGCGCAAGCAGGGCGGCGGACGGCACGGCGGCAATCTGCGTCGCCGTGAACCCCATGATGCCTGCCGGCGCGAGCGCCTTGATCTGCGCAGACGACAGTGCGCCGATCTGGGCGATGGAGAGCGCAGTGACGTCAGTCGCCTTCAGCGCAGCGAGCTGGGCAGTTGTCAGGGCTGCCACCTGGGCAGTAGTCATCTGGGTAATGATCGAGGCCACGCATCCATCCTTTGTCGTTTTGACACGCCTGCACCGGCAGCTTGCGTCTATCGTTTCTTAACGGCAAGTTTGGCGGGAAGTTGATGTCAAAACGGAATCGGATGGGCTCTGGAGCGTCGAATGGCTGAACGCAGCCGATAAATGGTCATAAACGGTCGGGAAACCGCCGCGGCCGTGCGGGCCACTAAGTGGAATGGGATGGAAGAAGGGGATGGAAAACGACATGGCAGCGGGTCGGTTGTGGCCCCGCACCAGTTCAAGGATAATCTCGCTTCGCTTTTCTCTTGCGACAGTAGCTCAGCTGGATAGAGCAACGGCCTTCTAAGCCGTAGGTCGGGGGTTCGAGCCCCTCCTGTCGCGCCATTTCATGCCGGTTTCAGCCGGTCGAAAATCAGAAGCGACGGCTCACGTGCCGTTGTCGCTGCTTACGGCCGCAAGCCAGCTCGATCAAATCCATCAAGCCGTCAGGTCGCCGCGCAAGGTTGTGCAGCAGCGGAAAGACACGCACTGTGTCGTCGAATCGACGTGCAAGCCTGCGTTGCTCAATCCCGATCCAGCAATCGAGAGCCGCGGATCGGCATTGGGCTGGGCGTTCTTTACCGTGAACATGGTTTCCGATGTCATTTCGCCGGACCAGATGGTGCCGTTCTGATCGGTCAATGTCACCGCAGCGCCTTTCGCAAGAGCCGGCACGCTCAATTGATAATTGACCTGCTCCGTACTGGGAAACCCTTCAAAGCAATTGCTGCCTGCAATCAGACCGTGAAAACGATACGTGATTGGCTCCTGGGTGCCGCCACACGAGGCCAATAACAGCAACACAGGGATGAAGGATGGACGGAGCGTTTTCATTGGACTTAGCTTACCCCTAGGTTCACCAAAGCGTGGTTGGCGCCGCTTCAAGCGCGGCATTGGGCGTCCAGCGCCTCCGCGGCGCGCCGTGCCTTGCGCTTCGCCTTCTCCGCCGATTTTCCCGCCGCCGCCCGCGCGTCTTCTTCGGCCCAGCGTTGTCGCAATGCGAGCTTGCGGCACGCAGTCTGATGCGTCGCCGCCGTCTTTGCCGCGCGCGCCCGTTCTCGCGCCTCGCGTACTTCTTCCTTCCGCCGGTCCTTCTCGATGCCATCCAGCGTCTTGCGCTCACGGGCTGCGCGTTCGCGCGCGGCGTGCGCATCGTCCGGCGGCGTCGCGGAAATCACCGTGCCGCCCACGCAAGGCGTATCGCCATAGGTTACCTTGCCGTCCGCTTCGCATTTGTACGCCGCGGCCATGACGCTTCCATGCAGGAAGCACGCTGCCGCCATCACCGCCAGCCGCTTCATGCGCGCACCACTTTGCCGGGATTCATGATGTCGAGCGGGTCGAGGGCGTGCTTTAGGGTGCGCATGAGTTCCAGTTCGATGGGCGATTTGTAGCGGATGACTTCGTCGATCTTGAGCGCGCCGAGGCCGTGCTCGGCAGAGATGGAGCCGCCGAAGGCCGCCACGCTGTCGTGGACCACGTGGTTGATGGCGTCCTGCCGGGCGATGAAGGCGTCCGGCGATTCGTGTTCGGGCGGCGAGACGTTGTAGTGCAGGTTGCCGTCGCCGAGATGGCCAAAGGTGACCAGCCGGCAGCCGGGAAATTGCGCATGCAGCAACGCATCGGTCGCGCGCAGGTAGTCGGCGATGCGCGAGATCGGCACCGAGATGTCGTGCTTGATGTTCTTGCCTTCCTCGGCCTGCGCCAGCGGAATGTGTTCCCGCAGCGACCACAGCGCCTTCGACTGCGCGAGCGAGCCGGCCACGATGGCGTCCTGGATCAGGCCCTGCTCGAGCGCATCGCCGATCAGCGCTTCCAGCACGCCGTTCGCGTGTTCCTCCGATTCGCTATCGGAAAGTTCGAGCAGGACGTACTGCGGATAGGCATCCGGAAACGGCAGGCGCAGTTGCGGAAAATGCTTGTGCACCAGTTGCAGGCAGAAGTCGGACATGAGCTCGAATGCGGTCAGCGCCGCGCCGCAACGCTTCTGCGCGAGATCGAGCAGCGCGAGCGCATCGTCAGGCGTCTGCAGCGCAGCCAGTGCGGTCAGCTGCGCTGCCGGTTGCGGAAACAGCTTGAGCACGGCGGCGGTGATGATGCCGAGCGTGCCCTCCGCGCCGATGAAGAGGCTGCGCAGGTCGTAGCCGGTGTTGTCCTTGCGCAGCCCGCGCAGGCTCTCGAGGATCTCGCCCTGCGGCGTGACGACTTCGAGCCCGAGGCAGAGGTCGCGCGCATTGCCGTACCGGAGCACGGCGGTCCCGCCGGCATTGGTGGCGAGATTGCCGCCGATGGTGCAGCTGCCTTCCGCCGCGAGCGACAGCGGGAAGAGGCGTCCGACTTCCGCCGCGGCGTTCTGGACGAGCTCCAGCACGCATCCCGCTTCCACCGTCATGGTGTTGTTGATCGTGTCGAGCGCGCGGATGCGGCGCATGCGGGCGAGCGAGAGCACGATCGCGGTTCCGCTCTGGTCCGGAACGCTGCCGAGCACCAGCCCGGTGTTGCCGCCCTGCGGGACGATGGGCACGCGATGGGCAGCGCACAGCTTCACGATGGCCGCCACCTGCGCCGTGTCCGCCGGCCGCACGACGGCCAGCGCCTTGCCGGTGAAGCGGCGCCGCCAGTCGGTCAGGTAGCCGGCCATGTCGGCCGGATCGGTGAGGACATGTTCCGCGCCGACGGCTTCGCGGCAGCGGTCGAGGAACTCGCTCATTTCGACGCTTTCTGAATGGCCTGCTTGGCAAGCTGCTTCGCGGCCTGCTTGAAGGGGCGCAGGTAGAGCACGCTGCAGACGAAGAACACCGTTGTGATGCCCGTTTCGACCCAGCCCAGCGTGGCCGACAGGCCGGTGTCGCTGGTGGCGCGCACGATGCCTTCGGCGAAGTAGAGCAGGATGAGCATCGAAGCCCATTGCATGGTGTAGATATTGCGCTTGAGCACGCCGCGCAGCGGGAACAGCAGCGGAACGACTTTCAAGACCAGCCAGGATCCGTTCGGCCGCAAGGGCGCCAGCACCAGCTCCCATGCCACGCCGAGCAGAATCAGGGCGACCAGGCTGACGGCCGCGCCGACGGCGAAGAAGCGTTGCATCCCGTTTTGCATCAATGTCCTTTCAGCTTGCGCGCGGTTTCCGCAAGACGCTTGCCGAGCGCGATGGCGAGCGTGCGGGTGTCGTCAGACACCGGATGATTGCCGTTGATCCCCGACCAGTGCGTTGCGCCGTAGGGCGAACCGCCGCTGGACGTCGTCATGAGTTCGGCGTGCGTGTAGGGCAGGCCGAGCAGCAGCATGCCGTGGTGCAGCAGCGGCATCATCATCGAAAGCAGCGTCGATTCCTGTCCGCCGTGCAGGCTGCCGGTGGAGGTGAACACGCAGGCCGGCTTGCCCGCCAGCGTGCCGGCGAGCCACTCGGCCGAGGTGCCGTCGAGGAAGTACTTGAGCGGCGCCGCCATGTTGCCGAAGCGCGTCGGCGAGCCGAGCGCGAGGCCATCGCATTCCTGCAGGTCGGACAGCTCCACGTAGGGCGCGCCCTGCGCGGGGATGGCGGGTTCGGTGGCTTCGGTGACGGTCGAGACCGCCGGCACGGTGCGCAGGCGCGCGCTGCAGCCGGAAACGCCTTCGATGCCTTGAGCGATGTACTCGGCCAGCTTGCGGGTGGCACCGTGACGCGAGTAATAGAGGACCAGGAGGGTCAGGTCAGGGGAAGTCATGCTTGGTATTATAGGGCCTGTCCCTAGACTGATTGGCAACACAACGCAATGCCGAGCCTTCCGCCGCCGCCCCGTCCCGCCATGCTGGCGGCCTTCATCCGCAGTTTCCCGATCGAGGACGTGCTCGGCCTGCTGCGCTTCGCCCGCCGCCGCCTGCGCGAAGAGCGTCTGCCGCAGGTCGCCGGCAGCCTCACGTTCACGACGGTACTCGCGCTCGTGCCGATGCTCACCATCGCGCTCGCCATCTTCACCACCTTCCCGCTGTTCAACACCTTCCGCTCATCGCTCGAGGCTTACTTCATCAAGAGCCTGATGCCGAAGACGATTTCGAACACCATCATCACGTATCTGAACCAGTTCGCATCGAAGGCCACGCGGCTGTCGGCCTTGGGCGCAGTCGGACTCATCCTGACCACGGTGGCGATGATGTTGACCATCGACAGCGCCTTCAACCGCATCTGGCGCGTGCGCAAGGGCCGGCCGTTCACGCAGCGGGTCGTAGTCTACTGGGCCATCGTGACGCTCGGGCCGTTGCTGATCGGCGTGTCGATCACGCTGACGTCCTATTTCGTCACGGCCACCGGCGGCCTGGTCGCCTCGCCGATGATGGGCTCGCTCGTCTACACCATGGTATCGATCATGCTCACCATGGGTGCGTTCACGCTGCTGTACCTTGCGGTGCCGAACCGCGTGGTGGACTGGCGCGACGCGGCCTGCGGCGGCTTGCTGGCCGCCACCGCGTTCGAGATCGCCAAGCGCATCTTCGTGGTCTTCATCACGCAGTTCCCGGCCTACACGATGATCTACGGCACGGTGGCCGCGCTGCCGATCTTCCTCATCTGGGTCTATATCTCCTGGCTCATCACGCTGATCGGCGCGGTGCTGGTCGCCGCATTGCCGGTCGTTAAATACGAGCGCTGGTGGCATGTGCCGTCGCCGGGCAGCGACTTCATCGATGCGATGGCGGTGCTGCGGGTCTTGGTCGAAGCGCGCAGCGAAGGCCCGAACGCGGCGGTGGACGCTTCCACCATCCGGGCACAGACGCGGCTCGGCTTCGACGAATCGGAAAGCCTGCTCGACCGCATGCTGGATGCTGGCTGGGTGGGACGCATCAAGAACACGGAAGCGAAGCGCGGTCGGTTCGGCAAGCGCTCGAAGGCAACCGATACCTGGGCCTTGCTGGCCAATCCCGAGCAGGTGACGCTGGCGGACGTCTACCGCCTGTTCGCCTTCGCGGCGGATCCGGAAGCGGCGCTGGTGCGCCAGGTGGAAGGGGTGATCGAGAAGGGGCTTGGCCAGAGCCTGGCCGAGCATTTCCGGCAGATGGAAGTCAGAACGATGCCCGCCCGGTCAGCATCTGCCAATACATCACCCAATCGCCCATGAAGGAGTAGAGCGGGTGCTTGAAGGTGGCGGGGCGGTTCTTCTCGAATTTGAAATGCCCGACCCAGGCGAAGCCGTAGCCGCACACGAGCGCGGCTGCCAGCCACCCCCAGTTGCCGCTCAGGAGCAGGGCGGCCAGGCACAGCAGCGAAAGTGTGGAGCCGACGAAGTGCAGCTCGCGGCAGGTGCGGTTGGCATGTTCGCTCAGGTAGAACGGATAGAACTCCGCAAAGGAGGCGAAGCGTCGTTCCGCGACACTGGACATGGTGGTCTCCCGGTTGTTGTTATCGACGCTTCAGCGTAGCCCGCTGCGACCGGCTACGCAATCGGCGGCCGTGCTGCATCGCGCCTTCAAGCCTTCGCAAATGCGTAGAGATGATCGAGCACCGCATCCGGCTGTTCGGCCATCAGCGCATGTCCGCAATTCTCCAGTTCGACGACACGGCAATCTGCGAGGCCCTTGCGCAACGGCGCGGTGGCCTTCGGCATGGTCATCATGTCGCGCTTGCCGAGCAGCAGCAGCGCGGGACATTTGACCGCCTGCGCCGCGGTCTCGCCGTTCGCGTAGGCATTGCAGGCCGAGAAGTCGGTATGGAAAACCTTCGCGGGATTGCGCTGCGCGATGCGTTGCATCAGGCGCTGCGATCCGCCCATCACGTAGAAGCCCGGGCCGGGTGAGGAGGGCTTCTGCGCCATGGTGGAATGCGACCAGATGTTCACCATGTCGATGGCCCGCTGTTCCTCGTTGAGCGAGGCGTCGAGCAGCATGTCCGACACTTTCATCGGGTAGGCCGTGCCGACGAGCGCGATGCGCGTCACGCGCTCGGGTGCGCGGTAGGCGGTTTCAAGCGCGACCAGCGAACCCATGCTGTGGCCGATGAGCGCGGCCTGCTTCACGCCGGCCGCGTCGAG
>SPQI01000142.1 GCA_004570315.1 Oxalobacteraceae bacterium OM1 | reverse complement strand
CTCCCACAGCGAATCGCCCCCTCAGTCCCACACCTGACATACAGAGCCATCGCACACACCAACGTCGCAAACCTTCAATCCGTCAGCAGCACCGCACGATAATGTTCGCACTCCGCAATACCGGCAAACAAGCCTTGCAACGCTTCTATTCCGCCGAGCGTTTCCTCTGGCGCCTGCCGGCGCATGCGCAGGCGGTGGCGCTTACCTTCGACGACGGCCCCGATCCCATCCATACGCCGCCGCTGCTCGACGCCCTGCGCGCCGCCGGCATTCCGGCGACCTTCTTCCTGATCGGCGAGAAGGTCGAACGGCATCCCGAGCTGGTGCGGCGCATGGTGGAAGAAGGGCACGCGATTGGCGGCCATACCTGGTCGCACAGCGAGATCACGGCGCTGTCGGCGGACGCGTTGGCCGCCGATCTGGAACGGTGCCGGGCGGCGATGCGCGCGGCCTCCGGCGTCGACAGCGTGCTGTTCCGTCCGCCGCGCGGCAAGGTGAATGCGGCAGCGATCCATCGCGTGTGTTCGCGCGGCTACTGCCTCGTGCACTGGACCAAGACCTACAGCGATTACCTGAAGGATGGTGCCGGTCCGCTGCTGCAGCGCATGCGCCGCAACCCGCCGGCGCCGCGCGACATCGTGCTGATGCACGACCACAACGCGCACACCTATGAAGCGTTGCTACGGGCGATCCCGGAGTGGCGCGAGCGCCGGCTGCGCTTTACCGCGCTGGCGTGAGCTTGTGGAGAGATACAGGCGTTCGTAGCGGGCGATCATCGCGTCGATCGAGAACTCGCGTTCGATGCGGCGGCGCGCGGCGGCGCCCAGCGCGGCACGCCGGCCGGCATCGCGGCACAGCGCACCAAGCAGCGCGGTCAACGTAGCGAGGTCCTCGCTCTCGAACAGGCAGCCGTCTTCGCCGTGAACGATCAGGTCAGGATTGCCGCCGACGTTCGATGCCACGCAGGCCACGCCGCTCGCCATCGCTTCCAGCAGCGTGTTCGACATGCCTTCGTTCAAGGACGGCAGCACGAAGACATCGAAGGCCGCCATGAGTTGCGTGACGTCGTCGCGATGCCCGAGAAAGCGCACGCGGGGCGCAATGCCAAGCGCCTGCGCCTGCTGTTCCAGGCTGGCCCGCTCCGGCCCGGCGCCGACCAGCACCAGCACCGCATCAGAGTTCTGCAGCGCAGCGAACGCCTGCAGCAACAGCGGATAATTCTTCACCGGCACCAGTCGCCCCACGCTGCCGATCACCGTCTCGGTCGGCCGCAGTCCGAGCGCGGCACGCACCTGCTCCCGATCGGCCACGCCGAAGCGCGCCAGGTCCACGCCGTTGGCCAGCACCTGCACGCGCTGCGCCGGAATGCCGGTGTGGTGCACGAGGTCGTCCTTGAGCTGGCGCGAGACGGTGAACACCGCGTCGGTATGGCGGGTCATCCAGCGCTGCACATGGAAGCGCAGCGGACGGTCGTCAAAATTGCGGCCATGCTCGCTGTGGATGAGGCAATCGATGCCGGCCAGCTTGGCGGCGGCGAAGCCGTAATAGAAGGCTTCCACGTTGCGGGTATGGACGATGTCGGGCCGCGTGGTGCGGAACAGCCGCGCCAGCCGCAGCGCGAGGCGCCAGTCGTTGCCGCCCTGCCAGCCGAGTTCGTGCACCGGCGTGTTCGCCTGGAGGCGGGCGACGAACTCGCCGCCGTGGCGCAGGCAGGCCACCGAAGAACGGAAGCGTTCCGGCGCCAGGCGGTTGACGACGTTGACCACGCCGTTCTCGAGGCCGCCCGGCTGCAGGCTCAGGACGACGTGCTGGATATGAAGCGGCTGCGTGGTCACGATGTCCCTTGGTTCAGGCAAGTTTCACGGGCAGGAATTTCAGCGCCCAGCGCTTCATCAGGCCAACATCGGCGCTGGAGAAAATGCGCAGCGGCACCGCCAGCAGGAAGAAGACGGCACTGAACAGCACACCGCTGAGCACGAGATGCGCCAGCCCCGGCGCCATCCAGTGCGCCAGCTGGTAGGAGGCGGCCAGCGCACCCGCCGCGGCGAGCAGCACGCGCAGCATGTGCGGGATCGGCAGCATCTGGAACAGGCTCGCGCCGGTCAGGCGCATGGCGACCGCGATGAACACGGCCGATTGCAGGTATTGCGTGATCGCCATCGCCACCGCCGGCCCGTAGAAGCCGATCGTCTTCAGCAGCACATAGCCCAGCATCAGCAGGAAGGCGTTCATCGCGACGACGATATACAGGTTGATCTTCGGCTTGCCGAACACCTGCGGGATGGGGCTGAGGATGAACATGTGCAGCGGTACCAGCCAGAGGTAGATGCGGAACACGTGCACGCTGTCCTCGTAATGCGAGGTGAACAGCAGCGTGATGAATTCGTAGGAATGCCCGAGCAGGAAGACGAAGCTGGGCAGCACGATGATGGAGAGCTTGCGTACCGCCTCGCGCATCAGGCGCACCACGCCGGCGAGGTCGCCGTCGCGCACCATCTGCGGCAGCGAAGCCCGCAACACGTTGGCGACCGAGGCCTGGAAGATCACGTCGAGCGGAATCTCGAGCGCGCCGACGGCGTAGATGGCGTAATGCGCGGGTGTGAAGTTCGCCGCCAGCATGCCGCGGTTCATCGTGCTGGCGATGAGGGCCGAGAGCGTACCGAGCGCCACCGGGATGCTGTAGCCGAGCTGCTCGCCGACGAAGGTATGGCGCGACCAGCCCTGCAGCGGCACGCCGCTGCGCCACAGCAGGTAGGCATTGCGGACGACGAAACGCAATGCGGAATAGGCGACGATGCCGACGATCAGGCCGGTGAAACCGAAGCCCCACCAGAGCGGCGCCAGCAGCGTGAGCACGCGCACGAAGGTTTCCGCCACCTCGAAGACCACCGCGCGGGTGTAGCGGTCCTGGGTGATCATGACGTGCAGGCAGTGCTCGCTGCCGATGGTGAACAGCAGCGACAGCGCATACAGCGACAGCAGCCCGGCCATCGCAGGGTTGTTCAGCAGCGCCGCGAAGTCCTTGGACCACAGCGCAACGGTGAGCGCAGCCAGCGCGCCCATCGCGGTCAGCATGAGCGTCGTCTGCACCAGCAGTGCCGGCACCTTCTTCGCGCCGACGTGGTGGTAGAAGTAATAGATGGAGGTCGGCAGGCCGAGGGTCAGCACGCCGGTGGCGGCGGTGCCCAGCAGGATCATCTGCTGGTAGGTGCCGTAGTCGCTCTGGGTGAGCAGGCGCACGAGCACCATCGGCATGACGAAGCCGACGGCGTACTTGATGAGGTTGGCGACGATCAGGAAACCGGCGCGATCGGACAAGGAAGCGGCCATCACCTCCTCCCTTGCTGGATGGCGGGGCGCCGCATGGCTGCTTCCGCTTCTGCGAGCGTTGGCATCGTCACTCTCCCTGTGTTTTGTCTTTGTCGCGGATCGAACCGGAGTGCATCTTAGTCCGGTGTTGCCAGTTTCCAATCTGATAAAAGCCAAAGGTTTGATCTAAAGCGAATGTTGTCTCTGTGGATACGCCAACATTCACCGGCGGCAACCTTGAAATGGCTTGCCGCGCGCTGCCCGATCCGGGGAGCGCCAGGGAGAGGCCAGCGCCGAAGCCGCGTCAGGCCTGCATCGACAAGAAAAGGCGGGACGGTTGAGGCCGTCGTCCGGAGACTCGCTGCAGCGTGAGCTGCCGCGTCCGCCGAAGAAGAAGGA
The DNA here is from genome assembly GCA_004570315.1 of Oxalobacteraceae bacterium OM1. Taxonomy (GTDB): domain Bacteria; phylum Pseudomonadota; class Gammaproteobacteria; order Burkholderiales; family Burkholderiaceae_D; genus Noviherbaspirillum. The sequence goes on along the minus strand of SPQI01000142.1, from coordinate 4,684 downwards.
CATGCCGATGAAGTACCGCTTGTTCGCCGCCGGCGCGCTGCTGCTCGTCTGCGGCTGGCTGCATGCCCAGCCCCAGGATGCCGAGGCGAAGCGCCCGGTGCTGGTGTATACGGACATCGTCTCCGGCCCCAACTCGGGCGGCGAAAACAACAAGGGCATCTATCTGTCGCTGTTCGGCAAGAACTTCGGCAGCGGCGGCCTGGGCACGCGTCTGCGTGTTTACATCGGCGGCGCCGAAGTGGGCGATTACCGCGCGCTCGGCGTGGCGCGTGGGCGGCACGACATCCAGCAGATCACCGTGCAGGTCGGCGCCCTCGGCAATCCGAAACCCGGCATGCCCTTGCCGATCAAGGTGGTGGTGGACGGCATCGCGTCCAACGACGATCTAAGCTTCACCGTCAATCCCGGCAGGATCCTCTTCGTCGACAACGTCAAGGGCGACGACCGCACTGCCGTTCCGGGCGACATCCGCCGCCCCTTCCGCCACGCGCAAACCGCCCGCCTGTCTGAAGGCGCCTGGGGCCAGGCCGGACCAGGGGACTTCATTGTCCTGCGCGGCACCGGCCAGCCCTGGACCGACCGCGGCTACCAGAACTACTTCCTGCGCACCCGCGACAAGTCCGGCTCGCTGCCGGCCGGCACGCCGGGCACCGGGCCGATCGGCATCATGGGCTATCCGGGCGAAGACGTGTTCATCTACGCGCCCTACGACGCGAAGCTGGAGGAAGGCGGGGCGACCGGCGCGATCTCGGCGGTCAACGGCCTGTCCTTTCCCGGCCTGGGGCAATGGTTCACCGTCACCAACCTGCGCGTCGAAGGCGGCGGGCACGACGGCGCGGTGAATGTGCAGATCCACGGCGACCACTGGCGCGTGGTGAACAACGAACTCACGGCGGCCACCGCCGTCCGCAACATCGACGCCAAGGCCGGCGGCATCGTCGGCAACGGCAAGGGCGAAGTCTGGCTCGGCAACTGGATTCACGACGTCTACTGCGGCCCGGCCGGCGGCGGCCCGCTGCAGAACCACGGCATCTACATCGACGGCGACGGCGACTACGAGATCGCATACAACGTCATCGAACGCATCCCCGGCGGCAGCGGCTTCCAAACCTACGTGAACGGCTCCAACGGTTCCGACACCACGGGCAACGTCAGCCTGCACCACAACCTCATCGACGGCGTCGGCAAGCACGGCATCAACCTCGCCGACGGCACCCGCGAGAACGTGCGCATCTACAACAACGTGGTGCGCAACACCGCGCAGGCCGGCCTGCGCCTCAACACCATGGTGCTGAGCAATGCCCGCGTCTACAACAACACCTTCTATTACACCAACCTGTTGCGCAAGCCGGGCTACGGCGCGCTCATGAACGACTGGCGCCTGCCGCTGCGCGCGCTGGACCTGCAGAACAACATCTTCGTGCCCAGCCCCGGCACCGAGCTGACGGGCGGAACGGTGGGATTGTCTTCCCTCTCCGGCACCATCCATCGCAACTTCTGGCACGGCGACAAGCCGCCGGTCTTCGACAGCTATGCGCAGAGCGGCACGCTGCGCTTCGCCGATCCGGACCGCGACCTGCACCTGCGGCCGGGCAGCTGGGCGATCGATGCAGGCTCGCCCGCGGTCGCCACGCTGGTCAAGAACGATTACGACATCACCACGCGCCGCCCGCAGGGACTGGCTTACGACATCGGCGCCTACGAACTGCAGAAATAAGGACAAGCATGCGCATCCTCTACCATCACCGCACGCAGGGCGAAGAGCCGGAGTCCATCCACATCGCCGCGATCGTCGACGCGCTCGGCGCCCTCGGGCACGAGGTACGCGTGGTCGGTCCGGCGCCGGTGCAGCATCGTGCCACGGCCTTGAACAAGGTGTCGCTGCTGGGCCGCATCAAGCGCCTGGCGCCGCGGCCGGTGTTCGAACTGCTGCAGCTGGGCTACAACGTCGTGGTCCATCGGCGCCTGGCGCAGGCGGTGCGCGAGTTCGAACCGGATTTCATCTACGAGCGCTATGCACTGTTCAACTTCGCCGGCGTGCGGCTGGCGCGGCGGCGCGGCATTCCGCTCATCCTCGAAGTCAACACGCCCTATGCGCAGGCTTGGGCGAAGTACTACGGCCTCTATCTGCAGCGCCTGGCGCGCTGGCTGGAGCTGCGCATCTTTCGCGCGGCAGGCCACATCGTCACCGTGACTGCCGTGCAGCGCGACATGTTGACTGGGTTGGCCGGGGCCGGCGTGCCGCGCGAGCGCATCAGCGTGACGCACAACGCCATCGACCCGGAGTGGTTCAAGCCCGAGCGGCATGCCGATCCGGCGCTGCGGCGTCAGCTGAGCCTGGCCGGCACCGTGATCGGCTTCGTCGGCACCATGAACCGCTGGCAGGGCATGACAGCGTTTCCGCAGGTGGTGCAGGAGGTGCTGGAGCGCTGCCCGGACGCTTGCTTTCTCTTCGTCGGCGACGGCGAGTTCCGCCCGCAGCTCGAGTCGTTCTGCCGCGAGCGCGGCTACGGCAACCGCGTGGTCTTCACGGGGCGCAAGCCGCACGCGGAAGTGCCGCGCCTGATCGCCGCCATGGACATCGCCGTGCTGCTCGACTCCAACGCCTACGGCTCGCCGATGAAAATCTTCGAGTACATGGGCATGCACAAGGCCATCGTCGCGCCCGCCGTCGGGCCGGTGCGCGAGATTCTGGCCGACGGCATGACCGGCCTGCTGATCGAACCCGGCAACGCCGCGCAGATGACCGAGCGGATCGTCGCCCTGGTGCGCGACCCGGCGCTGCGCGTGCGTCTGGGCGAAGCGGGACGCAAGTACGTCACCGCCCAGCACACCTGGCGGCAGAACGCGCTGAAGATCCTCGAGATCCATGCACGGCTGGCCCAGCCGCAGGCGCCTGTACGCGGGGAGGTGGAGCCATGCTGAAGCGCCGCCTCGATCTCTGGCTGCCGGGCTACCTCGCCGGCACGCCCGACCGCCTGCTGCACCGGCTGCGCCGGCGGAACCGGCATACCCATCTCATCTTCCTGGTCTGCGATCACTTCGAGCCGGCGCACCATGTGCGCACGCCGGAGCAGTCGATGAATCGCATGCGGGCGTGGCACGAAGGCTATGCCGACCTGCAGCGCCGTTGCCGCGACGAGTTCGGCACCACGCCGCTGCACAGCTTCTTCTACCCGCCGCACCATGGCGTCGAGCATCTCGCGCCGCTCGCCGAGATGGCCTATGACGGTCTCGGCGAAGTGGAGCTGCATTACCACCACCACGACGACACCGAGGAAACTTTGGAGCGCGACCTGCGCGCGACGCTGGAGGAGTACCACCGCTGGGGCCTGCTGCTCGAAAGCGGCGCGACGCCCTTCACCTCCTTCGGTTTCATCCATGGCGACTGGGCGCTGTGCAACAGCGGCCACGGCAAGCACTGCGGCGTGAACGACGAACTGCGCTTGCTGCAGCGCCTCGGCTGCTGGGCCGACCTCACGCTGCCCTCGTCCGAACAATGCCAGACGCGCAAGGTGAATTCGATCTATTACGCCAGCGGCGACCCGCGCCAGCCGAAGTCGCACGACCACGGCATCGATGCACGCGTCGGGCATCCCAAGCCGGAAGGCATGATGCTGATCCAGGGGCCGCTCGGCATCAACTGGACCGGCGCCTCCTATCCGCGCATCGAGAACGCCAGCCTGACCACGCCGAACTGGGGGCGCCCCGACCGCATCCGCAAATGGATCGACTGCAACGTGCATGTGCGCGGCCGGCCGGAATGGCTGTTCATCAAGCTGCACACGCACGGCGCCATCGAGCGCGATTTCGATGCGCTGTTCGGCGAGAAGGCCATGCAGATGCATCGCGTGCTCAACCGCGAGTACAACGACGGCGAGCGCTTCACGCTGCATTACGTCACCGCGCGCCAGGCCTACAACGTCGCGCGCGCCGCCGAGCATGGCGAAAGCGGCAATCCGGCCGACTACCTGGATTACCGCATCGCACCGCCGGCCACCGCCTTCTACAGCCTGAACACCCGCCACACGCTCGAGGCCTGCACCGGCAATCGCCTGCGCATCCGCGCCTGCGAGTCGGCGGTGGCACTGCGGCTGCGCACCCGCGTCGGCCCGCTGCAGGAAGTGCGCGGCGCGCTCGAGGGCATCGACATCGACGTGGCGAACCGCCGCATCCATCTTGAACTGGACGGTCCGTTGACCTTCCTGACGCAGCCGGGCGCGATGCTGGAAGTCGTCAAAGGCAATGCGGTCTTGCAATCCATCGACGGCGAGGTCCGGCTGGACGGCGCCGGCCCCTGCATTCTCACCTATCGCTGATCCGCACTGGAAAGGTCATCATGGAACTGCTGCTCTGGTCGTGCATCTTCCTCATCGTGTATCCGTATGCGATCTATCCGCTGGTCATGCGCCTGATCGGCCTCGTGCGCCCGAAGCGCGTGAAGCGTTCGGCGCGCATTCCCACCGTGAGCATCCTGATCCCGGCCTACAACGAGGCCGACTGCATCGCCGCCACGGTGCAAAACAAGCTCGACCAGTACTACCCGGCCGACCGGATGCAGATCATCGTCATTTCCGACGGCTCCACCGATGGCACCGACGAGATCGTGAAGTCCTTCGCCGACCCGCGCGTGACGCTGCTGCGCCGCGAAGGCCGTGAGGGCAAGGCGGCGGCGCTCAACGAC
>SPQI01000045.1 GCA_004570315.1 Oxalobacteraceae bacterium OM1 | reverse complement strand
TCCTGCCGGCTTCCAGAACAAATCGGCAGTCCTCCTGTGTGAACATGGCACCGAGCTGCAGTTGGTGCACTGCGACTTCCTGACGCGCCTGCTCTTCACCGAGCCTGACTTGCTGCGTCAGCCCGTGACGCTCAATGGCACCGCCTATTCCGTTACGGGCATGCTGGCGCAACGCGATCCGCAATCGCCGTTCTGGCAGGCTGCAGGCTTACCCGGTATGCCGTTGGCGATCGGGGTGAATGCACGTCTGCGTATCGCTGGCACCGATGGCGAACTGCATGCGCACAAGATGGCCGCCACGCAAGGCGGTATGGGCGGCACGGTCGGTCCGCCGCTGTCGGCCGGGCTGAACCCGCGTTTGCGCGATGTGCCGGAGCAGGGACTGACGCTGGGGAAGTTAGTGAACCTGGCAATCGAAGCCGCAGCGTTGCGGGAACTGCCCGGCATGCCGGTACCGCATTTCACGCGCGGCAGCGCATGGCTGGACGGCGAGCGCGGACACAAGCCGGAAGTGACATTCAGCGCGGAGATTCCCGCGGACGATGCGGAACGCTATGCAGAGGCGATCTGCCGCCACCAGCAGGGATGCCTGATCATGCGCGGGCATCTCGACCCACGTGGGTGCTTGCGGCCGCAGGCGGAAATCGAACTCGCGAACCACGGGCTCAACTTCCAGGCATGGCTGCTGTGGAGTCAAGCTTATGCGTGAGCGTTCGACTGGCTCGGGGCAGCTTTGAAACTGGAGAAGAGCGCGGCAGCCTGACTGGCTGGTGCGGGGCGGGCGCGCAGATTGAACAAGCGCTTGGCGGGTCGCTCCAACACCATCTTGTGTGGTGAACAGAGCGTTGTGCCGGAGGGGAAAAGGCGCATACGAGCGCGGACGATGGCGAAAGTCTTCCGAGGCCGGAATGACTGACGATAGAAGTTTGCGGCCCGCGGCGGCCAGGACGGCGCCGCCGCGGATTTCGTCATGTTGCCTCGTATGCGATCGGCGATCTGCTGGAGGCGCGGATGCACATTGCACATCCGCGCCTCCACATCACCGATGATTACTGCACGACGGTGCAGCCGGTGCCGCAGGTGTTGTTGGAGTACTGCGCCGGGTGGGTGACCTGGATCCAGATCTTGCTGCGAGTGCCGGCCGCCATCGTGCCCTGACCGTCGGTGGTGCCCGAGACGGTGTTGTTGCGCACGATGTTGGTCGAATAGTTCGCATCGGTGGCCGCGCCGCCGGTGAGCAGCACGCCGGCCTGCATGCCGGTGTACCCGTTGCCGTGGATGGCTGTCAGCACGTTGTTTTCGATGATATGGCCGCCCGAGTTCTGGGTCGTGTTGTCGTTTTCCACGCCGGTGGAGCAATCGGTCAGCGTGTTGTTGGCGATCAGACCCTTGGTATGGGCCACGAACACCGGACCGTAGTAGCCGCACGACTTGAACGTGTTGTAGATGATCTTGTCACCCGTGCCGCCGTCGACCGCACCGTAGGTCTGGAACATCGCCTGGCCCCAGAAGCGCTCGAAGGTATTCCCGGCCAGGAAGAAGTTGTCCACCGCGTTCTGCGTCTCGACCGGGATGTTGTAGCCCTTGTAGGCGTCCGACCCGCTGTACTGCGGCGCGTCGGTATTGGTGCCGACGAAGTGGCAGTTCACCACCGAGTCGTTGGTGATGCGGCCCGAGTACGCCTTGAACATGAACATGTTGGTGTGGTTGTCGCCGGTATCGGCGGCCGTCGGGATGCGCGTTTGCTTGAGAATCGTGCCGTCGCCGCATTCGATGTGCTTGTTGGAGACGGTGATCAATACCTTCTTGTTGATCACGCAGGTCTTGCCGGCCGGGATCAGCACGTCGGATGCATTGACGGCCGATTGGAACGCCGCCGAGTCATCGGTGACGCCGTCGCACTTGGCGCCGTAATCGATCGGATTGACCGGGCTCACCAGCGCCGGTGCCGTGTACGGTTTCGCCGGGGCGGGCACCGGTGCGGAGTTGGGCTCGTGCCTGGGCGGCCGCCGCTTGTGACGGTGGTGTCGCGTTGGCGGCTCCATATGCGGGTGCGGGCCGTCGCTCGATTCCGCGGTATCGGCTGTCGTGGAGGCCTGAACGGGAGGCGTCGGATCCCGGCTTTCGCTACCTGCTGCCACAGGAAGCAAGCAGGACAGCAGAACGAGCGCCTGTGCGCATGCCGACTCGATCCTGCGTCCACGACTTTGGAGTCCGCTTTGGTGAGCAAGCGTCTTACCGGGCCGGCTTCCTGCCATCGTCAACAAATCCCTTCGGTGCCAAAACGGGCCGAGCCCCCGATGTCGAGCCGCACCTGCGCCCTCTGCTATGGATTGCCGATCGAGCGGTGCGGGTTTGCAGCTGCCCATTCTTCAGGCGCGAACACCCGCCTTCAGACTTCGCTGATTCCGGACACTTTACGCGACGCCCCGCACGAAGATAAGCGAGAAATTTCGATACGCCTGCTTGAGATAAGCACACATTCATCGACAGGTTCAATGCGTGCGTGCCGGAACGCTCGCAAGGCGCACCGGCTGCTTTCGGTCGACGCAGAAGCGCGGCGAACAGATCGGTTGTGCCGGCAGCAAGCGCCGGACCATTAGCAAATCTATCGAGAAATTCGCCTCGATCTCAACCACGCACATCCATAGAATGAGTCAAGAGCGCGTTGATATTCCCGCACATTTGCGTCTTGCCAGCATGCATTGATTTTTCAGCGCGCAGCATGCAATCGAATCCGATCCACGCGGATTTTCAATTGGAACAGACGAATGAAGCACCCTACCAAGATTGCCGTCATCGGAGCAGGTCCGTATGGGTTGTCGATAGCGGCTCACCTGCAAGCGTATCGCGCGAACTTTCGAATCGTCGGCACACCGATGCAAAGTTGGCTGGAGAACATGCCGCAAGGGATGTCACTCAAGTCTGCGGGCTTTGCATCTTCCTTGTTCGAGCCCTCGGGGCGATTTACTCTCGCAGAATTCTGCAGAGACAAAGGCATCGCGTATGCAGACGTTGACCATCCCGTCACGCTCGAGACGTTTTGCAACTACGCGTTGGCATTTCAGAAGCAGCTCGTCCCCCATCTGGAAGTAGACAGACTGGTTTCGCTCACATTGCATCCAGACGGTTTTTCCCTGCACTTCAACAACGGCGAGTCATGGACGGCACGCAAAGTCGTCCTGGCGACCGGGATCGACAATTTCCGGCGCATTCCGCAGGCGTTGCAGAAGCTGCCGCGCGAACTGTACTCCCATAGTGCCGAACATCGCGATCCGGCGAAGTTCAAAGGGCGCGACGTCGTCGTGTTGGGAGCAGGCGCGTCAGCCATCGATCTGGCTGTCCTGCTGCATGAAGCGGGAGCGCGGGTAAGACTCGTTGCGCGGCGTCGGCAACTGGATTTCGGCAAGCCGTGGGGCGGCTCGGCGCGGCCGATACTGAGTCAGATGCGAGCCCCGATTTCTGGCATCGGCCCGGGATGGAGCTGCAGGCTTGCGACCGACCTGCCGGGCTTATTCCGGTATTTGCCCGATAAAGACCGGCTCCATATTGCACGCACAGCGCTTGGTCCTGCGGCCGGTTGGTTCATGCATGCTCGGGCGGCTGCAGTGCCTGTGCTGCCCGGGCATGAGCTTTCGGAAGCAAGTCCAAGCGGCACCGGCGTGCTCCTCCGGTTCAACACCGCCGATCGCTCCGAAACTTCAATTGAAACGGAGCACGTCATCGCCGCAACAGGGTACGAGCCTGACATCCGCCGCTTGCCTTTTCTCAGTCCGGCCATCCTCGCCAAGCTGCATCTGATCGGGAAGACGCCGCGCCTGTCGTCCTCGTTCGAATCATCGGTGCCCGGACTGCATTTTGTCGGTCCGATCGCGGCGACCAGCTTTGGTCCCGTGATGAGGTTCATGGTCGGTGCCGGCTTCGCCTCGCAGCGAATCGCCAGGCATTTCAAAAGTGCTCGCTATGCCGGCAGCTAAACAAGATGGAGAGACGATAATGAAGATAAGGGCCTCCAACGGCATGCAGCCGACTGCATCGATGCGACCGCTCCCTTCCGCTCGTCCACCATCATTGCGCTGAGGCAGTCATGCACGCCTTCCTTGTGGTTGGAACCGCCAGGGCCTTGGTCGTGCAAGCGACGCTTGCTCTTCGCGCGCACGTCGATGCGGAATGCGGGGTAATCGTGGCCAAGGGCACAAAGGTCATGCGCTTCTCAAGCCTATGGTCACGGTACATCGAGATGGATTTCAATGGAGAAGACGATGAGAAATTCGTCGCCCTCGTGAATCGCATGGCGGCACATTGCCCGGGCTTGCTGATCGTTCCCGCCGATTGCGACGGGACACGCCTGACAAATCGCGTACGCGAGCGTTTGACCGCGGGACTCGTGCCAACGCCGAACACCGCCACATTGAACAGATTCGACGACAAGTGGTCGTTCTACCAGTTTTGTGTGGAAGCCGGATTGAACGCGCCTTTGTCCTGGCTGATTGATTCAAAGGAGGGGCTGGACTTCCAGCGCGTTGCGGCCAGCCTTGGCTCGCCCTTCGTCGTCAAACCTCTGCATGAGCAGGGGTCGAAAGGTGTGCGCGTGATACGCAGCGAGGCAGCGTGCGTGCGACTCGTACGTGACGAGACATACCAGCACGCGCCGCTGATCGTGCAGCGCTTCATCCGCGGCTCCGACCTCGGTCTCAACCTGCTTGCCATCGATGGAACGATCAGAGCCGCTGCGGTCCAGCGGCGACTGCAGCCGCAGGACGAAGTGGCGCCAATTCAATTCATTCACAACGACTACCTGCTCGATTGCGCACACCAGATTGCGAGGGCAAGCGCGTACACGGGAATCATGAACATCGACGCCCGGATGGATGAAGCTACCGGAACCATATATCTGCTCGAATCCAATCCGCGTGTTTGGCGCAGCATGGCAGCATCGGTTTGGTGCGGACTTAACTTCATGGCGGAGCTGATTGAGCCGGACAAGTCGGCAGGTTCGATGCGGACCATCACCGACGGCTATGCCGACACGTTCCATCACCCCTTCTTCCGGCCGCGTCTTTTCTATCACGCCTTCTCGGATTCAAGTGACCGCGGCCGATTGGCGCGTCTCATGTTGCGCGATCCCTGCACTTTGGGGAGTTCAGCGATGGCTCAGTGGCGCAAGCATTTTGCGCGACCACCCGACATGCTGGAGCGGGAAGCGAACGGCCAGGAGACACCAACCGCCCACTGACGACGCGGGCATCCAGATAGACGTGGGGATTGAGCAGCGTGAAAACCGCCGATTGAACGAGGGCGTGTTTGCCGCAGTGACAGCCGGCCTTGCCGTCTTTACCTTAATTTACCCGCACGCCTCTTCCGGGCGCGCCCGCGATTCAATAGAGTGAAAAGCGGATCGACTCGACACGGCTGGCAAATGGCGATGAAGCACATCATGGTGGCCGCCAATCCGAGCGGCATCGACACCATAGCGCATGCGCTTGGCCCCGGTTTCGATGTCCGCTACGTCACGAGCCTGACGCAAGCGATACGGCAGCTCTCTCCCGATGTGGACCTGCTTATCTGCGATGTGGCCTTCAGCGAGTTCCGCATGTCCAGCCTGCTGCAGGCAATGTCGTTCCTCGGCCGCCGGCCCAATATCCTGTGCGTGCATGCAGGCACCCTGCCGCTCGATGCAGCAACGGTCGATGCCTGGGAAACGGTGAGCCGCGCAAGCGGCGCGCTGGGATTCGTGAACCTCGGCGGATTGACGCTCGGAACGCAGACCAGGCTGGCGCCGCTCATACGGAATGCGCTGGGGCGACCGCACGCATCGGAACGTCGCACGCAGCTGCTGCAGCCGCTCGCGCGCGTCGGTCACCGGAGTCTCAATCGCGGGCCTGATTGAGCGATGCCGGTGCATCCCGTACCAGGCGGCTCGCGTCGGTATTCAATGCGGCATGAGAGTCGGTTCGTGCCCCGGCTGGCTTGCTCGAGCCTGCGTCTTCCGCATGCGTCAGATGCAGCGCGACGAGGCGCGCCACGAAGGTCGCCGGGAAGAGTTGGCCGAACAGGGCTTCGAGGGTGGCGAGGCTGCGCACGAACGGGTGCACCGGAACGAGATCGCCGTATCCGCAGGTTGTAAGGGTGGTGAGGCTGAAGTAGGTCGGCTCCGCGCGGCGCACGCCCGGACCGGTTCCCAGCATCGCGCCGCCGGCATAGCGGATCGCGCCGCCGAGCGAGGTGTCGAGAATGTCGAACACCGTAGAGAACAGGACGGCGACATTCAGGTAGACCAATACCGCGCCGAGAATGCGATGCCGCGTCACCCTGCCCGCGCCGAAGGTATGCCGGGTGACGAGTCCGGTGATGAGCGCATTGAAGCAGAAGGCGCCGAAGAGAATCGTTTCGTGCAAGGTCACGGCGTTCGCGGCGTCATGCACGCGCAAGTTGGCCCAGACGGCCGGGCCGGTAACGATCGCGAGCAGGCTGCACAGCAAGCCCAGCAACACACCGATGCGCTCGGCATAGACCGTTGCGCATATGACGGCGAAAAGCAGCAGGCCGGCATCGATGAACCACGGACCGACCACCTGAACGGCAACCAGCGGCACGAGCACGAAGGTCATCAGGCACTGGATGATGAGCAAGGCACTCAGGCAGGCGTCGCTGTTGCGCAGGTGCCAGCCGGTGGCGACGTCGAACTTTGGCAGGTGCATGGATCGGAACGCTCCGGTCTTCGAGTCTCCGTGTCTCTCCGTCGAACAACGCGAGGCATGCCATTCTGATCGCAGACCGCGTGAAAAAATGCAGCGGGACGGTAAAGAAACGCAACCGCATGCCGCCAAGCGTTGATGCGGGCCATCAGGTTGCCATTGAGAATCTGAATCTGCTGATTGGCCGTTCAGGCAGGCTCCGCGTTCAGCGGGCATGTCATGGATGTCGGTCCGTCCCGATGTGTCATCGGCACGCCGCAATTTATCGGTTTGTAAGAGCAGTGAGGAAAGCGTAACGCGCGGCGGGATTGCGGATTTTCGCTGCGTCAACGGTGTCCATCAATTGGCACCGCACCTGCGGATCGATGCCAATTGACTGGAGAATGCACATGAACAAGATATTTGCCGCGACGGCGTTTGCCGCACTCGGCCTGATCTCGACCTGCGCGCTGGCGCAGCATGATCGCCATGACGACCGCGACGATCGCGGCCGCTACGGCATGCAGCATGAGCGCGGGGATGACCGGCGCGGGCCGGACGACCGCGACATGCGCCGCGACAACGACCGCCGCGGCTTCGAACACCGCGAGCGTTTCCATCGCGGCGACCGCCTGCCGCCGGAATTCCGCTCGCGCCAATACGTCGTGGAAGACTGGCGGCATTACCGCCTGCCGCCGCCGCCGCGCGGACATCATTGGGTGCAGGTGGGCTCGGAGTATGCGCTGGTCGCGATCCCGACCGGCGTCGTGGTCAACGTGGTCGTGATGCCCTGATGCCCTGATGTCCTTATGCCTGCACCCGATGCCGCTCAGACCGGCAAGCCTTCTTCCTTCAGCGTCTCCTGCACCTTGGCCCGGTTGCCCATGCGCTCCATGTAGGCGGCGATGTTCGGCCACTTGGCGAGGTCGAGCTTATGGATGCGCATCCAGCGCAGGATGGTGTAGAGGTAGGGATCGACGACGGTGACCTGCTCGCCCATCGCGTAGGTCCTTCCGGCCAGGCTTTGCTCGAGCGGTTTCAGGCGGCGCTCGATGACGCCCAGTTGCACCGTCCGCATCTCGGGCGTGAGGGCGGGATTGAACAGCGCACCGATCTGCTTGTGCACTTCGGTGGCGACGAAATTCATGGCGGCCATCTGGCGATAGCGTTCCGGCGTGCCGAACGGGGCGATGAAGCCGGCGTCGGCGCGCTGGTCCGCCAGATACTGGCAGATGATGCCGGCTTCGGTAAGGACCTCGCCCGCCTCGGTTTCCAGCGCCGGCACGTAGCCTTTCGGATTGACCGCCCAGAAATCCCCGCCGTCTTCGGTCTTCTTGTTCGGAATGTCGACCTTGACCAGATCGACGGGAATACCCAGTTCGCGGGCGGTGATGTGCGGCGCCAGCGAACAGGCACCAGGGGCGTAGTACAGCTTCATGCGCATGCCTCCAAAACGAAAATTGATATGGTATCAACTGCCCGATCGTAGCGCAGGCGGTGCGGGAAACTAGCCCTTGTCGGCCTTTGCCGCGGCCGGCTTCTTCGCAGCGGCGGGCTTGTCCTTCTCGGGCTGGTCGAGGCAGAGCAGCGTGTCGGCGTAGGACATGAAGCGATCGAGGTAGTCCGGGGAGACGTCCCGCATCAGGGCCAGCGAGCGCAGGACCAGCATGTGGGAATTGATGGGGCCGGCGCTCTTGGGCGCCTGTTCCAGCGCCTGCGTCAGCTGCTTCTCCACGCTGAGCTTGGCCCAGGTGCGGCGGTGCGCGCGAATGGCCTTGAGTTCGGTGCGCGGCGCGACGAGGCCTTCCGGCGCAGCGCTGCCC
>SPQI01000251.1 GCA_004570315.1 Oxalobacteraceae bacterium OM1 | reverse complement strand
ATGCCGGGGTCGAGCGTCGTGATGGTCACGGCCACGGCGGCGAGCCGGCGCTGCGCCATGTCGGCCAGCAGGTCGATGTCGCGCTCCACCAGCGAGGATTTCGTGATCAGTCCCACCGGATGCTCGCAGGCATGCAGCACTTCGAGGACGCGGCGCGTCAGGCCCAGCTTGCGCTCGCAGGGCTGATAGGCATCGGTGTTGACGCCGAGCGCGATCGGTTCAGGCACGTAGGCGGGGCGGCTGAGCTCGCGCTGCAGCAATTCGGGCGCGTTCACCTTGGCGGTGATGCGCGTCTCGAAATCCAGTCCCGGCGAGAGGCCGAGGTAGCTGTGCGTCGGCCGGGCGAAGCAATAGATGCAGCCGTGCTCGCAGCCGCGATAGGGGTTGAGCGAAACGTTGAACGGGATGTCGGGCGAGGCGTTGCGGGTGAGGATGCTCTTCGCGTGTTCCTCCCGCACCTCGGTTTTCCAGGCCGGCGCACTGGCGTCCTCTTCCTGTTCCCAGCCATCGTCGAAGGCCTCGCGCCGCTGCAGTTCGTAGCGGCCTTGCAGGTTCGTGACGGCGCCCCGGCCCTTGCGCGCGGCGGGCTGAGGGTGAAGGGGAAAGACCGGGATGTCGTCGTCGGCGCTCATGGGATCGAATACTGTATGCATGAACAGTATAGCGTGCCGCGAGGCTTCAGGGAGACGCAAGCTGCAGGCGAAAAAAAACCGGGCGGACTTGCGTCCGCCCGGCCGTTCCACAGTGGAAGCGGATTACTTCGAGAGCGAGCCTTCCACGCCCTTGACGTAGAAGTTCATACCCTTCAGGAAGGCGTCGTCCGGCTCCTTGCCGGCGGCGATGACTTCCTTGCCCTGCTGGTCGACCAGCGGGCCGGCGAACACGATGTTCTTGCCGGCGGCCAGTTCGGCCTTGCGGTCGGCGACGATCTTCTTCACGTCTTCCGGCACCACGGCATTGATATTCGCCAGATCGATCGAGTTCTCCTTCACGCCCCACCACACGGTGTGGGTCTTCCAGGAACCGTCGAGCACGGACTGCACGGCCTGCTTGTAGTACGGCTCCCAGTTGATCACGGCCGAGCCGAGGTGGGCCTTCGGACCATAACTGGTCATGTCGGAGTCCCAGCCGAAGGCGTACACGCCTTTTTCCTGCGCGGCCTGCAGCGTGGCCGGGGAGTCGGTGTTCTGGATCAGCACGTCGACGCCCTGGTTGATCATGGCCATCGCGGCGTCACGCTCCTTCGGCGGATCGAACCAGCTCGAGACCCAGACGGCACGGGTGGTGACGTTCGGATTGACCGACTGCGCACCGCGCGTGAAGGCATTGATGTTGCGGATCACTTCCGGAATCGGGAAGGAGCCGACCACGCCCAGCTTGTTGGTCTTGGTCATCTTGCCCGCGATGATGCCGGCGAGATAGGCACCTTCATAGGTGCGGGTTTCGTAGACGGCGAGGTTGTCGGCGGTCTTGTAGCCGGTGGCGTGCTCGAACTTCACGTCCGGGAATTCCTTGGCTACTTTCAGCATCGGCTCCATGTAGCCGAAGCTGGTACCGAAGATCAGCTTGTTGCCCTGGCTGGCGAGATCGCGGAACACACGCTCGGCGTCGGCGCCTTCGGCGACCTTTTCCACGTAGGTGGTCTTGATCTTGTTGCCGAAGGCAGCTTCCACCGCCTTGCGGCCGGCGTCATGGGCGAAGGTCCAGCCCGCGTCGCCCACCGGGCCGACGTAGACGAACGCGACTTTCAGCGGTTCGCCGGTGGCGGCGGCCGAGGCCGGCGCAGCGGCAGGCGCTTCGGCCGGCTTGGCTTCTTCCTTCTTGCCGCAGGCCACCAGCGCGAATGCGGAGGCGGCGACCAGCAGACCGGATTTGAGCAGACTTCTTCTCTTCATGACGTTCCCTCTGTGACCAAAAAAGTTGGCAAAACGAAACAGTAGCGCATTTCCTCTGAATCCGCACCACCGTTCGTTTCAGTGCGCTTCATTGTGTACCACGCCAGCCACTTGCGATACGGTCCACCATCCGTTTCGTCATCAGCAGTTGCGTGCCCGCCTTTTGCGCATAGGCCGGACTGTCGTAACCCCACCAGTCCCAGCAGCCCTGGCCGTTGAGGTGATTCGGGTCCATGTTGGCCGCTGCCTGCGGATACAGCACGAGGATGCGGTTGGTGTCTGCCCACTCGTTCAGGTTGGTGCGCCGGAAGAACTGGTCGCCCACGCTCGAATAGCTCTGGTTGCAGCCGTGGAAAGCCACGTGGACGCGGCAACGCTCGCCCCGGCCGCATGACGCCGGCACGTAGAGCCAGCCGTTGGCGTCGAGACTGTGCGCGGCCGGATTGCGGTCGTCGACGAATTCCGTCTGGTCCACCGGCAGGAACTGGCCGCTCAGCGCGCCGGTCGCCTTGGGCTTGAGGTCGCCGTAGAACATCGTGAGGAAGGTCGCTTCCGGGTCCTTGCCGCAATCGTTCACATACGGGCTCTGCGTGGCGACGCAGGGATTGGGACCGAGCGGCGAGATCCAGGCGTGCCCGGCCGGGGTCTGATTGTCGTACACGACGTTGGCCGGGTCGACGAAGCTGCGGTAAAAGTCGCGCGCCGCATCCATGCCTGGCTGGCGCACGACGGCGTCCAGCGTGCCGCTGAAGAGATAGACCTTGTCGTCGCGCAGGTTGGCCGGGTCGTCGATCGCGCCGGTCTTGGCCCAGGCGAGCGTGGTGCTGACCAGGGACGCAACCGGGATCTGGGCGGACGTCAGCGCATTCATGCAGCGCGTGAGTGCGTTGGCCAGGCTGTCTTCGGCGCAGTAGTAGGGCGCGCCGGCAAAGATCGCCGCGCCGCGGAAGGTGCCGGAATACGCGACATGCGCCTGCACGGCCATCGCACCGCCGGAGCTGATGCCGGATACCGTGATGCTGCCGGGATCGACGTTGTAGCCGCGCAGCTGGCCGCCGAAGGCGCCGGCGGCGTAAAGGCAAAGCGCGCCGGCAAGCGCGGCGCAGAATCTGAACCGGAATGGCATGGTGTCTCCTCGTTGTTGTTGGCGGGCGGCGATGGCTGTTGCCCTGTATCTTTAGTCTATGGAGCCTGCGGCCGGTTTCCTTTGCGGCGCGGCAAGCGCGCAAAACGATTGCGGCACAACGGCTTCTAAGAGAAGGATGATTCGAGAGGAGAACAACGCATGCCCCTGAAAACCACCTACATCGAAGCGGCCCCCACGCCGGAAGACGTAGCCGCGATGCGCGGGCCGGTGGTCCTCGAGTTCGGCACGAACTGGTGCGGCTTCTGCCAGGCAGCCCAGCCGCTGATCGCCCAGGCCTTCGACCGCTACAGCCACGTGGAGCATTTCAAGGTCGAGGACGGTCCGGGCCGCCGGCTGGGACGGTCCTTCCGCGTCAAGCTGTGGCCGACGTTGATCTTCCTGTACGACGGCAAGGAAGTCGCCCGCACGGTGCGGCCGGTCGACGCGAGCGACGTCGAGGACGGCTTCGCCAGCCTGCCGCATCCGCAGGTGGTGCAGGTCGAACGGGCCGCCGCCGAAAAGGCCATCCCGGCCGATCCCGATCCCGACGACCCGGCGTCGCCTTGATGCAGTGCGTCAGTGCCGCGGCTGGCTGTCGCTTGCTGCCGTGCCCGGTACCAGTTCCACTTTCAGCCAGCCCGGATTGCGCGTGTCGAAGGCCTTGTAGGCATCGATGACGGATTCGAGCGCTTCCACCTGCGTGACGAGCGCGGTGGGATCGAAGCTGCCGGTGCGGATCAGCTCGATTAGATGCGGAATGTATTTGCGATGGTTGCAGTTCCCCATCTTGATCGTCAGGTTCTTGTTCATCGCCATGCCGATCGGGAAGGACGTGTCGCTCGGCGGATAGACGCCGATGATGGCCAGCGTGCCGGCCTTGGCGAGCGACTCGATCGCCCACTGCTGCGCCTGCGACGGCGCCTGGCCCGGATGCCAGTTCGCGCCCTGCGGGTGCTGCTCCGGCGCCACCTGCTGCACTTCCTGCTGGAAGGCCTGCTGCTTCTGCCCGGCCTGTTCCGCCGCCGGTCCGTGATGCGGGCATTCCGCATCGACGCCCACGGCATCGATCACGCGGTCCACGCCGATGCCGCCGGTGAGCGTCTTGATGGTCTCGATCGGATCCTCTTCCTCGAAGTTGATGATCTCCGCGCCTTGCCGCCGCGCGATCTCGAGCCGGTCGGGCAAGCGATCGATGGCGAAGATGCGCCCGGCATCCATCAGCTTTGCCGATGCGATGGCAAACTGCCCCACCGGCCCGCAGCCGAAGACCGCGACGGTGTGGCCGGGCTTGATGTCGGCGAGGTCGGCGCCGAAGTAGCCGGTCGGGAAAATGTCGGAGAGCAGGATGGCCTGTTCGTCGCTGATCTCGTCGGGCAGCTTGATCAGATTGACGTTGGCGAACGGAATACGCGCCTTCTCCGCCTGCAGGCCGTTGAAGCCGCCGGCCGCTTGCGGTCCGCCGTAGAACGCCGTGCCCGCCGTCGGGCCGTTGGGATTGGCGTTGTCGCATTGCGCGTAATAGCCTTCGCGGCAGTACGAGCAGTAACCGCAGGCGATGGTCGAAGGAATCACCACGCGGTCGCCGACGGCGATATTGCGCACGCCTTCGCCCACCTGCTCGACGATGCCCACGCCCTCATGGCCGAGGATGGTGCCCTCCTGCATGCCGCTGAAGGTGCCGCGCACGAAGTGCAGGTCGGTGCCGCAGATGGCGCTCGCCGTGAGGCGCACGATGGCATCGGTGGGTTGTTCGAGCGTGGGTTCGGGCACGTCCTCCAGGCGAATGTCGCCGATCTGGTGAAACACGACTGCTTTCATCCGGAATTCTCCTTCTGGCGGTGAGGCGGCCGGCGTGTAGATATGCCACGCCGGTCGCCGTTTTTACATGGGCAAGGTCTGCTGCAGCGTGGACGAGGTATCGCGCGTCATGCCGGGAAGCACGCCCTGGTCGTCGATTGCCATGTCGCGCGACATGTCGCGGCAGCTCTGCGCGCAGTCGCGGCAGGCCTCAACGCACTCGTCCATGTCGCCGACCTGTTCGCAGCTTTGCGCGCAGGCTTCGCAGATGTCGGCACAGGCCGCGCAGATGCGGGCGTGCAGCGGCGAGCCGCTCAGCATGAAATCGGCGGCGGTGCGGCAGATGTCGGCGCAATTCATCATCAGGCGGAAATGGGTCGGCTCCACATGCTGGCCGCCGGTCTCCAGGCAATGGTTCATCGCCATGCCGAGGCAGGTGCGGTAGCAATGGAGGCAGCGGTCGATGCATTCGCGCATCGCATCCTGGGACATGTTCATGACGAACTCCTTGCGGTCAGCAAAATGGGGCTGACATGCATCAAGCGGGCCAGCATTCTCCGGCACGGCGCATTGCGCGGCACGGATCCTGCAAGGCGAGGACTTTTCCCGCGCGCGCCTCGCCATGACGACTCCCCGCAAAGGCCAGTTCCCCGGCATGCTGGATCGCGATACCTTCCGTGTCCGCTTCTACGGCTCCTTCCGGCATGCCAGCTATGAAAAGGTGAAGGATGCGCTCGATGCGGTCGAGGCCGTCGCCTGGGACAACTACATGCAGTCCAACAAGCCGGCCGCCACGGAAAAGGCCGGTCCCGGTTTCGCCGATCCCGACTACGACCTCTCCGTGGAATGGCGCACCGCACGCGATCGCCTGCTCGCCGCCGAAGCGGCCCAGAAGAATCCGGACACGCCGTCGCGCGTGCTGCTGGTCTGCGGCTCGGACCGCAACGACGGCAGCTGCCCGGGCGAGATGTCGAAGACCTTCCGCCTCACGCAGCTCGCGCGGGCGGAGATCGAGGCCGCCGGCATGCAGGCCGACGTGCTCGACCTGAGCCGGCTCATCTCCGACTATGACTGGCACATCCATCCCTGCAAGGGTTGCGCGTCGACCGCAATGCCGCTGTGCCACTGGCCGTGCAGCTGCTATCCCAACCATGCGCTGCGCCAGACCAACGACTGGATGAACGAAATTTATGAGCGCTGGGTATCGGCGCACGGCGTCATCCTGCTGTCGCCAACCTACTGGTACCAGTCGCCGAGCGCGCTCAAGCTGATGATCGATCGCCTGGTGTGCGCCGACGGCGGCAATCCCGATCCGTCCACGACACACGGCAAGGACCCGGAAAAGGCCAAGGCCATCGAGGAAGCCGGCTGGTCGTATCCCAAGCATCTGGCGGGACGCGCCTACGGCGTGGTGGTGCATGGCGACGTCGCCGGCGTGGAAGCGGGACGCCGCGCGCTGTCCGACTGGCTGGACTGGATGGGCTTCATCGACGCCGGCACGAAGGCGAAGCTCGACCGCTACATCGGCTACTACGAGCCCTATGCCACCAGCCACGAGACGCTCGACCGCGACCATGCCGTGCAGGAAGAAGTGCGCAACGCGGCGCGCGCAGTCGCGGCCGCCGTGCGCCTGCTGCGCGAAGGCAGGCTGGCGCAGCCCGACGGCGGCATCGGCACGCCACGCCCGAAATGACGTCGCGGGGCTGAAACGCAAGGCGCGTCATCATATTTCTGCGTGGAAATTACAGTATGATGACAGCGTGTCCCGGTCCGGCTATCCGCCTTGTCGGATTGCTAACTTGTTCCGGCTCGGGCAGGTTTCGCCACACCTTCCTGTACCGTTTCGGAGTAGGCCGTGCCGCATTCCACCTTGCAGCGGGTACTCGTCGTACCCTTCGTGCTTCTCGTCCTGGCCCTGGCCGGCGTGATCTATTGGGCGTCGCATCGATCGAGCGAGAGCGCGGGGCACGAATTCTCGCAAAAGGTGCTGCTCAATATGGTGGAGCGCGTCAACGACGCCACCGACCGCCACCTGCTCGGCGCCCGTGTCGCGGTGGACGCCGTCGTGCCCAACCCGGTGTATTCGCCGGCCGACGGCACCACCTCGATGCTGCCGTTTTCCGACGACCTCGCCGCGCTGGAACAGCGCATCTGGATCGCCACCGGATTTTTCCCGATGGTGAACAACTACGTCTACTTTGCCGGCGCGGACGGACGCTTCGTCGGCATCAACCGCCGTCCCGACCGCATCGAACTGCGCCTGCGCGAGCCGGGCGATTCGCCGCGGCACATCTACAGCGTCGCCGCACCCGGCAAACGCCTGAGCGTGGTACGCACCGACAACTACGACGCCCGCAGCCGGCCCTGGTACAAGAGCACGGTGGAAAAGGGCCGGGAAAGCTGGTCCGCGGTCTACACCGACTTCACGACGCTGGAGCCGACCTTCACGCTCTCGAAGCCGATCTACCGGGCCGACAAGCAGCTCGTCGGCGTCGTCTCGACCGACCTCTCGCTCACCCAGCTGACCGACTTCTTCAAGTCGCTGTCGGTCAGCCGCAACGGCATCGCCTTCATCGTCGAACGCTCGGGCGCGGTGATCGCCACCTCGACCAATGAACTGCCTTACCGCGTCGATCGCAATTCGCTGGTGCGCCTGTTCGCGCCGCAGAGCGAATCGAAGCTACTGCGTCAGGCCTACGAGCAGGTGGTGGCGTGGCAGAAGGGCGGCGAGAAACTGGAGCATCCGGTGTCGCGCGAATTCGAGAGCGACCTCGGCACGGTGCAGATCGGCGCGACGCTGCTGCGCGATCCGGCCGGCCTGGAATGGATCACCATCGTCGCCGTGCCGCGCGCCGACTTCATCGGCAACGTCAGCAGCGTGCTCTACCAGAGCCTGGCGATCGGCATGCTGGCCGTGTTCCTGGTGCTGGTGGTCGGCTTCGGGCTGCTGCAGTGGGTGCTGCGCGATATCCGCAAGCTCACCCGCGCGGCGGAAAGCATCGGCCTCGGCAAGCCGCTGGAGCCGCTGGAGATCAACCGCCGCGACGAGATCGGCAAGCTGGCCAAGAGCTTCGAGGAAATGGAGCGCAACCTGCGCACCGACAAGCTCACCGGCGCGCTCAATCGCGAATCCCTGATCGCGCAGATCGAATTCCGCCGCCGCACCTCGTCCGAGATGCTGCCGCTCAAGTTCTCGCTGCTGTTCATCGATCTCGATCTGTTCAAGGAGATCAACGACCAGCACGGTCACGACGCCGGCGACCGCGCGCTGATCGAGATCGTGCGGCGCTTGAAAGGGGCGCTGCGGGCCGACGATGAAGTGGCGCGCTTCGGCGGCGACGAGTTCGTGGTCTACCTGCACAACCTCGAGGCGCCGGAGGACATCGAAGGCGTGTGCGACAAGATCGCCAACGTCATCCAGGCACCCATGGAAGTGCGGCGCGACGTGCTGGCGCGCGTCGAGGCTTCCATCGGCTGGGCGCGTTACCCCGGCGACGGTTACGACATGGACACGCTGCTGCGCGTGGCCGACGCCCGCATGTTCGACCGCAAGAAATCCCGCAAGCGCGCCTGAACCTCTCAGTTGTTGCGCTTGACGACGATCGTCGTTCCCCGCAGATCGATGTTGCGCATGGTGAAGCTGCCGAAGCTCGGGCCGTTCACGGCGCCCACACGCGTGTTGTCCAGCGTTGCCCCCGGGATGGTGGTGAAGAGCCGGATGTAGGC
>SPQI01000048.1 GCA_004570315.1 Oxalobacteraceae bacterium OM1 | reverse complement strand
CGCCTGCCATGCAGTTCGACCAAAACCCCGACATCCTCGCAACGGTCGCGCGGCTGGAACGGCGCCCATTCTGCGTCGGCTTCGCGGCCGAGTCCGAAAACTTGCTGCAATACGGCGAAGAGAAGCGCAAGAAGAAGAACATTCCGCTCCTCGTCGGGAACATCGGTCCGCAGACCTTCGGCAAGGACGACAACGAGCTGGTGCTGTTCGACGAGCGCGGCCACACTCGCCTGCCGCGCGCCGACAAGCAGCAACTGGCACGCAGCCTCGTCGCGGAAATCGCCGCACGGCTTTGATTCACCCTTGAGCAACCTCAACGGCGCGAGCGGTTTTCCTGACCGCCTCGCCTCTTCCTGCTTTTAATGATGAAACACATCGACGTCAAAATTCTCGATCCGCGCATGAAAGAACAGCTGCCCGCGTATGCGACGCCGGGCAGCGCGGGACTGGATCTGCGAGCCTGCCTCGATGCGCCGCTCGTGATTGAGCCCGGTGCGACGCACCTGGTGCCGACCGGCCTCGCGATTCACATCGCCGATCCTGGCTATGCGGCGATGATCCTGCCGCGCAGCGGCATGGGCCACAAGCACGGTATTGTCCTGGGGAACTTGGTCGGCCTGATCGACTCTGATTACCAGGGCCAGCTGATGGTCTCGACCTGGAACCGCGGCCAGACGGTGTTCACGCTGAATCCGATGGAGCGCCTCGCGCAGCTGGTGATCGTGCCGGTGCTGCAGGTGGGGTTCAAGGTCGTCGAGGAATTCGACAGCAGCGAACGGGGCGCCGGCGGGTTCGGCAGCACCGGAAAACATTAAATCAAATCGAAAAAGATCAGGGAGATCTCATGCCAGTGAACCGGCTCGCTTCGTTCGAGTGTCTGCAATCGTCCGTCCGGCAGAAACTCAAACTGCTTCCGCTTGCGCTGGCTCTGGCAGGTTGCGCTTCCGCGCCGCCGCCCGCTACCCCGACCAGCCAGGCACCCGAGCCGGTGAAGACTGTGCCGCAGCCGCCGGACAAGACGTCCGCGCAACAGTCGCTGGAAAGCATGGTGGCGTTGCAGGATCGCCTCTACCGCATCGCCGCGCCGCTGATCGTCAACAATTCCGATCTTTGCCGCAGCAGCGCGCGCAATCTCCTCGGCTTCACGGCCAAGAACAAATATTCCTACTCGAACGAGTTCGTCGACGCATCGCAGAAGTCGTTCGGCCTGGACGACCGTCTGCAGATCAATAACGTGCTCCCCAACAGCGGCGCCGCACGCGCGGGCCTGCAGCGCGGCGACGTGCTGCTGGGCGTGGCGGACAAGCCCATGCCCATCGGTGAGAACGCGGAACGCGAAGCGACTGCGGTACTTGCGCCGCTCGTCACCGGCCGATCGAACGTCCGCCTGACGGTGCTGCGCGGCGGCACGCAGCGCGATCTCAGCGTGCCGCTCACCTATGCCTGCGCCTACGGCATTGAACTTGGCAACACCGACAACGTCGTCGCCTACTCCGACGGCCACCGTGTGCTGATCTCGCGCGGCATGCTTAATGCGCTCGCTTCGGACGACGAAGTCGCCTACGTGATCGCGAAGGAAATGGCGCACAACTCGCTGTCGCACCCGACGCGCCAGCGCATGAGCGCCACGGTCGGCGGCATCATCGACAACCTCGTGCGGGTGCATCCCGACATGAGCACGATGTCCGGTCTGGCCGGCGTAAAGCCCATGCCCAAGGAGCTGGACGCGACTGCGGACAAGCTCTCGCTCTACATGCTGGCCCGAGCCGGCTACAACGTCGACAACGCGCCCGCATTCTGGACACGCTTTGCCAGCCAGTATCCGGCGACGACGCTCAACGGGTATACGGCGCTGCACCCGACGACCGATTATCGGGTCGAGGCGATGAACAAGACGGTGAAAGACATCAAGGCAAAGCAGGCGGCGAAGAAGCCGCTGATGCCCTGAGCCCTTAGCCTGCTTTATTGCCCCGCGACATTGAGCGCGGCTTCGATGTCCGAGCGCTTCAGTGAAGGTGCGAAGCGCAGGATGAATTCATAGGTGTAGGAACGCAGGTAGGCGCCGCGACGCACGGCAAGCCGCGTCACGTTGGGCGCGAACAGGTGTTCCGCGTGAATGGCGCGCAGCCCCGGGGAAAGACTGCGCTCGACCGCCATCGAGGCAACGATGCCTACGCCGAGTCCGAGCGTGACGTACTGCTGGATGACGTCAGAGTCCATTGCCGTCAGCACGATATCGGTCGCCACACCGGCCTCGCGGAAGGCGTCGTCGATGTGGCTGCGGCCGGTGAAGCCGACGTCATAGGTGATCAGCGGATGCGCCGCGAGGTCGGCCAGCGTGACTTTCTCCAGCTTTGCCAACGGATGCGTCTCCGGCACGACGATCACGTGGTTCCAGCTGTAGCAGGGGAATGACACGAGGTCGTCGAACTGGCTCAGGCCTTCGGTGGCGATGCCGATGTGCGCCTTCCCCGAAATCACCCATTCCGCGATGTGTTCCGGCGAGCTTTGCTGCAACGCGATGCGCACGTCGGGAAACGCATTGCGGAAGCCCTGCACCACCTGCGGCAGCACGTAGCGCGCCTGCGTGTGGGTGGTGGCGATGCTCAGCATGCCGCTCTTCTCGCCCGCATATTCGTGGCTCGCCTGGCGCAGGTTTTCCGCTTCCAGCAGCAGCCGCTCCACGATTTGCAAAATCCCCTTGCCCGGCTCGGTCAGACCCGTGAGCCGCTTGCCGTTGCGCTCGAAAATCTCCACGCCCAGTTCGTCTTCCAGCTCGCGGATCTGGCGACTCACGCCGGGCTGCGACGTGAACAGTACGTTCGCGACTTCGGTGAGGTTGTAGCCGCGCCGGGCGGCTTCGCGGATGGAGCGCAGCTGCTGGAAGTTCATGGCGTCCTCAGACGGCTTCGTCGACGAACACGCGCAAACGCTTCGGCCGCACGATGACGGTCTCGCCTTCCTGCAGGCGCAGGTGCTCGAAGCGGTCGGTGGAAATGACTGCTTCGATCAGTTCGCTGTTGTCGGCGCGTTCCAGTTCGAGTTGCGCCAGCGGGCCGATCGCATGAGCACGCCGCAGCTTGGCCACGATGCCTTCGGCGTCGGCCGAATAGCGCTCGATCTCAATGTCGTGCGGACGCACGAAGCCGATGCCTTGCGCGTCGCGCGCTTCGGCATATTCCGGCGCGTCGAGCGGCACGCCGCCGGCGTCGAGCACGCCTTCGTGCACGCGGCCGCGGAACAGGTTGACGTTACCAAGGAAGCCGTAGACGAAGGGCGACGCCGGATGGTTGTAGACCTCGGTCGGCGCACCGATCTGCTCGACCTTGCCCTTGTTCATCAGCACGATCTGATCGGCGACTTCGAGCGCCTCTTCTTGGTCGTGCGTCACGAAGATGCTGGTGACGTGCAGTTCGTCATGCAGGCGGCGCAGCCAGCGGCGCAGTTCCTTGCGCACCTTGGCATCGAGTGCACCGAAGGGCTCGTCGAGCAGCAGCACGCGCGGCTCCACGGCAAGCGCGCGGGCGAGCGCGATGCGCTGGCGTTGGCCGCCGGAGAGCTGCGGCGGATAGCGGTCGGCCAGCCAGTCCAGCTGGACCAGTTCGAGCAGCGACATGACCTTCTTGCGGATATCCGCTTCGGAGGGCCGGGTCTTGCGCGGCTTCACGCGCAGGCCGAAGGCGATGTTGTCGAACACCGTCATGTGCTTGAAGAGCGCATAGTGCTGGAACACGAAACCGACCTGGCGCTCGCGCACGTGATGGCTGGAGGCGTCTTCGCCGTCGAGGAAGACCTGGCCGGCATCCGGCTGTTCGAGGCCGGCGATGATGCGCAGCAGCGTGGTCTTGCCGCAGCCGGAGGGACCCAGCAGCGCGGTGAGCTCGCCTTGCGGGAAGTTGAGCGAGACGTTGTCGAGCGCGACGAAATTGCCGAAACGCTTATTGATGTTCCTGACTTCGATACCCATGATCAGTGCTGCCCTTCATGCAGAGGTTCCAGGTTGGTGTCGCGCGCCCGCCATTCGACGAAGGTCTTGAGCGCCAGGGTGACCAGCGCCAGCAAGGCCAGCAGCGAGGCGACGGCGAATGCGGCGGCGAAGTTGTATTCGTTGTAGAGAATCTCGACCTGCAGCGGCATGGTGTTGGTCTCGCCGCGGATGTGGCCGGAGACGACCGAGACGGCGCCGAACTCACCCATTGCACGGGCGTTGCAGAGAATCACGCCATACAGCAGGCCCCACTTCACGTTCGGCAGCGTCACGTGCCAGAAGGTGCGCCAGCCCGACGCGCCGAGCACCAGCGCAGCCTCCTCTTCTTCGGTGCCCTGCGACTGCATCAGCGGAATCAGTTCGCGGGCGACGAATGGGAAAGTGACGAAAATGGTGGCCAGCACGATGCCGGGCACCGCGAACAGGATCTTGATGTCATGCGCCGACAGCCACGGGCCGAACCAGCCTTGCGCGCCGAACAGCAGCACATAGATCAGGCCGGAAATGACGGGTGATACGGAGAACGGCAGGTCGATCAGCGTGAGCAGGATGTTCTTGCCGCGGAACTCGAACTTGGCGATGGTCCACGCCGCCGCCACGCCGAACACCAGGTTCAGCGGCACGGCGATGGCCGCCGTGAGCAGCGTGAGCTTGATGGCGGACAGCGCATCGGGCTCGGTGATCGCCGTGGCATACGTGTCCCAGCCTTTCTTGAAGGCTTCGGTGAACACTGCCACCAAGGGGATGAACAGGAACAGGGTCAGGAAGGCGAGCGCGATGCCGATCAGCAGCACGCGCACCCACACCGGTTCGGCGGTGGCGGACTGGGCGTAGTCGGTGCGCGTTGGCGCGGCGGTCACCGGCAAGGAAGAAGCGATTGCGCCGGCCATTATTTTCTCCCCGCGGTTTTGTCGGTGGCGCTGCGATTGCGCGCCCAGGCCTGCAGCAGGTTGATGGCCAGCAGCAGGATGAAGGAAGCGATGAGCATGACGACGGCAATGGCGGTGGCGCCGGTGTAGTCGTACTGCTCGAGCTTGGTGATGATGAACAGCGGCGTGATCTCGGAGACCATCGGCATGTTGCCGGCAATGAAGATGACCGAGCCGTATTCGCCAGTCGCCCGTGCGAAGGCCAGCGCGAAGCCGGTCAGCAGCGCCGGCAGGATGGTCGGGAAGACGATGTGGCGGAAGGTCTGCCAGCGGTTGGCACCGAGGCTGGCAGCGGCTTCTTCCAGTTCGCGTTCGGCTTCTTCCAGCACCGGCTGCACCGTGCGTACGACGAAGGGCAGCCCGATGAAGGTCAGCGCGACCACCACACCCAGCGGCGTGAAGGCGACCTTGATGCCGAGCGGCTCGAGGTAACGGCCGATCCAGCCATTGGCGGAATACAGCGCGGTCAGTGCGATGCCGGCCACGGCGGTGGGCAGCGCAAACGGGAGGTCGACCAGCGCGTCGATGATCTTCTTGCCCGGGAAGCGGTAGCGCACCAGCACCCAAGCGACGATGCCGCCGAACAGCACGTTCAAGGCCGCACCGATGAAGGCCGCGCCGAAGCTCAGCTTGTACGAGGCCACCACGCGGTCCGACAGGACGGCGTTCCAGAACGCCTCGCCCGTCATCGTGAAGGTCTTGAGGAAGACCGCCGACAACGGAATGAGCACGATGAGGCTCAGGTAGAGCAGCGTAAAGCCGAGCGACAGGTTGAACCCCGGGATGACGCGCGACGGTGCGTTGCGTCCTCCCTTGGAGCCCAGTATTGCGTTGGTGACAGCCATGCGTTCTCTCTTATTACAAATCCGGCTATAGGTGCCGGATATTTGCATTGAACCGTTATAAAGAGAACGACTTTTTTGCTATGACGATAGAACGCCACGGTATAAGGAGAGCACCGCTAAACATGTTTTTCGCGTTTAGCGAGCTCGGAGCCGGCTGGTTTTCCTTTTAAATCAGTCGCTTAACTACGTCGCATGTTCAAGCAGCCGCCTGAAATCGAGCGGTGCCAAGCTCCCCGTTTGGCATATCGAACAGGAAACCTTGCATCAATACCGGTTGCAGACTCACGGCGGCAATGCGCCGCACCACATCCAGCCCCTGCGGCGTTTGTACGCGCTTGAAGATCAGCCGCGTGCCGGCACTGCCGCAGACTTCCAGCAGATGCAGGACCGCCGCATCGTCCACGCCATCCCGCACATCCAGCTTCACTACCTCCGGACGCAGCCGCTGCACCAGCTGCAAGGCATCCTGCGGATCCGCCGCATTCAGCGCAATGCGGAAGCCGTTGCGCCGATAGTTGTCCGCCACATAGGCAAGTAGCCACGCCTGGTGCGCGCCGATGGCCGGCAGCTGCAGCACCACCCGCTTTTGCGGCACGCCGAGCGCGCTCAGGACGCGCCGAAACGCCGTGCCATGGTTGCCGTCCACTGCGGCCAGCAGGCGGGCATGCACGCTCATGTAGACATCGTGCCCCGCCGACGCCGGCTGGCGAAAGAAGTTGATCGCGTGGAGCATGCGGCAGAGTCGGTCCAGCTCCACCGATTCGTCGTCGCTGGCGGCGTGGTCGAGCAGGCGCCAGACCGAAAGGCCGCCGTCGCCCTCGGCATGGCTGCGGGTGAACGCCTCATAGGCCACCCACTGCCCGCCGGGCTCGCGGATGGACTGGAACGCGCTGGCCAGCGTGGACTGGAAGAAGCGGCCGAGCGCACGTCCACCGTGGTCGGCCCAGACCCGGGCGTGCGCCTTCGGCTCGGCGCACAAGTGGGCCAGGTATTGTTCCAATGCGGGAAAGTCGGCGGACATGCGGGCTCCTTCGCCTCAGAGCTTGGCGATCGAGACCTCGGTGGCCTTGACCAGGGCAACGACTTCCACGCCCGGCGCCAGCCCGAGGTCGCGCACGGAGCGCGTGGTGATGACCGAAGTCACGATACCGGCCGGCGTCTCGACATCGACCTCGCAAACGACCGGGCCATCGATGATGGCTTTGACCTTGCCGCGGAACTGGTTGCGTACGTTGATGGCTTGGATGCTCATGGAATCTCCTCTTGAGTGAGCGGTTTGGATAAAAAATGTCAGATGGCCCAGGCGACCTGATGGACGGTGCGCAGCAGCGAGACATCGCCGATGCTCTCGTCCGGCTCGGTCGCCGGGTGTTGCAGCACGCGGCCCAGCACGCTGGCCTCGAGGCGGGCAAATGCGGCGTCGCCCCGGCTGCGCGGACGCGGCAGGTCGATGCGCTCGTCGAGCGCGATGCGGCCATCCTCCACCAGCAGCACGCGGTCGGCCAGGGCAATGGCTTCCTGAACATCGTGCGTGACGAGCACGGCGGTGAAGCCGCGCTGGCGCCAGAGCGTTTCGATGAGCTGCTGCATCTCGATGCGGGTCAGCGCGTCGAGCGCGCCGAGCGGTTCGTCCAGCAGTAGCAACTCCGGGTCGTGCACCAGCGCGCGGGCCAAGGCGACACGCTGGCGCTGGCCGCCCGACAGCACCGCCGGCCATTCGCCGGCCCGGCTCTTGAGTCCGACGCGATCCAGCGCCTCCAGCGCGGTCGCCGCGGCATTGCGCAGCCCGAGCGCCACGTTGCCCAGCACGCGCTTCCACGGCAGCAGCCGGGAATCCTGGAACATGATGCGCGTCTCCGGCGCATGGTGGCGGCCGTCCTGGCTGAACGCGATATCGCCACCGTCCGGCTGTTCGAGGCCGGCGATCAGGCGCAGCAAGGTGCTCTTCCCGCAGCCGCTGCGGCCGACGATGGCGACGAATTCGCCTTCTTCGATGTCGAGTGCAATGCGGTCGAGCACCGTGCGGCCGCCGTAGGCCTTGGACAGTCCCTGCAAGCGAATGCCGGCGCCGCGGCGCGTGCGCTCTGCCTGTTCTACGTTCGCATGTTCGATGCGGTCGTGTTTCATCGTGTTCTCCTCAACGGTAGCCGGGATGCCAGCGCAAACTGAAGCGCTCGACCGCGCGCGCCAGCACGTCGGCCAGCTTGCCCAGCAGCGCATAGAGCAGGATGCCGACCAGCACCACGTCGGTCTGCAGGAATTCGCGGGCATTCATCGTCATGTAGCCGATGCCGGATTGCGCCGAAATGGTCTCGGAGACGATCAGCAGCACCCACACCAACCCGAGCGCAAAGCGCACGCCGACCAGGATGGACGGCAAGGCGCCCGGCAGGATGACGTCGCGGTACAGCGCCCAGCCTGAGAGGCCATAGCTGCGCGCCATCTCGACCAGCCCCTTGTCCACCGAGCGGATGCCATGGAAGGTGTTGAGATAGACCGGGAAGAACACGCCCACCGACACCAGGAACAACTTGGCCGACTCGTCGATGCCGAACCACAGGATCACCAGCGGGATCAGCGCCAGCGCGGGGATGTTGCGGATCATCTGCAGGGTGGTGTCGAGCAGGACTTCGGCGCGGCGGAAGGTGCCGGTCAGCAGGCCCAGCAGCAGGCCGGCGCCGCCGCC
Source organism: Oxalobacteraceae bacterium OM1 (assembly GCA_004570315.1). GTDB lineage: Bacteria > Pseudomonadota > Gammaproteobacteria > Burkholderiales > Burkholderiaceae_D > Noviherbaspirillum. The sequence continues at coordinate 134 of SPQI01000048.1, read as the reverse complement.
GACGATGAAGCCGGAGAGCGCACGCCAGGTGCTGGTCTTGACGTGGGTCCAGAGTTCGCCGGATGCCGCCAGGTCCCACGCGGCTTTCACCACCGCCCAAGGCTCGGGCAGCACGCGGCTGGAGAGCCAGCCGG
>SPQI01000342.1 GCA_004570315.1 Oxalobacteraceae bacterium OM1 | reverse complement strand
GGCAAGGGCGCGGCCGCGATGGCGCAGGCGGTCGAGCGGCATTGGCAGGGTGAACTCTCCGGCCTCGTCGTGACGCGCTACGGCCATGGCGCCGACTGCCAGCGCATCGAGGTGGTCGAGGCGGCGCATCCCGTGCCCGACGAAGCCGGCCGGCGCGCGGCCGCCCGCATGCTGGACATGGTGCGCGGCCTCACCGAAGACGACCTCGTGCTCTGCCTGATTTCCGGCGGCGGTTCGGCGCTGCTGGCGCTGCCGGGCGAAGGCATCACGCTGGAAGAGAAGCAGGCGATCAACAAGGCGCTCCTGCGCAGCGGCGCGGCCATCGGTGAAATGAATTGCGTGCGCAAGCATCTCTCCGCCATCAAGGGCGGACGGCTGGCGCTGGCCTGCGCGCCGGCGCGGGTAGTGACCCTGCTGATCTCCGACGTGCCGGGCGACGATCCGGGCGTGATCGCCAGCGGTCCCACGCTGCCCGACCCCACCACCTGCGCCGATGCGCTGGCCATCCTGCGCAAGTACCGCATCGACGTGCCGGCACATATCATGAAGTTCCTCGAAGACGGCACGCACGAAACGCCGAAGCCGGGGGATCCGCGCTTTGCGCACAACAGCCATCAGGTGATCGCGACCGCGCAGCAGGCGCTGCAGGCGGCGGCCGAGACGGCGCGCGCCGCCGGCATCACGCCCTACATACTTTCCGACGACATCGAAGGAGAAGCGCGCGACATCGGCTTGATGCATGCCGCGCTGGCGAAGCAGGTGGCGACGCACAACCAGCCGTTCGCGCGGCCTTGCGTGATCCTTTCGGGCGGCGAAACCACCGTGACGGTGCGCGGCCACGGCCGCGGCGGGCGCAATGCGGAATTCCTGCTGAGCCTGGCCATCACGCTGGACGGCCATCCGGGCATCCATGCGATCGCCTGCGATACGGACGGCATCGACGGCTCCGAAGACAATGCCGGAGCGCTGTACTTGGATGACTCGATGCGGCGCGCCGCCGCTGCGGGATTGAAGCCGAAGGCGCTGCTGGCGGACAACGACGGCTACGGTTTCTTCAGCGCGCTCAACGACCTCGTGGTGAGCGGACCGACGCGCACCAACGTCAACGACTTCCGGGCGATCCTGGTGCTTTAAGCCGCAAAGCTCCGCAAGAAATCGAGGAAGATCTGCGCCGATACTTCCGCATCGTCCGCCGTCATCGTCTCCAGCGGATTGTGGCTGATGCCGCCGTTGCCGCAGCGCGTGAACAGCATCGCCACCTCCGTCAGCGAAGCCAGCGCCATCGCGTCATGTCCCGCACCGGAGGTCAGTTCGAAGGGCACGATGCCCGCGCGCTCGGTGGCTGCGGCCAGTTGCCGCATCAGCCGCGGCGCACACGGCACGGCCGCCGCGCTCAGCAGCAGATCCAGCTTGAACTCGATGTGCCGCCGTGCGCAGATGCCTTCGATCTCGCGCAGGATGTCGTCCATCGCCGCGTCGCGCGTGGCGTCGTCCGCGGCGCGCACGTCGAGCGAGAGCCGGCAGCTGCCCGGTATCACGTTCACCGACCCGTTCGGGACCTGCAGCTGTCCCACGGTGCCGACCAGTGACGGCGCCTGCGAACAGCGCTGTTCCACGTAGAGCACGATCTCCGCTGCAGCGGCCGCCGCATCCTTGCGCATGCGCATGGGCGTGGTGCCCGCATGGCTGGCCACGCCGCGCAGTTCGAGCAGATAACGCCGGCTGCCGGCAATCGAAGTCACGATCCCCACCGGCAGATTGCGCTCCAGCAGCACCGGCCCCTGTTCGATGTGCACTTCCACGAAGCCGAGAATGTCTTCCGGCTGGCGTGCGATGGCCGCGATGTCTTCGGCATGGTGGCCGGCATCGAGCAGCGCGCTGCGCATGGTGATGCCGTCGGCGTCGGTCTGGTCGAGAAGCTGCATGTCAAAGCGGCCGGCGATGGCCGTGCTGCCGAGGAAAGTGCTCTTGAAGCGCACGCCTTCCTCTTCCGAAAAGCCGATGACTTCAAGATGGAAGGGCAGGCGCTCGCCGCGTTCATGCAAGTGCTGCACGACGGCGATGGGCAGCAGGATGCCTTCGCGGCCATCGTACTTGCCGCCGTTGCGCACCGTGTCGTAGTGCGAGCCGGTGAGCAGCGTCTTCGCCTGCGGATCGGCGGCGGCATAGCGGCCGACCACATTGCCGACAGCATCGATGCTCACTTCCATGCCGGCCTCGCGCATCCAGGTAGCGAGCTGCGCCGCGGTCTTGCGGTGCGCCATGGTCATGTAGGCGCAGGTGAGGGCGTCGGGATCGTCGCTGAACGCGGCGAGTTCTTCGGCCCACTGCATGATTTGATTCCCCAGCGCCGGCACATGGCCAAAGGCATCGTTCAGGCGCAGCTCGGCGATGCGGTGTACCTGACGCAGGCATTCGGCCAGTTCGTCCTCGCGCCGGTTCTTCAGGCGGCGCGAGAAGGTCGCGATGACCTGCTGGCGCGTCATGCCCTTGCCGTCCGGTCCCTTCACCGCGACGATGAAGGGAAAGCCGAACTTCGCGTTGTAGGCGGCGTTGAGCTGCTGCAGCGTAGCGAATTCTTCTGGGGTGCAATGGTTGAGACCGGCCTTGGCCTGCTCGCTGGTCGATTCTTTCGTCAATTGACCCGCGATGGCTGCCTTGCCGGCGAGCTCAGGGTGGGCGCGCAGCAAGGCAAGCTGTTCCTCTTCCTTCGCCTCGCTCACCACGGCCTGCAAGGCCTGCTTCAGCGCCGTCAGGTTGGCCAAGGGGCGCCGCTCGGCAGCGCGTTCGGCGATCCAGGGCGAATGCTCGTAGATGCCGTGCAGCGCATCGACGAATTCCTCGGTGCGGCAGGCGTTCAACTGTTCGATGGCAAGGCTCATGCTGCAGCTCCGCGATACGGGTGAACGGCGCGCCAATGGTCGGCGATGTCGATGCGCCGGGTCACCCACACCTTGTCGTGCGACTGCACGTAGTCGAGGAAGCGTTCCAGTGCGGCGGCGCGTCCCGGACGGCCGACAAGGCGGCAGTGCAAACCGATGGACATCATCTTGGGCCGGTCGAGGCCGTTCGGATCGCCTTCCTTGTAGAGCACGTCGAAGGCGTCGCGCAGATAGTCGAAGAATTGCGTACCGGAGTTGAAACCTTGCATGGCGGCGAAGCGCATGTCGTTGGCGTCTAGGGTGTAGGGCACGATGAGCTGCGGCTTCTTCACGGCTTCACCGCCCGCGCCGCGAATCGCGACCTCCTCCCAGAACGGCAGGTCGTCGCCGTAGTAGTCGGCGTCGTAGGTAAAGCCGCCGTGTTCCACCACGAGGCGGCGGGTGTTGGGCGAATCCCGGCCGGTGTACCAGCCGAGCGGCGCGCTGCCGGTCAGCTCGCGAATGATCTGCACCGCTTCCTGCATGTGGGCGCGCTCGGTGGCTTCGTCCATGTGCTGGTAGCTAATCCAGCGCAGGCCGTGGCAGGCGATCTCATGGCCCAGCTCCATGAAGGCGGCGACGGCTTCGGGGTTGCGCTTGAGCGCCATGGAAACGCCGAAGACGGTCAGCGGCAGCTTGCGGTCTTCGAACAGGCGCAGCAGCCGCCAGAGCCCGGCGCGCGAGCCGTATTCGTAGATCGACTCCATGCTCATGTGGCGCATCTCGAAAGCCTGTGCGCCGATGATTTCCGAGAGGAAGGTTTCGGAGGCCTTGTCGCCATGGAGCACGCAATTCTCGCCGCCTTCCTCGTAGTTCAGGACGAACTGGACGGCGATGCGCGCGCCGTTCGGCCATTGTGCGTGGGGCGGGTTGCGGCCGTAGCCGATGAGGTCGCGCGGGTAGTTGGAGTAGGTGTCTTGCATGCGGGCACGCGGGTTCGGTGGAATGGGGAGATGATGGCTGATGGTAAAGCGCGGGCGTTGCGGCGGTATAAGGGAATGGTGATAACGGGGGTGCCGCCGCGGTTATACGCTCGCTATCGCGCCACCAGGTTTTTCGCCGCCCCCGCAATCAGATCCCGCAACCACTTGTGCTCCGGCGCCTGATGCACCCGCTCATGCCAGAGCTGGTAGAACCGCATCCTGGGAAACGGAATCGGCACCTTGAAAATCTTCAGCGGCAGGTTCCTCTCGTAGAAGCGCATGAACTGGCGTCCCGTCGTCAGCACGAGGTCGGTGCGCGTCAGCATGTACGGTATCAACCCGAAGTAAGCCGACTCGCACGCCACATTGCGCTGCATGCCCTGCCGTTCGAGATACGACTCGATCACGCCCGAATAGCCCGCCAGCATCTGCGAGGGCGCCACATGCGGCAGGGCGAGATAGTCCTCCACCGTCATGTCGTCCGGACCTGTGCGCAGGGCATAGGCACAGTCGGCGCGCATGATGCAGGCGATCTCGTCCTCGAACAACTTCGACAGATGCAGGTGCGCCGGCGGCTCTTCCCAGTTGGCGATCACCAGATCGAGATCGCCGTCGGACAGCAGCTTGAGGTAGTCCACCTCCGCACCGAGGCTGTGGATGACGACGCGGCTTTTCGGCGATTCGCGCCGCACGCCGGCGACGACGTTCGGCAGGAACTGGCTGTCGAGATAGTCGGGCGCCGCGATGTGGAAGGTGCGTGCCTCCTGCTGCGGCGCGAAGGCGGTCTTCTGGGTGAACAGGCGCTCGGCTTCGTCGAGGATGCGCTTGGCCGGCTTGAGCAGGCTTTCGCCGTGCTGCGTCGGCACCATGCCGCGCGCGCCGCGCACCAGGAGCGGATCGCCGGTGAGTTCACGCAGCTTGCGCAGCGAGGCGGAGATGGACGGCTGCGGCTGATTCAGCTTGAGGGCCACGCGCGAGACGTTCTTCTCCGACAGCAGCAGGTAGAGGATCCGGATCAGATGCAAATCCAGGTGTTCGGGCAAGCCGGGCATCGCAAACCTCTATATCGTTGTGGGTATGTGGGTTATACGGCAAGCCCGATGTGGCGCGCCGACAAAAAGTCTATCTTGTATCCGCGCCAAGTCAAACCGACAGGCAAGGGTTTCGCTATATTCCGAGATGCAATCCAGGTATATCGAAACGCATATGTCGCTCGGTGCCGCGCGCATCGAAAGCACACAACCATCCATCACGGCCGCAGCGGAGCTCACGGGTTCGCGGCCCATGTCCTCGTCTGGAGCGCCCGCGGTGGCAGACGAGCTTTCGCCATGAGGGGACCATGGAAGCTTTCCTGCTCAACTACGCCGTCGAATGGGCCAACCTGCTGGTGCGCTGGCTGCACCTGATCACCGGCATCGCCTGGATCGGCGCCTCTTTCTATTTCGTCTGGCTCGACAACTCCCTGCGGCCGCCCAAGCCCGGTTCCGACATCGAGAAGGCCGGCGTCGCCGGCGAGCTCTGGGCCGTGCATGGCGGCGGCTTCTACAATCCGCAGAAGTATCTCGTCGCCCCCAAGCAGCTGCCCGACGAACTGCACTGGTTCAAGTGGGAGGCCTACACCACCTGGCTCTCCGGCTTCGCGCTGCTGTGCATCGTCTACTGGCTCAATCCCTCGGCGATGATGATCGACAAATCGGTCGCCGACCTCGCGCCCTGGCAGGCGGTCGCCATCGGCGCCGGCGCGCTCGTGGTCGGCTGGACGGTGTACGACCTGCTGTGCCGTTCGCCGCTCGGCCAGCATGACGGCCTGTTCGGCATCGTGATCTACCTGCTGCTCGTCGCGGCGGCGTACGGACTGTCGCACGTGTTCGGCGGCCGCGCGGCCTACCTGCACGTCGGCGCGATGATCGGCACCATCATGGTGGCCAACGTGCTGATGGTGATCATCCCCGGCCAGCGCAAGATGGTGGAGGCGATGAAGGCCCGGCTGACACCCGATCCGATTTACGGCAAGCGCGGCAAGCAGCGCAGCGTGCACAACAACTACTTCACGCTGCCGGTGCTGTTCATCATGATCAGCAACCACTACGCGATGACCTACAACCATCGCTACAACTGGGCGGTGCTCGCGGCCATCATGGCGGCCGGCGTGCTGATCCGGCACTTCTTCAACCTGAAGCACAAGGGCCGCATCGCGTGGCAGTATCCGGCGGCGGGCGTGGCGATCCTGTTCGGCGTGGCGGTGGCGATTGCGCCGAAGCCGGCGGCGGCGCCGGCCGGCGCGGCAGACTTCGGCAAGGTGCAGGCGGTGATTGCACAGCGCTGCGTGGCGTGTCATTCGGCGCATCCGACGCAGCCGGGATTTGCGACGGCGCCGGCCGGCGTGATGCTCGATTCGGAGGCGTTGATTCGACAGCATGCGGCCCGGATCTACCAACAGGCCGTGCAGCTGAAGGCAATGCCGATCGGGAATCTGACGGGGATGACGGACGAAGAGCGGGCGGTGATCGGAGCTTGGTATGAGGGTGGGGCGAAGTAGGGAAGTGGCTGCCGCAATGCGATAGGTGAATGCACTTTCTCCGTAGCTCTGGGTTCCCGCCTTCGCGGGAACGACAGGTGGTTTAAGGATCGACCAAAGGCTCCCCGTTTCACTGTCATTCCCGCGAAGGCGGGAATCCAGGAGAAGCGAAGAGAAGAACACCGCCAAGACCCTGAACCGTTCCCTCCCCTTCAAGGGGAGGGCTAGGGTGGGGATGGGTTTCAGGCAGTTCCCTTGTGCATGCGCTCTTTCGGGAACCCCCGAAGGGGCGGCTGAACCGGGGTCGCCTTTTCTTGCTTACTTCTTTTGGCGAAGCAAAAGAAGGTCGGAGCACTGCTCCGACGCTTGCCGGGCCGCCCCCGGCAAAGGTTCTTACGGAGTGACGCAGGCACCGTCACACCGAAGCACCGCAGTCAGCAAGACACTGGATTCCGGCGTGCGCCGGAATGACGAAGCGCTCGAGACAGATTAGCGATGCATCCCTGGATTCCCGCCTTCGCGGGAATGACAGTCAAAGAATTTGAAGGCACAGGACTCAAGGAACACACAATGACCACCATCCAAATCGACGGCTTCACCCTCACCGCCGACCAAGTCGTGCAGGTCGCCCGCGACCCGAGCGTCAAAGTCGCCCTCGCCCAATCCTCGCGCGACGCGCTGAAGGAAAGCCGCGACTACATCGAATCCACCTGGATGCACGACGAAGCCCCCATGATGTACAGCTTCAACACCGGCGTCGGCCTGCTCAAGGACACCCGCGTGAAGGTCGAGCACATCGAGCTCTTCCAGACCCAGCTCATCAAGGCCCACGCCGCCGGCATGGGCGAGCCCTTCTCCGAAGAAGTCAGCCGCGCCACGATGCTGCTGCGCGCGAACGCCTTCGCCAGCAACTACTCCGCGCCGCGCGTGGAAGTGGTCGACCGCCTGCTCGCCTTCGTCAACGCCGGCATCCATCCCATCATGCCGCAGAAGGGCTCCGTCGGCGCCTCGGGCGACCTCGCGCCGCTGGCCTATCTCGCGGCCGCCGTCGCCGGCTTCGACGAAGCCGAAGTGATGTACCAGGGCCGCCGCATGCGCGCCACGGAAGCCATTGCCGAGGCCAAGATCGGTCCGGTGAAATTCGACCTGAAAGCCAAGGACGCCTCGGCGCTCATCAACGGCTGCACCGTCTCGCTCGCCGTCGCCGCGCTCGCCGCGCACGACGCCCGCAACCTGCTGTCCGACGCCTGCATCTCGCTCGGCCTCACGCTCGAAGCCATGCGCGCGGAGATGGCCGCCTACGATCCACGCATCCACCAGGCACGACCGCATCCGGGCCAGATCAAGACCGCCGCCATCGTGCGCCGCCTGCTGCAAGGCTCGACCCGCACCACGCACGAGGCCCGCGCGGTGCAGCTGCCGGAGGAACTGCGCCGCACCGACATCCCCTACACGCCGCGCATCCAGGAAGTCTATTCGCTGCGCTGCGCGCCGCAGGTCTACGGCCCGGTGTTCGATGCGCTGGACTACATCGATACCATCGTGAAGAACGAGATCAACGCCGCCACCGACAACCCGCTCATCTTCGGCAAGGACGGCGGCGGCTTTGAGATCATTTCCGGCGGCAACTTCCACGGCCAGTATCTCGCCCAGGCGATGGACCTGCTGACGATGGCCATCACCGACCTCGGCAGCATCTGCGAGCGCCGCATCAACCGCCTGATCGACCCGACGCTGTCATGGGGCCTGCCGCGCAACCTGATGAGCGGCATCCGCGGCGTGAACACCGGCTATCCGGTGGTGCAGTGCTCGATGAGCGCGCTGGTGATGGAGAACCGCGGCCTGTGCATGCCGGGCAGCGTGGACAACGTGCCGGCGAAGGGCAACAGCGAAGACCACATCTCGAACTCGACGTGGTGCGCGCGCAAGGCGGCCACGGTCGTCGCCAACACGCAGTACATCGTCGGGATCGAAATGCTGTTCGCCGCGCAGGCGCTCACCATGACCGAAGAGCTGCTGCCGGCATTCAAGCTGGGCGAGGGCACGCAGGCAGCCTACGATGAAATCCGCCGCCGGATTCCGGCCTGCCTCGACGGCGACCGCTGGTTCCACGACGACATCGCTACGGCGCGCGACTTCATCACCAGCGGCGGCGTGCGCGCCGCCGTCGAGCAGCGCGTCGGCGTCATTCAGGGCCAGTCTCAGTAAGTCCGCAGGCTGGTGTAGCCC
>SPQI01000356.1 GCA_004570315.1 Oxalobacteraceae bacterium OM1 | reverse complement strand
GCATCGAAAACATCCGCGAACGGCTGCAGGCCGCCTACGGTCCCGCTGCCTCCCTGCAACTGAGCGCCAACACGCCGTCGGGCGTGGTGGCCCGCATCGAGATCCCGCTATGACGACCCTCCGCGCCCTCGTCGCCGAAGACGAACCCATCCTCGCCCTCACGCTGGTTCAAACGCTGCACACGCTGTGGCCGGAGCTGCAGGTAGGCGGTGTGGCGGAGAACGGCATCGCCGCCGTGACGGAAGCGCTGGCGCAGAAGCCGGACATCCTTTTCCTCGACATCAAGATGCCCGGCAAGACCGGTCTCGAAGCTGCGCAGGAACTCGCGGAAGACTGGCCCGACGGCACGCCCTTCCCGCTTGTGGTGTTCGTGACGGCCTACGACGAATACGCGCTGCAGGCCTTCGAGCAGGCCGCCGCCGACTATGTGCTCAAGCCGGTCACCGAAGCGCGGCTGGCGAAGACGGTGGAACGATTGAAGACGCGGCTGGTGCAGCATCAGGAGCGCAACGGCGAACTCGAACGCATCGTCGGTCAGCTGCGTTCTCTCATGCCGGGAATGCCGGCGCCGGCCGAGCGGCTGTCCATCATTCGCGCGGCCGTCGGCAATGCGGTGCGCATGATTCCGGTGGTGGACGTGGTCTATTTCGAAGCGGCGGACAAGTATGTGAACGTTGTGACGGCCGAAGGAGAGTGGCTGATTCGCACCAGCCTGCGCGAACTGCTGCCGCAGCTCGACGGCAACCAGTTCTGGCAGGTGCATCGCGGCACGGTGGTCAATGTCCAATGCGTGTCGTCGGCGATTCGCGACGAGACAGGCAGGCTGTCACTGAAGCTGCGCGGACGCGGCGAGCAGATCGCGGTGAGCCGGGTCTTCGCCCACCTGTTCAAGCAGATGTAGCAGACCGCCCTTCCCCGCTGCAGGAAGGCGATCGGCCAAGCGGGTTCGCGTCAGATCTTGACCTGCTGCAGTGCCAGTACCGCGAATGGCAACATGGCCATCACGAGCGCAGCGACGACACGCACGCGTGCGCCGATGCGGCGACGGCGGAACCACGACGCCAGGCCCAGCGCAATGGCCGTGTAGGCCAGCGTGAAGCAGAACAGCGACGCATTGCTCATCGGCCCGAAGGCCTTGACCGTATAGACCAGTGCGCCGAGCGCCGCCAGCACCACTAGGCTAAGGCCCAGCAGGTACGACGCCCAGTTGACGCGCGGCGCCGCCACTTCGTTGCCGAGCGCGGCGCGCTTGGCCAGCACGTCGCGCTGCAGGAGAAAGACCAGAAGCGGATCTATCTGCCGATACGGCAGCAGGCCGACCGAGGCCGCTGCCACCAGGTCCTCGCGTTTGATTGTCATTCCATCGCTCCTTGATTGAATTCAGATCCGTTCCGAAACCAATGCAGGTGTCGTCGTGGTGCGGGAATGAGGCTGGTTCCTGCGCCGTCAGGTGCGTCGTACACCCTGCGTGTGTTGCCGCTAGTTTGACGAACGTATTACATCGATTTTTCTGAATTGCCATTTAGATATAAATCAAGGAGTTACGTCGTATTGCGCAAGTAAATGCTGCCGTACGGGAAGTGATTTGCGGCGAATGAATTGCCGTATGGCGCGGCGATTTTCCTCTGCAGCGACCTTTGTCACGCGCACAGCGAGCGACGACCGTACCGCGAACGAAGCACGCTGTGGCGCGGTGGCTCGCCACGGTGCAGCGCAGGAAGACCACTTCGAAAATTTCGATCGATGCCGTTCCTAGGCGATCGACGCGGCACGCGCCTCGATCAACTCGCGCAACTCGCGCGGCAAGAGTGCACGCAGTTGCGTTGCCAGTCGCGCTTCGTGCCTGCCCCACCAGATGCCCATGCCGATCAGCGCGAAGCCAATCACCGAGAGCACGATGACAAAACCGAAGCTGTTCTTGAACATGTGCCACGACAAATCGAACAACACCACGGCGATGCCGATGCCGCCGAATACGGCGAAGGCGCGGCGCGAGAGCACGGCGCCAACGAAGACCAGCAGCGCATGGATTGCGAGGTAGAACAGCTTGCCGGAGAGTGCGCCGGAGCCGATCGCAGACAGGGCGCCGCAGAAGGTGAGCAGGCCGAAGAGATACAGCCAGAAGGCGAAGTCCTTGTCGTGGCGCGTGCGCAGGTCGACGAAGAAGGCGAGTAGCAGCATGACAAGTCCGAATGCGAGCAAGATGGCCTTGCGCAATTCCCACGCAGCGGGGCTGGTCCATCCGCCATCCGGCAGCAACAGCGCGGGGACGATGTCCATGCCCATGTACCAGACCGTCACCGCGATGGACATGACGAGGAAGGGGTAACGAAAGCGCTTGAGCAGCAAGGCGCCGGCGGCGAGCGTGGCGCACTCCATCGCGAGCCAGCGCCAATCGATGAAGCGGTGGAAGTCGCGGTAGTGCTCGGTGTGTGCACCGGTCTGCCACATGCCGAGCACATGCTGGAGCGCGAACACGGCCAGCGGCGTGAGCGCCACGGCGAGTGCGGCGAAGATACCGGACGGGATGGGATGTCCATGCCGTTCGAGACGGGATGCGACAGCGACGGCGGCGATCGCATACAGCACCGCGAGCGCGAACAGGGCGGACATGCCGAGCGACTCGACGGCCAGCGTGGTGAAGACGGAGATCGCGCTGATCGCGAGCATGCCGCCGAGGTAGTACAGCACGTGCGTGCCGGAGAAGCGCGCCGACTGTCCGCGCGGCGAACGCCCGTGGCGCGTCTTCAGGAAGGCAAGCAGGCCTTCGAGTTCGAGTGGATTCAGCACACCGGCCTGCACGGCGGCCTCCAGATCGCGACGGTGAATCATGATGGCTCCTTGGGTGAAATGCCGGTGGCAATGTAGCAAGGGCCCGGATAGGGAGAGAAGTGCGGGACGGGACGGGTGAGAGAAGTGATACCGGCAGGGGCAACGGGCGATACCGGTCTCAATCCATTCGGCCGATGCATCACGCCCGCGGCTCACTGTCGTTCCCGCGCAGGCGGGAACCCAGAGCTACGGAGAAACAAACGGCGCCGTACGCGAGCCTCGTTGCGGCAGCCGCTGCATGCCGCGCCGTTCTCCGCATGCCTGGATTCCCGCCTGCGCGGGAATGACAGCTGCATTGTTGAGCACCGGCGTGGTCGCCTTTGCATAATCGCTAACCCGGATCGACAACCCCGCCCCCACCCGCTACGGTAAAATGCCCGGTTAAACCCTTCATTTGCAACGCCTTTTCCAGACTCCCGATGAGCTCCTCCAACACCAAGGCGCCCGCCAACGCCAACACCAACGCCGAGACCGCGGCGTCCAACTTCCTGCGCACCATCATCGAAGCCGACAGCGCCACAGGCAAGTACGACGGCCGCACCGATGCCATGGCGCATCCGCTGCCCAAGGTCATCACCCGTTTCCCGCCGGAGCCGAACGGCTACCTGCATATCGGCCATGCCAAATCGATCTGCCTGAACTTCGGCCTGGCGCGCGACTACCAGGGCCGCTGCAACATGCGTTTCGACGACACCAATCCGGAGAAGGAAGAGCAGGAATACGTCGACGGCATCCTGGAGGCGGTGAAGTGGCTGGGCTTCGACTGGAAGGACGAGACCGGTGATCACCTCTACTTCGCCAGCGACTACTTCGACAAGCTCTACGAGATGGCCGAGTACCTGATCAAGGCCGGCCACGCCTATGTCGACAGCCAGAGCGCCGAGGAAATGTCTGCGAACCGCGGCAGCTTCTCCGAGCCGGGCAAGAATTCGCCGTACCGCGATCGCACGCCGGAAGAATCCCTCGACCTGTTCCGCCGCATGCGGGCCGGCGAGTTCAAGGACGGCGAGCACATCCTGCGCGCGAAAATCGACATGGCCTCGCCCAACATGAACATGCGCGACCCGGCGATCTACCGCATTCGTCACGCGCATCATCACCGCACGGGGGACGCGTGGTGCATCTACCCGATGTACGACTACGCACATCCGATCGAGGACGCGATCGAGAACGTCACGCACTCGATCTGCACGCTGGAATTCCAGGACCATCGCCCGTTCTACGACTGGGTGCTGGAGCGCCTGGCCGAAGGCGGCTTCTTCAAGCGTCCGCTACCGCATCAGTACGAATTCGCACGGCTCAACGTGACCTACGTCGTCACCAGCAAGCGCAAGCTGCGCCAACTGGTGGAGGAAGGCGTGGTCGACGGCTGGGACGATCCGCGCATGTCCACGCTGGTCGGCATTCGCCGCCGCGGTTTTACTTCGGAAGCGATCCAGCTGTTCTGCGACCGCACCGGCACCACCAAGTCCGACGGCTGGACCGACTACAGCATGCTCGAAGCGGCCGTGCGCGACGACCTCGACGCCAAGGCCCGGCGCGCCATCGCCGTGCTGCGTCCGCTCAAGCTCATCATCGACAACTTCCCCGAGAACCTCGTCGATGAGTGCCACGCGTCCGTGCATCCGCATCATCCGGAACGCGGCCAGCGCAGCTTCCCGATCACGAAGGAATTGTGGATCGAGGAAGAGGATTTCATGGAGACGCCGAGCAAGGGCTACTTCCGCCTCTTCCCGGGCAACAAGGTGCGGCTGAAGTACGGCTACATCGTCGAATGCACCGGCTGCGACAAGGACGGGAACGGCAAGGTCGTTGCGGTGCATTGCAGTTACTTCCCCGATTCGAAGAGCGGCACGCCCGGTGCGGACAACTACAAGGTCAAGGGCACGATCCACTGGGTGAGTGCCACGCATGCGCTCGAAGCGGAAGTGCGCTTGTACGACCGCTTGTTCTCCGACCCGATGCCCGATGCGGGCGGGAAGGATTTCAAGCAGTGCTTGAATCCGAATTCGAAGGAAGTGATTACGGCGTATCTGGAGCAAGGGATGAAAGGCGCGCTGGCGGATGAGAAGTTCCAGTTCGAGCGGCACGGGTATTTCGTGGCGGATCGGGTGGATCATCAGCCGGGACGGCCGGTGTTCAATCGGGTGGTGACGTTGAAGGATAGTTGGGGGAAGTGAGGTATTCCGCCCTGATGGAGAAGGCCCGCTTTGGCGGGCTTTTTTTTCTCTCCGTGTTCACCTCGTAGGGTGTGCTGCCCGCACCATGTGTACCCGAGTTTTCATGTGGGAGGACGGCGTGATTAGGGCCGCTGGCGATTCCGGCACACCGTGTCGATATCCTTAATTGAACGGACGCCAAAGCGGTGGTAGCAGTATTCCGATAGCGCCTCCTGCTTTTCCACGGAGAGCCCGGCGAACGGTTCGAAGTCGCTTTCGCCCGCATCTGGGTTGGCGAACTCGAACTGAAGTGTGGGTACCTTTTTGATGAAGAAATCCCGGCGCCACTCTTCATCGAAGTTGGAGTAATCGAAGCCAATAAATAGCCATGCTGTGATGAAAAAGAGTGCCCCACAAGGGCGACAACCCGCGCGCCGGCGATCGAATGAAAGTTCCAGTCGCCGAGAGGAGAAATTTTTCCATCCTTACGCATACGAATCCTTACTCAGTTGCGAGCGCTGGTTCGTAATTCCATCGGATTCCGCCTGTCGACGCCATACGTTCAAACCTACAGAACAATCCATCCGCTTCCCTTGCCTGGACAAAAAATCAGGAGTTGCAAGTAAATGGAATCCTTTGGGTCGGTCACGGCAAACGAGTCAGGCTTTTCCCGATCCCTTATGTGAAAGCACTGGTCTTCTGCACGCACATGGAAGCGAACGGCTTTTTTCTCGTACGTCCAATAAACGGGAAATCCCGGCTCGCTCACCGCTGGGATCTGGTACGGCTCGATGTCTAATCCGTGATACCAAAATTCTGCCGGCGCCAGCTTCCAATAAACGAAGGCAGCGAAGACTGAAGCGGCAATGAATGACATATATCGGACCACACGCCACAATGCAGTCCGACACTTTGCGCCATTGCCAAGGCGGTGCTGGGACGTTTCAGGATTCATTTGGTGATCTCCCCATGTTCTTGGGGCGGCTTGTTCCGATGCTTCGGATAAGCGATTCTCCGGACGAACCTGTTCGATTTTGATAGAGCGGTCAATACTTCCGCAGGCGTGGTGGGGAACGGAAGCCATCGCGGATCGTGGGCGAGGATGCCCGTAAGTTCAAGCACATCGGCGACATTGGAAGAGCAGCTGTTACTGAAAATGCTGTAGGTAGTCTCGTCTGGATGTTTGCGTTTGAATTCTCGATCAATTTGGACGCGACGCTTTAATTCGCTTTCGACCAGCCGTTCTTCACGCTCCGAGAGCCAAAGGACGATGCCAACGTTGTCCCTATAACCGTTTCCGTCGCGCTGACGTGGCCCGTTCCAAGTCATGAACTGGCCCCCGTGAAAGTAGGCGTCTTTCGAGGCGGTGACATATTCTCCGTGTGCACGGCTATAAACCGTACCGTTCACTGTAATCGCGGTGTGTCCCCATTGTGAACCGGTGCTCAACAACGTCGAATCGCTGACGATCACTTCGATATATCGGCGATCTATTTCGATCGGCTTGGCGGTTGTATCGCTGCCAGGTGTCGTTGTCTTGGTGGCTACCCGAATGAGCGTCTTACCGGTCCTCGGTGATTTGAGCACGTTTGATTCCATCCCCTATCCCTCAACAAAAATCGAAATGTGTTCTTGTTCGGCAGCGGTCACCAGCAGATGCGTACGTCCGCTTTCGTCAGTGACTCCATGTTCTATCGTCCCGTCAGCGCGCTGCACGGCATACTCGATGTGAGCGAGCGGCTTGTGGCTCTCGCCGCAGAGCAGGATGTAGTGATCGTCGTATTCGAGCGGATCAGAGGCGACTTCACTGTGTGTCGCGGGATGTTCGCGCTCGAGAGTGACCGCCGATCCTTGGGACATCCCCATCGAGCCCACACTTTCGCGACTCCTCTCCAGCCTCCCAAACGTTGAGATCAACGCCGCCCCGCAACTCGTGAGATGCCCTTCCAGTGCCACCGGCTTGCCGTCAATGGTCCAATCGGGATCACCCTCTACGATCACGCAGCCGGCATGGCCGGGAATCGGGCAGGTACAGTGATCGCCCATCCGGGCGACGGGGACGCCATCCATGGTGTAACGCTCGGTGGCCTGGACGACATGGCCGCCGTGCGTGGTGGGATCGCCGAGGCGGATGACTCTGCGCATGCATGCTCCTTCGCTGAAAAACAGCGCAGGAGCTTAACAGCGCAGTTGCAAGAATTGCAATATGTCAGGAAGACGAGGCTGTGTCGGCCTCGACCGGCAAAGGGTGCTCCCGTTCGCACACTCGCCGGTCCCATTTGCCGCACCGCGCGGCCGTGTCGTAGCTGTCCTGCATGAAGGCCAGCAGCAGCGCATCCGGCGATTCCGCCTGGCGCACCGCGTCGTACGGCAGCAGAAACTCATGCAGGGTGGCGTCGTAGCGCGCCTGATTCCCGCATAGCGTCGCTCCGCGGAACCCCTCCGGCTCCGGATACGCATACGCATAGAACACCGGATACGGCACCGGGCCGCCGCCCGGCCAGAAGCCGCAGCTGGTCACTTCATGCGAATACGCTTCGCGCGCGACCCAGTCCGGCAGATGCGGCACGCCGCCTGGATGCTCGGGCGCGGGACGCCCCGAGAAGCGCGTCACCGCGAGATCGAAGCTGCCCCAGAAAAAGTGCACCGGGCTGCACTTGCCGATGAAGCGGGTGCGAAACTGCTTGAAGACCCGGTCGGCCTGCACGAGCGCGCGCCAGAAGCGGTTGGCATACTGCGCGTCGTAGGCGGAATGCTCGGTGTCGCGCTCGAACGGGATGCCGTCGACCACCTCGTTCGGCGTGGTGTTGATCTGCACGTCGATGCCGAGTTCGGCCAGCTGCGTCATCAGATCGTCGTAGAAGTTGGCGACGGTGCGCGGGCGCAGCGCGAGGGTGCGCAAGCCGCCGTCGCTGGTCAGGATGACGAGCTGATGGGCGATGAAATCGAAGTCGATCTGGAAGATGCGCACGCCGTCCGGAATCGGCGACGTCGTCAGGCCGCGCGGCGTAACGTAGAGCGCCACGTGCCACGAATGGTTGACCCACGGCGTGCGCGCAAGGCGGATCTTGCCGACGATCTGCGTCCACATATGCAGCGTGGCGTAGGTGTCCTTCCACTCCGCGTAATCGAGGGCCGGCCAGTCGTCGGGGCGCGACACGCTGCGCGGCGAGGATGTGTGTTGTGCGCTCATCGTTACCCTCTCGCAAAGAGGCGCCGGCCGCATGAGAGGACCGGTGCTGCCTACCTTAGACGCACGCGGTTCGTCAGTCTTGAGGCAGCTCAGATGTGAGGGGACGGTGCGCGATGGCCGGCCGGTCAGCGGGCACATGCAAGTGTGCAACGCTCAGGCAGTGCGCAACGCGCAGCGTGAGCCAAGAGAATGGGAATGGGAATGGGAACGCGGCAGGCGGAACGATGGTATGGCGCAGGGCGCGACGGGCCCGCAAACCGTCGCGCCCCGCCCCTTTCTTGTTATTGGTTGTCGTCCTGCTTTTTCTTCTGTCCCGGCGCGTGGCTCTTGCCATGTGCCTTGGACTTGCCGTGCGCATTGTCGTGGGCATAGCCCGACGCGCCCGATGCCGGGTCAGCCTGGCTGCCCGACGGGCCGGATGCGCTGCTGCCGCT
>SPQI01000179.1 GCA_004570315.1 Oxalobacteraceae bacterium OM1 | reverse complement strand
GGCCGATACCGTCCCGGCTTCGTCCGCGGCAGCGCCGGTCCCGACCACGCTCCCCGTGTCGGCTGCGCCCGCTCCGGCGCCCGCCCCCGCACCGTCTTCTACGCCGCCCGCGACCTCGACATCGACCCCGACATCGCCGTCATCGCCAACGCCGGGCGCGCTGCGCGTTGGCCCCGGACAAACCTACGCCACTCCATGCGCCGCGTTCGCCGCCGCCGGTGACGGTGCCGTCATCGAGATCGATGCCGCCGGCACCTACAGCGGCGATGTCTGCGGCATCGCGCGCAACAACTTGACCATCCGTGGCGTCAACGGCCGGCCCAGGATTGACGCCGCCGGCCGTAACGCCATGGGTAAAGGCGTGTGGGTCGTCCAGGGCACCAATACAACCATCGAGAACGTGGAAATCTCCGGCGCCAAGGTCGCCGACCGCAATGGCGCGGCCATTCGCCTCGACGGCAAGCACCTGACGCTGCGCGGCAGCTACCTGCACGACAACGAGAACGGCATCCTGACCAACAACGACGGCGTGTCCGACATCCTCGTCGAGCAGTCCGAGTTCGCCAATAACGGCTACGGCGACGGGTACTCGCACAACCTGTACATCGGCCATGTGGCGAGTCTGGTGTTCCGGTACAACTATTCGCACGACGCCAGGGTCGGGCACGATCTGAAATCCCGTGCGGAGAGCAACACGATCACCTACAACCGCTTCTCCAGCGATGGCACCGGCGCGCCCAGCTATGAAATCGACCTGCCGAACGCCGGCCTGGCGGTTGTGCTCGGCAACGTGATCCAGCAGCCTGCCAACAACCAGAACCCCGGCATGCTCTCGTTCGGCGCCGAGGGCGCCACCAACACCAGGCAGGAGCTGTACGTCGTCAACAACACCTTCATCAACGATGCGCCGAGCGGCACCTTCATCAGCGTGGGGTCCAGTGTCGGCACGGCAGTACTGGTGCAGAACAATGTATTCGCCGGAGCCGGCGCAGTGACCAACCAGTCAAGCGCGATCCAGCGCACCAATTACCAGGGAATGTCGCCGGGCTTTGCCGACCGCGCCAGCTACAACCTGGTCCCGCTGCCGACGTCCCCGCTGCGTAACGCGGGTAGCGCCCCTGGTATCGGGGCCGGGATGTCGCTGGCACCGACCGCCGAGTACCGGCATGTCGCCGGCGGCGCAGGCCGTGCGGTATCGGGTCCAATCGACATCGGCGCCTACGAGGCGCAGTAAGGAACCGGAAGACATCGCATGTTCAGGATGTGCCTGTATTCCTGAATGCGGCTGGCGAAGACCGCTTGAACAGCTCGCGGAAGATGAGCAGCGACAGGAGGACGAACACACCGTAGCCCACCCAGATCATCCACGCCGTATACGAAGGCGCTTGCGCCTCGACACGTACGGTCGCCGGGACTGCAGAGGAGAACGCTTGATTCAGCCGTTCAGCCGCCGCTTGGGCGTTGGCGGCCTCATCGCCTCCCACGAACTGGGCAGCGAACACTGCGCCGGTGTCCGAGTTCAGATACAGCAGCACCTGCGGGCCGCCGCGGCGCAAGGTCTTCACCTGTACGGTCGCCGAGGCGCGCTCCCCTAGCGGCACCTGCCAGGACTTGCGCCCGCTGGGCCGTTCCTGCTCAAGGACGCAGGAGATCTGCTGCGCCTTCCGGCAGTTGATCGCGTAACGGTAAATCGGGCCGGAATAGAACAACGCGCCGCCTCCGACAAGCTCTGCGGCAAGCAGAACCGCAACGGACCACTTGAGCACCTGTGAAGGGAGTGACGAAGACATGATGTACGCCTTTAACAGACACTTGCCTGGACGAGACGGTAGCGCTGCGGTGTCAAGTGAATTTCGATGCTTCCGTCGAATGAGCACAGTTGCATACTCACCGTGAAGGTCTTGAGATGTGCCGGACGTGGACGATCGGCGCGTTGCGCGCCCGCCAGGCACTGAGCAGCCCGCGAATCACCGCCTCGGCTTGATGATTATTGCGGACAGCGGGCGTTGGCCACGTCATCACGACTTGCATATCGATGATGAGTAAAGCAGGCATTGGGGTAAGTGCAGATGGAAGGAACAGCTATGATAACCAGATGCAACTGGTTGGCCGTTGGATGTGCCCCTGCCCGCGCCCTCAAGACGTTGCAGTTACCACATCGATTGGGCCGTATGGATAAGCTGCCTCGTGAGCTTGCCGGCGCACGAAGGGACGCTCGAGCAGCACCTGCTACCGCATGAAAGGGGAGAACGATGCCTGCATTCGATTTGATTGCCCGCCTCGCGCCGACTGTTGCGGGCGCTGTTTTCGTCGCATCGTTACTGGCGGGCTGCAGCGCGATCAATCAATATCATCCGCCGATGCACGCGGTCGTGACACGCAATGTCGGCCAAGACAGGATCCGGAACGTCACCATCCGCTATGCCGGACCGATCATCTTTCGCGACATCACGCCGCGCTATCCGCGCAGCTACCAGACTGACATCGGCGACCGCCCGGTTCCCGAGATCGCGCATGTCAGCTGGACGATGGAAGACGGCCGTTCGTTCGCCCAAGACGTTCCGCTGCTGCGCTACGTGTGGACGACCCCGGGGCGGTTCGCCGGGTTCGAATTCCGCTTCGACGGGCCGCGCCTGGAGGTCTACCGCGAAGCCCGGATGCCGGACGCGCCGCTGAGCAGCACGTATTCCCGGATCTTTCCCGATTGAGACACGACGGCCGAGTGTATGAATTGATCTCTCCGCGCTGGCATTTGTCTGAGCAGCGTGAGATCGGGGCGGCATCGATCGGTAGTGGCTGCAGCAACGCCTGTAGCCGCGTGCAGGTTTCCGACTGAGTCGCCCCGCTACTTTGGCGTCGGCTGCGTCAGACCGATCTCCAATCTCTTGTCGACCCCGAGTCTGACGGTATGCAGCCCGGGATGCCCAGGGACGGCGGTGACTTCCAGTGTTTCCAGCCATGTTTGACCATCACTGTCGACAAAGCTCCAGCGATGACCGGGCGAGGCCGTGTACGGCGGGTTCATCTTCATCTGTCGTCGCTCCTCCGCCAGCGTGCGGTCGATATGCTCGGCCAGCGCGCCGCTGTCCAGGCTGGATAACACTCGCCACACATAGCTCCATTGTCGATCGTCGCCACTGGTGCTGACCAGCCACTCGATGTGGCCGACCCCGGCCAGATCCGCATCGGCTACGGTCTGGTGCATGATGCGGAACGCATGCAGCGCTGGAAGAAAGCGGCCTTCGGGCTGCCAGTTGTATTCCATGACGGCGGCCACGAATTGCGCTTGTCCGGCTCCCTTCAGGCGTGAAATGAGGTGCAGAGCACCATCGATGCCGGCCGAGAGGCCGCCCGTCGTCAGGATCCGTCCGTTATCGACGACGCGCGCATTGCGTACCACGTCCACATCGGGGTACGCACGCCGAAGTGCGTCGATATTGCCGGACGTCGTGGTCGCCTTGAGTCCTTTGAGCAAGCCAGTGTTGGCCAAGGTAAATGCGCCATTACAGACCGACATCAGGAGTTCGCCGCGGCCGTAGCGCTGCCTGATCCAGTCGCTGGTGGCGGGGTCGCGATGCACGATATGCGTGTCGCCGCCGGGGATCACCACCGCGTCCGCATCGGGGACAGTGGTGTAGCTGTACTGAGGCACGACTTTCATGCCGCCTTGGGTCGTCACCGCTCTGCCGTCCGGGCTCACAGTGACGACGTCGATTCCACCGTTGATCAAGACATCATAGGGTCCGGCAAAATCGATGATATCGACGCCGTCGAACAGCAATATGGCAACGCGCTTCGGAAGCGTTGCGGCGGCGCTGGTGCTCGACGCCAGCGGCAGAGCAACAATGCAGATGATGACCAGCAAAAGACGGCAGATTGATTTCACGGCGTTCCCTGAGCAAACATGTCGGCCCAGCATAGGTCAGGGCACATATGGCCGCAATGCCATTGATCCCTGCAATCAGGCCAAGTTCTTGGAAGGCTGGCGATGCGGTGCGACCTCCTGCCTGGATCTGCGGATGGTGCCGATTCGGGCATCAGAGAATCACGTTGGCGCCCTGCGAGAGCCGGGGCGTACCGAGGCGTACCGGGCCGTACCGCGCTAGCCCGACGCCCGGAACCGTTCGCGAAACTCGCTCGGCGCCACCCTGATCTGCCGCTGGAAGGCCACGCGCATCGCCTCCGCGGAGGGAAAACCGCAGCGTTCGGCGATGCGCGCCACGGTCGTGCGGCTATCGGTCAGCAGGCGGCGCGCCGCGTCGACACGCAGCGCCTGCACGTACTTTCCGGGAGGGACGCCGACGGCTTCGGTGAAGCGGCGGGTGAAGTTGCGCGGACTCATCGCGATGCGCGCGGCCAGTGCCTCCACCGACAGATCGCGCGCGAGATTGGCTGCGATCCAGTGTGTGAGATCGGCGAAGCGATCGGGGTCGGTCCCGGACGCTCCGGCGACAATGTGCGTGCTGAATTGCGATTGCCCGCCCGGCCGCTTCAGGAAGACAACCAGTTCCTGCGCCACCTTCAATGCGAACTGCCGGCCCAGGTCGCGCTCCACGAGCGACAGGGCAAAGTCGATGCCGGCGCTGATGCCTGCGGAGGTGAACACCTTGCCGTCGCCGAGGAAGAGTGCATCGCGGTCGAGTTCGATGGCGGGAAACAGACCGGCGAACTCGTCGAAGTGCGCCCAATGGGTGGTCGCGCGCCTGCCGTCGAGCAGGCCGGCAGCGGCGAGCACGAAGGCCCCGGTGCAGATCGAGCCGACACGTGCCGACCGCCTGCACAGCTGCGCCAGTGCGGCCACCAGCTTGCGGTCATGCACCGCCATGCGGGCGCCCTTGCCGCCGGCGACGAGCAGCGTGTCCGCGCTCAGCCCCGCGTCATGGATGGCCGCCGTCGCAGTCAGCGCAACGCCTGAAGTGGTTTCCATGGCGCCGCGGCGCGGGCCGGCCAATACGATGTCGTAGGGTGTGGCGCGCCCGGCCTGTTCCGCGATGGCATTGGCGGTGGCGAAGACATCGAGCGGACCGGTGACGTCCAGCATCTGTGCCGGCGGGAAGGCAGCGATGACGACCCGGTGCGGGCGTTCGAAGACAGCGTGCGGTCGGGGCGGAGCGTGACGCGGCATGGGTAAAGGGAGCGGAGTCAGGAACGTCAGTATACGGCGGAGCGCGTTGGCGCAAAAGCAGGGGTAAATGTCGTTCCTGCCACGCGCTGCAGCGGCACACTGGAATCCCTCAGCTTGATTATCCATTGCGAGGTGTCCATGTTCCGCTTCACCGTTTCCTTCGCCCTTTCCGCCATCGTTGCACTATGCACGATGCCGGCCGCTGCCACTGAAGGACCTGCCGCCGAAGCCGTCGCACGCGCCGCGGCATCGCGGCTCACGCCCTACCAATCGCGCTTCGGCCGCAGCAAGCCGGTCGTTGCGATCATCGGCCACAACGGCGGCACGGAAGTGACCGACTACCTCATCCCCTACGGCGTGCTGAGCGAGTCGGGCGCTGCCGACGTGCAGGCCCTGGCGGTTCACGACGGTCCGCTGCACTTCCGCCCCGCGCTCGACATGCAGCCGCAGGCGACGATGGCCGAGTTCGACCGGCGCTATCCCGACGGCGCGGACTATGTCGTCGTTCCGGCCATGATGCCGGAGAACGCGAACGACCCGGCGCTGCTGGGCTGGCTGCGGGCGCAAGCGGGCAAGGGCGCGAAGATTGCCAGCATCTGCGACGGCGCGCTGGTCGTCGCGGCGGCCGGACTGTTCGAGGGCCGCAAGGCGACCGGGCATTGGGCGTCGCTCTCGGAACGCAGGACGAAGTTTCCGCGCACGCAGTGGCTGGAGAACGTGCGCTACGTGGAAGACGGCAACGTGATGTCGACCGCCGGCATCTCGGCCGCCATGCCGTTTTCCGTCGCTCTGGTCGAAGCCATCGCCGGCCCCGCCAGGGCGGCCGAACTCGCGGGCAGGATGGGCATCGCCGACTGGGGCAACGGCCACGACAGCACGCGTTTCGGCATCACTCCCGGCATCGCGACCGCCTACCTTGCGAATCGCTGGCTGATGCCACGGCAGACGTTCGCCGTGCTCGCCGAGGACGGCGTCGACGAGATCGCGCTGGCGCTGACCGTGGATGCCTATTCCAGCACGAACCGCAGCCATGCGGGACTCGTCGCGCCGCAAGGGGCGGTGCGCACGAAACACGGACTCACCTTGTTGCCGGAGCAGACCGCGGTGCCGGGCTCGACGGGCCGGCTCGCCGTCGATGGCCGGCCGGCGACGCAACAGCTGGAACGCGCCTTGGCCGACATCGCGCAGCGGTATGGCGCATCGACGGCGCGCCTGGTGGCGATGCATTTCGAGGTCGGGTACGACTGAGCCGATGCAGGGCGGCGGCGCCCTCAGGGCTTCATGTCCGGCGTGAAGAGCTGGCAGTTGGCGCGGCCGACGCTCTTGGCGTGGTACATCGCCGCATCGGCGCAGGCCAGCAGCGCTTCGGCGTCACTGCCGTCGCGCGGGAACAGGCTGATGCCGATGCTGGGCGTGACCGTCAGCTCGTGCCCTTCGATGGCATACGGCTGCGCCAGCGCCTGCAACACTTTCTGCGCCGTCTCGCGCGCGGCGTCTTCGGATTGCATGTCGGGCAGCACGATCACGAACTCGTCGCCGCCCACGCGCGAGACCGTGTCGACCGCCCGCAGCAGGGCACGCAGCCGCACCGCCACGGCCTGCAGCAACAGGTCGCCGACGCGATGGCCGAGGCGGTCGTTGATCGGCTTGAAGCGGTCGAGATCGATGAACTGGATCGCCACTTGCCGGCCGTTGCGGCGCGCCAGCTCCATCGCCTGCTCGATGCGGTCTTCCAGCAGGCGCCGGTTCGGCAGGCCGGTGAGCGCATCGTGGTTGGCGAGATAGCGGATCTGCTCTTCGGCCAGCTTGCGCTCGTGGATCTCGGCCTGCAGGCGCGCGTTCGACGTCGCCAGTTCCGCGGTGCGCTCCTGCACGCGCAGCTCCAGTTCGTCGCGGGCGCGCAGCAATTCCTCCTGCGCGTTCTTGCGTTCGGTGATGTCCTCGGCGATGTAGATCGTGCCCGTCTGCGGGTCGCTCGGGTCGATGGCCCGGGCCAGCATGCGGCACCAGAACATCGAGCCGTCCTTGCGGCGCAGGATGGTTTCGGTGTCGAAGCGATTGCCCTGGCGCAGGACGTCCCTGATCCGGTCGCGCATCTCTTCGAAGCCTTCGCGGGTGGGGAAAATCACCGCCGTCGATTTGCCGAGCAGCGCCGCGACGTCCCAGCCGAACATCTCGCCGAAGCGCTCGTTGCAATGCAGGAAGATGCGGTCGCGGGTGAAGGTGATGCCGAGCGAGGCGTTGTCGAGAATGGCCTGGTACTCGAGCAGCAGCTGCTTGCGCGCCTCGTCGGCCTGCTTGCGTTCGGTGATGTCCTCGGTGATGAAGATGGAACCCTTGCTGTGGTCGTGCGCATCGATCGCGCGGCCGAGCATGCGGCACCAGAACAGGCTGCCGTCGCGCCGTTTCATCTGCAGCTCGATATCCAGCCGCCGGCCGCTGCCGAGGATGGGGCCGGCGATTTCGCTCAGGGCGCCGAAGGCTTCCTGCGAGGGATAGACGATGTGCGTCGGTTGGCCGAGCAGTTCGTTGCTGGGCCAGCCGTACATTTCCGAAAAGCGCTGGTTGCAGTGCAGGAAGCGCTGGTTCTGGGTGAAGGTGATGCCGAGCGAGGCGTTGTCCAGGATGGCCTGGTATTCGAGCAGGGTGCGGCGCAGCGCGGCGTCGCTGCCGGGCTGGTCAAATGCGCCGATGACTGTGGTGTCGATGATGTCCCCCGCTCCTTGGCGCGGGCGCGCATCGCGATGGCGCCCGTCATTTTTCGCTGTAAAGCATGACGGCTATCCTACCTTTTCCGGCACGGCTTGGCGAATCGCCGCGCTTGCGGTCAGCCGGGACGGCCACGTCAAAGCGCTTCGGTAGGTGATCCTGCACGCTGAAAAAAGAAGGGCCGGCAGAGCCGGCCCAGTGAGATGCGACGGCATGGCCGTCTCGTTGTTCTTGTTATTCGTATTTGCCGCGCGCCAGCAGGTTCATCAGCTTGTCGGCCCCAGTGCGGTCGGCCTGCGTACGGCTCTGCAGGAATTTCTGCGCGGCCTTCGGATCGGATTTGCTCAGCTCGGCGAATTCGTTCACCGACATCGTCTTCATGCCGCCTGCAGACGATGCCGTCATCGACTGGATGTTCATGTGGCCGCTGGAGCCCGGCATCACGCCGCCCTTGGCGAGCGCATTGACGATGTCTTCGCTGCGCCAGGCGATGGCGCAGATCGACAGAATCAGCAGGAGAAGCAGGGACTTCACGGCGGGTGCAATCCGAAACGGCGAGTGGCGTGCAAGGTAACACGCCGCCATGCCGCGCAGAATCCCATGAATATGTGACGCAGGGGGGCGCAGGACGGGATCGCTGCCGACGCTCTACACTGTCCGCTTTGCTTCACAACACGAGGAACCCATGAAAGTTGCAGTCTACGGGCTGGGCGCCGTCGGCGGCCTGATGGCGGCGCGCCTGGCCGGCGCCGGATGCGAGGTGAGCGCCGTGGCGCGCGGCGCGACATTGGCC
>SPQI01000480.1 GCA_004570315.1 Oxalobacteraceae bacterium OM1 | reverse complement strand
GCGATCGTCAGCTCCACCGTGCCGAGGTTCGACGAGAGATGGCCGCCCGTCTTGGACACCGAGTCCAGCACGTAGGCGCGCAACTCGTCGGCCAGCGGCTTGAGCTGCATGCGCGGCAGCCGGCGCAGTTCGGCGGGGCTGTTGATCTGTTTAAGCAGGTCCATGGCAACCTTTGTTCAGGCTTGTCGCTGCACGATGAGGTCGGCGAGTTCGCGCAACCGTCGTGCCTTGTCTCCGAAGGGCGCGAGCGCCGCATGGGCGTCGTGCCGCAATTGTTCCGCCAGCGCGCGCGATGCCTCGAGGCCGAGGATCGAGACGTAGGTCGGCTTGTTGTCCGCCGCATCCTTGCCGGCGGTCTTGCCCAGCGTGGCCGAGTCGGCGGTTGCATCGAGCACGTCGTCCACCACCTGGAAGGCGAGGCCGATGGCGCGCGCGTAAGTATCGAGCGCCTGCTGTTCGGCGGCATCGAGCGGCTTGCCGCTCCAGGCGCCGAGCAGCACCGAGGCCCGCAGCAACGCGCCGGTCTTGAGGCGGTGCATCTGCTCCAGCGCTTCCAGCGACAGCTTCAGGCCGACACTGTCGAGGTCGATCGCCTGCCCGCCGCACATGCCGGCCGAGCCCGAGGCCTCGCCGAGCAGGCGCACCATTTGCAGCACGCGCGCCGGCTCCGCATCGGCGTTGGCCAGTACGATGAAGGCCTGCGATTGCAGCGCGTCACCCACCAGCAGCGCGGTCGCCTCATCGTATTGCACGTGCACCGTCGGCTTGCCGCGACGCAAGGCGTCGTCGTCCATGCAGGGCATGTCGTCGTGCACCAGCGAATACGCGTGGATCATTTCCACCGCTGCCGCGCCACGTGCCAGCGTGGCGGCCGGCGCATCGAACAGCTCGCCGGCGGCAAACACCAGCAGCGGACGCACGCGCTTGCCGCCGTCGAGCACGGCATAGCGCATGGCTTCATGCAGGCGCGTCGGCACGACGGCGGCGTCCGGCAGGAAGGACGCCAGCGCGCCTTCCACCGACGCCTGGATGGACTTCATCCACGCGCCGAAATCGTGAGCGGCGGTCATTCCTCGTCCTCGGTGTCCGAGTCGGCGGCAAAGGGTTTGAGCATGTCGCCCTCGAGCACCTTGACCTGGCTTTCGACCTTGTCGAGTTGTCCGGCGCAAAACTTCACGAGTTCCGAACCGCGTTTGTAGGCGGCGACCGAGGCTTCCAGCGGCAATTCGCCGGCCTCCATCTGGGCAACGAGCTCTTCAAGCTCGGCCATCGCTTCCTCGAACGAGGCAGGCTGCTCTCCGGACACGGTTTTCTTGGGCATGGTGGACGAAAATGAAGTGTAGCCCGTTATTTTAGAACAAAGGCTCCCATTGGAAGGGCGGACGGGGCGGTCTGCGGGCAGTGGGAGCGGCATCCGGAAGGCCATTACCCTCTTCACGGCGCGTAGCCGCGATTTTCGAAGCGCTTTGAAGCGCATTTTTTTGGTTTGAGGCGCAAAACCAATCGCAAGGCGCAAGCTTTGGCCATAAAGGCAGACCCTACTCTGTTTGCTAGGGTATAATTTCCAGTTCTGTCCAAAATTTCCGTTTCATCTTACTGATACAGGTTTTTGCGGATTCTTTCTCTCTTAGGTTGGTGCAAATTAATTTGGGGGTGGGGATGTCCGATCTGGCTTCTTTAGCGAAGCTGGCGCGTTCCAACGCGCAACTTCCGGTCAACGTCTACTTCGACGACACGCTGCTGCAACAGGAAATCAAGCAGCTCTTCCATCAGGGTCCGCGCTACGCTGGCCATGAACTGATGGTTCCAAACACAGGTGACTACGCCACGCTCGCGTGGGAAAACGAAGGCCGCATGCTGGTGCGCTCGGCGCAGGGCATCGAACTGCTTTCCAATGTCTGCCGTCATCGCCAGGCCAAGATGTTCGACGGCCGCGGCAATACGAATCACATCGTCTGTCCGCTGCATCGCTGGACCTACGACCTGAAGGGTGAGCTCATCGGCGCGCCGCACTTCAGCGACACGCCATGCTTGAACCTGTCGCGCACGCCGCTGCAGGGCTGGAACGGCCTGCTGTTCGAGCAGAACGGCTTCGATGTCGCCCAGGCGCTCAAGAAGCTCGGCGTCACCAAAGACCTCGACTTCAGCGGCTTCCTGCTCGACCACGTCGAAGTCCACGAGTGCGACTACAACTGGAAGACCTTCATCGAGGTCTACCTCGAGGATTACCACGTCGAGCCCTTTCATCCGGGGCTCGGCAATTTCGTCACCTGCAGCGACCTGCGCTGGGAATTCGGCGAGCACTACAGCGTGCAGACCGTGGGCATCAACCAGGCGTTGAAGAAGTACGGCTCGCCGAAGTACCGCAAATGGCAGGATCAGCTCATGCAGTTCCGCAACGGCGAACCGCCGCCGTTCGGCGCGATCTGGCTGACGCTGTACCCGAACATCATGGTGGAATGGTATCCGCACGTATTGGTCGTCTCGACGGTGTGGCCGAAGGGTCCGCAGAAGACGGTCAACGTGGTGGAGTTCTACTATCCCGAGGAAATCGTGCTGTTCGAGCGCGAGTTCGTCGAAGCGGAACGCGCCGCCTACATGGAAACCTGCGTCGAAGACGACGAGATCGGCTTGCGCATGGATGCGGGCCGCAAGATCCTGCTCGAGCGCGGCACGAATGAAGTCGGCCCCTACCAGTCGCCGATGGAAGACGGCATGCAGCACTTCCACGAGTGGTATCGCGGCCGGATCGCCGTCTGACCTCGATGGCCACACCTTCCGATGAAGCCGCTGCGTGCGGCTTCATCGTTTTTCGACTCCGCCGGCGCGGCGCCCTGCGCTGACCTGACCGGCATTCAACGATACTCCGCATGCAATCCCTCTGGATGCTCTTCGCCAGCTTCACGTTCTCCATCATGAGCGTGTGCGTGAAACTGGCCTCGGCCACCTACTCCACTTCCGAAATCGTTCTCTATCGCGGCTTTGTCGGCACGCTGTTCCTCGCCGGCTTCATCACCCTGCAGGGCGGCGGCTTCAAGACCAGATTTCCGATGCAACACCTCTGGCGCGGCGTGGTCGGCGTGATCGCCTTGTGGATGTGGTTCTACGCCATCGCGCGCCTGCCGATCGCCACCGGCATGACGCTCAACTACACCTCGCCGATCTGGATCGCGATCTTCCTCTTCGGCGTGAACTGGTGGCGCGGCAGCTCGCGCTTCGAATGGGGACTGGCGATCGCGGTGCTGTTCAGCTTCATCGGCGTGACCTTGCTGCTGCGCCCTTCCGTTCACTCGAACCAGGGGATGGCCGCGGCCATCGGCATCGCCTCCGGCATGCTCTCCGCCCTCGCCTATCTGCAGGTGCGCAAGCTCGGCCAGATGGGCGAACCCGAATACAGGGTCGTGTTCTACTTCTCGCTGACCGGCTTGATCACCGGCGTCCTTGGCAACTTCGCCGAATCGGGCTTCACCGGCGTGCCGGCGCTGACGCCGCACGCGCACACCGCCAAGGGCCTGTTCCTCCTGCTGGCCATCGGCATCACCGCCACG
Organism: Oxalobacteraceae bacterium OM1; assembly: GCA_004570315.1. Lineage (GTDB taxonomy): Bacteria > Pseudomonadota > Gammaproteobacteria > Burkholderiales > Burkholderiaceae_D > Noviherbaspirillum. Next base: position 5,222 of record SPQI01000480.1, on the reverse strand, counting down.
GTGGCACAGATCGCGATGACACGCGCCTATCGCCTCGGCAAGACGCTGGTGACGGCCAATCTGCAATACACCGGCATCGTCTTCTCCAGCGTCTGGGGCGTGTTGCTCTGGGGCGATCTGCTCGACTGGATGGGCTGGGCCGGCATCGCGATCATCCTTGCCAGCGGCAGCGCGGCGACCTTTTACAATGCCCGCAACGCGGCCGCGCCGCCCAAGCCCTCGGTCAACGAGGCCAACGATCCGATCGCCACGGAGTTATAGCCATGTACCGTACGCTGATTTCCGCATCCGACCTCGCACTGCATATCCAGGATCCGAACTGGATCGTGTTCGATTGCCGCGAAGACCTCGCCAACCGCGGCGCCGGACGCCTGATGTTCGAAAGCGGACACCTGCCCGGCGCGCAGCACGTGGATCTCGAAGTCGACCTGTCCGACAAGACGCCCGGCCCCAACGGCGAATTCCGCGGCCGCCATCCGCTGCCGACGCGCGACGCCTTCATCGAGACGCTGCGCCGCCTCGGCGTGAACGCGAATGCACAAGTCGTCGCCTACGATGCGCAGGGCGGCATGTTCGCCGCGCGGCTCTGGTGGATGCTGCGCTGGGTCGGCCACGAGGCAGTGGCCGTGCTGGACGGCGGCCTGGCCGCCTGGCAGGCGCAGGGGCTGGCGCTCACGAATGCAGTCGATGCGAAGCCGCGAGGTACGATCCAGGCGCACAGGGCGCTGGTCTCGACGGTGAGCGCGCCCGAGGTGCTGGCCAACATCGGGCGCGGCGAACGGCTGGTGGTCGACGCCCGTTCGCCCGACCGCTTCCGCGGCGAGAACGAGACCATCGACCCGGTCGGCGGCCATATCCCGGGCGCCAGGAACCGCTTCTTCAAGGACAACCTCGGCGCCGACGGCCGCTTCAAGTCGCCGGAGCAGTTGCGTGCCGACTGGAACGCGGTCATCGCCGATCCGCAGCGATCGATCATGCAGTGCGGCTCGGGCGCGACGGCTTGCCACAACCTGCTGGCGCTGGAAGTCGCCGGCCTCGGTGGTGCGGCCTTGTATCCGGGATCGTGGAGCGAATGGTGTGCCGATTCGAATCGCCCGATTGCAAGCGGCGAGCCGTCGGATCAGGAATGAACGCCGTGGCCGGTGAGGTAAAGCACGATGCCCACGCCGGCCGCAATCAACAGGATCTGCGGAATGGTTTCGCGCACGGTGGCGCGGCGCTGCATCTGCGGCATCAGGTCGCTCACCGCGATGTAGATGAAACCTGACGACGCGAACACCAGCACGTAAGGAATCCAGCCCTGCGCGCGTTCCAGCGTGAAGTAGCCGAGCACGCCACCGGCGACGGCGAGGAAACTGCAGATCAGGTTGTAGACGTAAGCCCGCGTACGCGTGAAGCCGGCGTTGAGCAGCACGATGAAGTCGCCGATCTCCTGCGGAATCTCGTGCGCGATGATCGCCACGCCGGTGATGATGCCGAGGTTAGGATTGGCCAGGAAGGCGGCGGCGATCAGGATGCCGTCGGTGAAGTTGTGCAGGCCGTCGCCGACCAGGATCATCCAGCCCGCGCGTCCCGCTTCGTGCTTGTCATGTCCGTGCGCATGACCGTGCCCGTCGCCCTCGTGATGGTGCGAGTGGCGCAGGATCGCGAATTTCTCCAGCAGGAAAAATCCCAGCAGGCCACCCAGCAGGGTGGCGAACAGCGCATGCGTGTCGGCCTTGGATTCGAAGGCTTCCGGCAGCGCATGCAACAGCGAGGTCGAGAGCAGGATGCCGACCGAGAGGCTGACCATCCGCTCCACCATCTTCGACAGCAGCGCGAACGAAAACACCGCCGCGGCGGAAATGCTGAACACGCCGGACAGGAAGGTCGCGAGCAGGATGGAGACGAGCGTGGCGTCGATGATGGGCCCCGGAAAATGCAACAAAGTTGCAAATTAAAGCATGGATCGAGGGAGGCGGCAAACGCCCTTGTCAAAGGCCATGTGCTTGGCCGAACTCGGAAGCGGGGAGGAAAGGCACTGAATCCCGGCGTGCGCCGGGACGACAACCTGGTTTGCCAGGCGCGCGCGGCAGGGACTTGCGCCCCCGCCGACACATCAGGCGACGCCGTGGTCCTTGAACCAGACCAGGCAGCGTTGCCAGCCATCCTTGGCGTCGGCTTCCACATAGCTCGGACGATAATCCGCATGGAAAGCATGCCCCGAGTTCTGGTACACGACGAACTCCGACTTGCTGCCGCCCTTGGCGAGCTCGGCCTTCATCTTGTCGACGGTGTCGAGCGTAATGCCCTGGTCCTTCGCGCCGTACAGGCCGAGCACCGGCACCTTCAGGTTCGCGGCGATGTCCACGGGGTGCTCCGGCGTGAGCTCGCTCCTGTCGCCGACCAAGCGGCCGTACCAGGCCACGCCGGCCTTCACCTTGGGATTGTGGGCGCTGTACAGCCAGGTGATACGGCCGCCCCAGCAGAAGCCGGTGATGCCCAGCTTGTCGACGTTGCCGCCGTTGTCCTTGGCCCAGGCGACGACGGCGTCGAGATCGCCCATTACCTGTCCATCCGGCACCTTGGAGACGACCTCCTTCATCACCTCCGCAATCGACGGGTACGCGCCGGGATTGCCCTGGCGAACGAACAGGTCGGGCGCGAGCGCGAGGTAGCCCTGCTTGGCAAAGCGGCGGGCCACGTCGGCGATGTGCTCATGCACGCCGAAGATTTCCGACACCACCAGCACCACCGGCAGATTGGTCTTGCCTTCCGGCTGCGCGCGGTACACCGGCACCTTCTGGCCCTTCACGGTCACCGTCACCTCGCCGGCGGTCAGTCCGGTCGTGTCGGTCTTGATCGCGGTCTGCGCGATGACCGGCATCGCGGCGGCGGCGAAGCCGGTACCCAGTGCGGTCTTGAGGAAGCTGCGGCGGTCGGTGCCGTCGGTGCGCGGGGTTGCTGCAACGAGGCTGTCGAAATCTTCTTTGACGATCATGTGGAGTCTCCAGGGGGTGTCGGTTTGACCGCGAGCAAGCCGCGGCTTCAGTGCGCTTCTTCCCAGTTCCTGCCGGTGCCCACTTCCGCGATGAGCGGCACTTTCAACTGCGCCACGCCATGCATGAGCTCCGGCAGCCGTTGCTGAATATACGACAATTCCGCTTCCGGCACTTCGAACACCAGTTCGTCGTGCACCTGCATCACCATGCGCGTCTGCAGGCTTTCTGCTTCGAGCATGTCCTGCACCGCGATCATGGAGAGCTTGATGAGATCGGCCGCCGTGCCCTGCATCGGCGCGTTGATCGCCGCGCGCTCGGCCGCCTGGCGGCGCGGGCCGTTCGGCGAATTGATCTCGGGCAGCCAGAGGCGGCGGCCGAACACGGTCTGCACGTAGCCCTGCGCCTTGGCCTGGGTACGGGTCTCGGCCATGTATTGCGCCACGCCGGGATAGCGCTGGAAATACTTGTCGATGTACATCTGCGCCGCCGAGCGCTCGATGCCCAGATTGCTCGCAAGCCCGAAGGCGCTCATGCCATAGATGAGGCCGAAGTTGATCACCTTCGCATAGCGGCGCTGCTCGCTGTTCACCTCCGCCGGCGGCACGCTGAAGATTTCCGACGCGGTGGCGCGGTGAATGTCCTCGCCTTCCGAGAACGCGCGCAGCAGGCTTTCGTCGCCCGAGATGTGCGCCATGATGCGCAGTTCGATCTGCGAGTAGTCCGCCGAGACGATCATGCTGCCCGGCGGCGCGATGAAGGCTTCGCGGATGCGCCGGCCTTCGGCGGTGCGCACCGGGATGTTCTGCAGGTTGGGTTCGTTGGATGCCAGCCGTCCCGTCACGGCGACCGCCTGCGCGTAGTTCGTGTGCACGCGGCCGGTCGCCGGATTGACCATCTTCGGCAGCTTGTCGGTGTAGGTGGACTTCAGTTTGGACAGCCCGCGATACTCCAACAGGATCTTCGGCAGCGGATAGTTCTCGGCCAGCTTCTGCAGCACCTCTTCATCCGTCGACGGCGTGCCCGACGGCGTCTTCTTCACCACCGGCAGCTTCAGCTTGTCGAAGAAGATTTCGCCGATCTGCTTCGGCGAATTCAGGTTGAACGGCTGGCCAGCCTGTTCGTAGGCCTGCTGTTCCATCTCCAGCATGCGCTTGCCGAGTTCATTCGACTGCGTGGCGAGCAGGCCGGCGTCGATGAACACGCCGTTGCGCTCGATCTTCTGCAGCACAACCGATGTGGGCACTTCGATCTTCTCGTAGACGTAGGTCAACCCTTCATCGCAGGCGACCTGCGGCCACATGGCGCGGTGCAGCTGCAGCGTGACGTCGGCGTCCTCGGCGGCATATTCGGTGGCGCGCTCGAGCGCGACCTGGTCGAAACAGATCTGCGAGGCGCCCTTGCCGCAGACCTCTTCGTAGGTCACCGTCTTGCGGTTGAGATGGCGCAGCGCGAGGCTGTCCATGTCGTGGTTCTTGTGCGACTCGAAGACGTAGGACTCGAGCAGCGTGTCGTGCTTGATCCCGCGCAGCTTCACGCCGTGGTTCTCGAAGATGTGCGTGTCGTATTTCAGGTGCTGGCCGACCTTGGGCTTGTCCGGATTCTCCAGCCAGGGCTTCAGCTTGCCGAGCACGAAGTCGCGCGAGAGCTGCGCCGGCGCGTCCTGGTACTGGTGAGCGACCGGGATGTAGGCGGCCACGCCGGGCGTGCAGCAGAGCGAGATACCGACCAGCTGCGCCTGCATGGCGTCGAGCGAGGTCGTTTCGGTATCGACGGAAGTGAGCTCGGCGGCATCGATGCGGGCGATCCAGCGGTCGAGCTGCTCTTCCGTCAGCACGGTTTCGTATTCGGTGGCGGTGACCACTTCGGGCGCCTCGAACAGCGCACCCTGCGGTTCCGCAGAGGCCGGCACGCCGGCATGCACCTGCGCCTGCGGCCGCACGCCCTTGGTCGGCTCGCCGGTCAGCTCGCGCAGCCAGGTCTTGAAACCGTAGCGCTGGAAGAATTCGATGAGGGCTTGCTGGTCCTCCGGCTTGGCCACCAGCGACTCCGGAATCGAGATCATGTGCTGGGTCAGGTCGCAATCGGTCTTCACGGTAATCAGCACGCGCCCCTGCGGCAGCCAGTCGAGCGCGCGGCGCAGGTTCTCGCCGACGGCGCCGCCGATCTCGGCGTTGCGGGCGACGATCTCGTCGAGCGAGCCGAACTGCGTGATCCATTTCACCGCCGTCTTCGGACCGACCT
>SPQI01000030.1 GCA_004570315.1 Oxalobacteraceae bacterium OM1 | reverse complement strand
GGCCGGCCTGGCCGTGGCCTTCCTGGCATTGCCGGTGCACGAGCGTGACGCGTACCGCACACTGGGCGAGGTGCAAGGCACGACCGGCAGGATCGTCGTGATGTTCAAACCCGATACGACCGAACAACAGCTGCGCCGTTCCCTGCGTGCCAACGGTGCACGTGTGGTGGATGGACCGACCGACGCCGGCGCCTACGTGCTGGGCGTGGCGACTGCCGAGCGGGAGCGCGCCCTGCAAGCCTTGCGCGGCAATCCGGCCGTCACATTCGCCGAGCCGCTTGAAGTCGGAGAGCGGGGGCGGGAGCAGCGATGAGCGTGTGCCGCTGGATCATAGTGGCGGTCTTCAGCTGTGCGCTCATGGCTTGCGCCGGGGCCCCAGGCGTATCCGACCGGCCTGCGCCGACGGCGCAAGCGCACCAGGTCCTCGTCATGTTGCGCATGCCGCCCCAGCATTTTCAGGCAGGCACCGAGTATGCCGGCGGCTACGGCACCGATCCCGGTCACCGCGGCCGCCGGCGCATCGCCGCTGCACTCGCACGCGAGTATGGTCTCGAACTCGGTGCGGACTGGCCGATGCCGGCCCTCGGAATCGACTGCTTCGTGATGGAAAGCTCGCCAGCGGAGTCGGCGGAACGGATCGTGGAAATCCTGTCGCGCGATCCGCGCGTGGCATGGGCCCAGCCTGTCCACCGCTTTCGAACCATGGGAGGAGGCGATCCGCTCTTCCCCCTTCAGCCCAGCGCGCAGTACTGGCATCTCGCCGACATTCACGCATTGACGACCGGACGCAACGTCCGCGTCGCCATCGTGGACAGCGGGATCGATACGGCACATCCCGACCTGGCCGGCCAGGTCGTCGACGAGCAGAACTTCGTCGATGACGGCCGGCACGTCGCCGAAGCGCACGGCACGGCCGTGGCCGGCATCATTGCCGCAAAATCCGACAACGGCATCGGCATTGCCGGCATCGCGCCGCATGCGCGTCTGCTTGCCATGCGGGCATGCTGGGAAGTGGCGGCGGACGACACGGAATGCAGCAGCTTCACGCTCGGCAAGGCGCTGCATGCCGCCCTGCTGCGAGACGCGCAGGTCATCAACCTCAGCTTGACCGGCCCCGCGGACCCGCTCGTCGGGCGCCTGCTGGACGTGGCGCTCGCGCGCAACATCAAGGTCATTGCCGCAGCCGACCCGCGCAGTGCGGACGGCGGCTTTCCCGCGAGGCATCCGGGCGTGCTTGCCGTGGGAGACGAATCCACGCGGGTCGGCATGGTCGCCGGTCTGCCGACGCTGATCGCTCCCGGACACGACATTCCAACGACGCTCCCCGGCGCGCGCTGGGACTTCGTTTCCGGAGCATCCTATGCGGCCGCCCACGTATCCGGGCTCATCGCGCTGTTGACGGAGTTGCGGCCCGCCTTACCCGCTGCGGAGATGCGCCGCGCCATCGCCGCAGCGCCCGCCGGCGCGGCGACCGCCACAGTCGATCCTTGCGGCACCTTCCTGCGCCTCACCGCTACCTGCGCATGCCATCCATGCCTGACGTCGCACACCGCAGACGCGCAACGTTAAGCGGTAGCGCCCGCGGGCCATGGCGGCGCGTGCCGCGCTGGCTGGGGGCGACTGCAGCCGCCTGCCTTGCCTTCCCGGCGCAGGCACAGGTCACCACCACGCTGTCCGGGGTGTCGGAATACCGCTTTCGCGGCGTCTCGCTCAGCCATGGACGCGCCGAGCCGCAGCTCGCGCTCGGCTACGACGCGCCGCAGGGCTGGTATGCCGGAGCCTTCGCATCGGGCACCGACTTGCACTATGAAACGCGGACGCCGCTGCAGCTGCAAGGCTACGGCGGTTATGCGCACCGCGCGGCGTCGTCCGCCATCGGATGGGACGTCGGCGTGGCGCGCGCCATCTGGCCCGGCGCCGGCCGCCACGACTACAGCGAGGCCTACGCGGGAATGCACGGCGATCGCGTCAACGCGCGCCTGTGGTACTCGCCCAACTACTTCGGAAGCGAAGCCGCAACGCTGTACGCCGAATTGAACGGCGACGTCCCGCTCTGGCGCCAGTTGCATCTGCAATGGCATGCCGGCTATCTCCATGCCTTGGGAAACGTTCCCTACCCCAGCCCGTATGCACAGCCGGGAACCGATCTGCGCATTGGCCTCGCAGCGGTGATGGACGTGTGGACCGCCCAGCTTGCGTGGGTCGAAAAACGCCGGCATGCCGACGACTATGCCGTGTACGACAGTGCGCCATCGCATGCGTGGGTCTTTTCCCTGAGCACGGCGTTCTGATGTTCTGCCGCAAGCGTTCGGCATTTGCGGACTGCTTCGTCACTCGCCGGGCGCTTCAGTCATCCTTTTGGAACGCGTCAGCAACTGAAGCAGTGCGTTGCGCAGCCGCACATCGGCATCCGAGCCGATGAAGACGGCATGCGGCAACAGCTCGGCGTCGGTCAGATAGAGCTGTTCGTCGCAGCCGCCGAGCGACAACTGCAGCGCGTGTTTCCAGTTTCCCGGATTGCTGGAGTCATGCATCGCCCAGCTCAGTGCCGGCACCGGGACGCCGATGCGTTCGCAGACCTCGGCCAGCCGTTGGCGGATCGCTCGATACCCTTCGGTGCGGTGCTCGTGTTTCTTGCTCGACACGCGCCGCACCGCAGGTACGGTATAGCCATCCGGTGCGGCGCCGTGCTCGCTACCGCTGTCGCGCTCCCGACGTGAATCACGGACGTGCGGCACCGCTGCCCCAAGGTGTGGTTCCTTGTGCTCGCTTTCCATAGTCTTTCTCCGCCGCCTGACTGCGGCACAGATGGCATCCGTTCTTGCTCAGTTTATGAGTCGTGCCGCCGAATCCAAGTTCGCCTTGATGACGAGTCGCGGCGCAACCGCCCGCCCCGGCGATGCATTGACATCTCGAGAGCCCGGCATATAGTGGAAATACATTCACCCAAATATAAATGAGCTGGGTCGCGGCAATGGCGGCATTGACTGCTTGCCACATTGCCGTGGGTGCGGGGAGGCAATTAACGGTGGCTGAGAAAAGGAGCCGACCATGGAAAAGCTTACCCGCCGCCAACTGCTCTTCGGCGCCGCGTCCGCCGGCGGCAGCGGCCTGCTCGCGCTCTGGTTTGGCGGCAAGGCATTTGCCCAGACCAATCCGCTGCTTCCCGATGCGGCTCCCGCGAAGTTCAGCTACCTCACGTCGGCCGAAATCGCCTTCGTCGATGCGGCGCTCGACCGGCTGATCCCGTCCGACAAGCTCGGACCGGGAGCGCGCGAGTCCGGCGGCACATGGTTCATCGACCAGCAACTGGCCGGCCCCTTCGGCCGCGGCGACCGCTGGTACATGCAAGGCCCCTGGCGCGAGGGTACCGATGAGCAGGGCTATCAACTGAAATACACGCCGGCGCAACTCTATCGCGCCGCCATCCGCGGCATCGATGACTATTGCCGCGCGAACCATGGCGGCAAAGCGTTCGCCGGACTTCCCGCGGATGTGCAAGACAAGGTCTTGCAGGGCCTCGAGGGCGGCAAGATCGCGTTGCGCGACGCCTCGGGCAAGGACTTCTTCAAGATGCTGCTGCAGAACGCGCAGGAGAGCTTCCTCGCCGACCCGATCTACGGCGGCAATCAGCACTTCACCGGCTGGAAGCTGATCGGCTTCCCGGGACCGCGCTACAACTACGTGAACGACATCGAACAGCACGGCAAGCGCTACACGCTGCCGACCGTCGGCTTGAGCGGGCGCGATGGCGTCGTCCGCAGGAGGACCTGATCATGGCGACCCGACTTCCCCCGACGGACGTCGTGCTGGTCGGCTTCGGCTGGACCGCGAGCATCCTCGCCCAGGAATTGACCGACGCCGGCCTGCAGGTGCTGGCGCTGGAACGCGGCGGGCCGCGCGACACGGTGCCCGACTTCGCCACCACCTACGTGCAGGACGAACTGCGCTACGCCGTGCGGCACGACCTGTTCGAGGAACCGGCGCGCGAGACGCTGACTTTCCGCAATGCGACAAACCAGGTGGCCCTCCCAATGCGGCACCTCGGCTCCTTCAATCCCGGAGCCGGCGTCGGGGGCGCCGGCGTGCACTGGAACGGCCAGACATGGCGCTTCCTGCCGACCGACTTCATGCTTCGCAGCCACATCGAACAACGCTACGGCAAGAAGTTCATCCCCGCGGACATGACCATCCAGGATTGGGGCGTGACCTATGAGGAACTCGAGCCGCACTACGACAAGTTCGAGTACCTGTGCGGGATCTCGGGACAGGCCGGCAACATCCAGGGCGCCATTCTCCAGGGCGGCAATCCGTTCGAAGGCGCACGCCGGCGCGCTTATCCGCTGCCGCCGCTCAAGCGCAGCTTTGCGACAGTGAAGTTCGAACAGGCCGCGCGCGAGGCCGGATTCCATCCCTTCCCCTGCCCGGCGGCCAACGCTTCGCAGCCGTACAAGAATCCGCTGGGCGTGCAGATGGGCCAGTGCACCTATTGCGGCTACTGCGAGTGGTTCGGCTGCGGCAATTATTCGAAGGCCTCGCCGCAGACGACGATCCTGCCGGTGCTGATGAAGAAGGACAATTTCGCGCTGCGCACCGGTTGCGACGTGACGCGGGTGAACCTCGACCGCAGCAAGGCGCGCGCGACCGGCGTCACCTACGTCGACCTGCAAGGCAAGGAGTACGAGCAGCCGGCCGAACTCGTCATCCTGTGCGCGTTCGCACAGCACAACGTGCATCTGCTGCTCCTGTCCGGCATCGGCAAGCCCTACGATCCCGCCACCGGCGAAGGCGTGGTCGGCAAGAACTACGCCTATCAGATCACGTCCTCGGTCGACGTCTTCCTCGACGACATCCTGAATCCCTTCATGGGCGCCGGGGCGCTCGGCCAGGCAGTCGACAACTTCAATGGCGACAACTTCGACCACGGCCCGCACGGTTTCATCGGCGGCGGCTACATCGCCCTGTGGAGCACGGGCGGACGGCCGATCCAGCAGCCGAACTTGCCGCAGGACGCGCCCAAGTGGGGCTCGGGCTGGAAGAAGGCAATGGCGGACAACTACCTGACCAGCACCTCGCTCGCCACGCACGGCAGCGTCATGAGTTATCGCGGGTCGTATCTCGATCTCGACCCGACCTATCGCGATGTCTACGGCAATCCGCTGCTGCGGCTGACCTTCGACTTCCATAATAACGAGCACCGCATGTCCCGCTTCATCACGGACAAGGCGGCGCTGATCGCCAAGGCGATGCGACCGAAATCGATGCACGTCAAGCAGCGCGACGGCCACTACTCGATCGAGCCCTACCAGACCACGCACAACACCGGTGGCGCGATCATGGGCACCAGCCCGCGCAACAGCGTGGTGAACCGTTACCTGCAATCGTGGGACGTGCCGAACGTGTTCGTCATGGGCGCGTGCGCCTTCCCGCAAAACGCCGGCTACAACCCGACCGGCACGGTCGGCGCCCTCACCTACTGGGCGGCGGATGCCATTCGCAACCGCTACCTGAAGCAGCGCGGGCCTCTCGTCCAGGTGTAACAAGCACGAAGCAAGAAGTACGAAGCGGAGAATGTCATGGCTATCTATGCGTCGACGTCGCGAACTGCCGGACTCGCGTTGGTGTTGCTGCTGCCGCTGTCTTCCGCGCTGGCCGACACGGCGTTCAGCCGGATCGAGCGCGGGCGTTATCTCGTCGCGGCCGGCGACTGCGCCGCCTGCCACACGGCCGACGGCGGCAAGCCGTTTGCCGGCGGCCGGGCCATCCCGACGCCCTTCGGGAAGATCTATTCGACCAACATCACGCCGGACAAGGCGACCGGCATCGGCAGCTGGAGCGATCAGGACTTCTACCGGGCGATGCATGAAGGCATACGGCGCGACGGCGACCATCTTTACCCCGCCTTTCCGTATCCGTGGTTCACCAAGCTGACGCCCGACGACGTCGGTGCCATCAAGACCTACCTCAACACGCTCACGCCCGTGCGGCAGCAAACACCGCAGCCGGAATTGCCCTGGCCGATGAGCTGGCGCGGCTCGGTTGCGGCGTGGAACCGGCTGTTCTTCCACGAAGGCACGTTCCAGCCGCAGGCCGGCAAGTCGGAAGCCTGGAACCGCGGCGCCTACCTCGTGCAAGGCGCCGGCCATTGCGCGGCCTGCCATACGGCGAAGAACGCCCTCGGCGGCACGGACCAGGATCGGCGCCTTGCGGGCGGCGATGCGGGCGAGCACTGGTACGCGCCCGCGCTGACGAGCAACCTGCAAAGCGGCCTCGGCAAGTGGACCGAACAGGACATCGTGGCGTACCTGAAGACCGGTTCGACCGGCAAGACGGCGGCGGCCGGTCCGATGGCGGAAGTCATCAAGAACTCGACGCAATACCTCAGCGACAGCGACCTGCACGCCATCGCCGTCTACCTGAAGGACCTGCCGGGAGAACCCGTCGAGAACGACCAGCGGGCGGCGAACGCCAGCGCGAAAGCGATCTCGCATGGCGGCGGCCTGTATATCGACAACTGCGCCGGCTGCCACATGCAGAACGGCGGCGGCCAGCCCAACGTGTTTCCCTCGCTGCGCGCCAGCTCGCTGGTCCAGTCGCAGAAGCCAGATTCGCTGATCCGCGTCATTCTCGGCGGAGCGCGCAAGCCGGTGACGCCCGCGCGCGCCACCGGACTCGCGATGCCGGCCTTCGACACCAAGCTGAGCGATGCGGAAGTGGCAGACCTGGTGAGCTTCATCCGCAATGCCTGGGGCAACCACGCGCCGCCGACCGACGCCGATACGGTGGCCGCAGTGCGCAAGGCCGTCGGTAAGCCGGGCGGCTAGCGGGCAGCGCTTCCATCGCCAACCCGCGCCGCACGCCTCATGCGATCGGCAATCCAACATTTTTACAACTTCAGGAGGCAATCATCATGGCAAAAGTCATCGGCATCGACCTGGGGACGACCAACTCCTGCGTCGCGGTTTTGGAGGGCAAGGAACCGCGAGTCATCGAGAACGCCGAAGGGGCGCGGACCACGCCGTCAGTCGTGGCCTACACCGACGACGGCGAAGTGCTGGTCGGCGCGCCTGCGAAGCGGCAGGCCGTCACCAATTCCAGGAACACCCTGTATGCAATCAAGCGCCTGATCGGCCGCAAGTTCGACGAACCGGAGGTGCAGAAGGACATTGGGCTCATGCCGTACCGGATCAGCCGCGCCGACAACGGCGACGCCTGGGTCGAAGTGCAAGGCAAGACGCTCGCGCCGCCGCAAGTCTCTGCGGAAGTCTTGCGCAAGATGAAGAAGACCGCCGAGGACTACCTCGGCGAGCCGGTCCGGGAAGCGGTCATCACCGTGCCGGCCTACTTCAACGACGCGCAGCGGCAGGCGACCAAGGATGCCGGCCGCATCGCCGGCCTGGAGGTGAAGCGCATCATCAATGAACCGACGGCGGCGGCGCTGGCCTTCGGTCTCGACAAGGCGGAACAGGGCGATCGCAAGATCGCGGTCTACGATCTCGGCGGCGGCACCTTCGACATTTCCATCATCGAAATCGCCGAGTCCGGCGGCGAGCGGCAGTTCGAAGTGCTGTCCACCAATGGCAATACCTTCCTGGGCGGCGAGGACTTCGACCAGCGGCTGATCAACTACATCATCGATGAGTTCAAGAAGCAGAACGGCTTCGACCTCGGCAAGGACCCGATCGCGCTGCAGCGGATCAAGGCTGCGGCGGAGCGCGCCAAGATCGAGCTCTCGTCCACGCAGCAGACCGAGATCAACGAGCCCTATATCGGCATGGCCAACGGCGCACCGCTGCACCTCAACCTGAAGATCACCCGGGCCAAGCTCGAAGGCCTCGTGGACGAACTGGTGGAGCAGACGCTCGAACCCTGCAAGCAGGCGATCCAGGATGCGGGGATCCGCGTCGGCGACATCGACGACGTGATCCTGGTCGGCGGCCAGACGCGCATGCCGAAGGTGCAGGAAAAGGTGAAAGCGTTCTTCGGCAAGGAGCCGCGCAAGGACGTCAATCCCGACGAAGCGGTGGCGGTCGGTGCGGCCATCCAGGGCGCGGTGCTGACCGGCGAACGCGAGGACGTGCTGCTGCTCGACGTGACGCCGCTGTCGCTGGGCATCGAAACCCTGGGCGGCGTCATGACCAAGATGATCGCCAAGAACTCAACCATCCCGACCCGGCATACCGAGACCTTCAGCACGGCGGAAGACAACCAGCCGGCGGTGACCATCAAGGTCTATCAGGGCGAACGCGAAATGGCGGCAGGCAACAAGCTGCTCGGCGAGTTCAACCTCGAAGGTATTCCGCCGGCCCCGCGCGGCTTGCCGCAGATTGAAGTGGGTTTCGACATCGACGCCAACGGCATTCTGCATGTCGGCGCCAAGGACAAGGTCAGCGGCAAGGAGAACCGGATCACGATCAAGGCGAACTCCGGCCTGACCGAGGCGGAAATCCAGGACATGGTGAAGGACGCCCAGCTGCATGCGGACGAGGACCGGCACCAGCGCGAGCTCACCGACGCGCGCAACCAGGCCGATGCGCTGATCCATGCGACCGGCAAGGCGATGCAGGAACTGGGCGACCGCGCCGATGCGGGTGCGAAGGCACGCGCCGAGAACGCGATACGCGACCTGGAGCAGGCGCTCAAAGGCAGCGACAAGTCGGCCATCGACGCGAAAGTCGCCGCCTTGAGCAGCGCCGCGCAGGCCCTGGCAAGCGGCGCGGCACAGCAGGCGCAGCCGGGCCACGAAGCGCCGGGCAACGCCGGCGCAGCACCGCAGGACGACGTCATCGACGCCGACTTCCGCGACGTCCACCGTTGACGCGGCGT
>SPQI01000259.1 GCA_004570315.1 Oxalobacteraceae bacterium OM1 | reverse complement strand
TCATCACACCGCCCAGCGTTTCGATGCCGAGCGACAGTGGCGTCACGTCGAGCAAAAGCACGTCTTCCCGTTCGCCGGTCAGTACGGCACCCTGGATCGCTGCGCCAACCGCCACCGCCTCGTCAGGATTGACGTCCTTGCGCGGTTCCTTGCCAAAGTACGCTTTCACCGCTTCCTGTACCTTCGGCATGCGGGTCTGGCCACCAACCAGAATCACGTCGTCAATGTCGACGACGCTTATTCCGGCATCCTTGATCGCTTCCTTGCAGGGTTCGAGTGTCTGCTGGACCAGATCGTCAACCAGGCCCTCAAGCTTAGCCCGAGTGATCTTCAGGTTCAGGTGCAGTGGTGCACCGTTTGCCATGCCAATGTACGGCTCGTTGATTTCGGTCTGCTGCGTGGACGACAGTTCGATCTTCGCGCGCTCCGCAGCGGCCTTGATGCGCTGCAAGGCGATTGGGTCCTTGCCGAGATCGAGACCGCTCTGCTTCTTGAATTCGTCGATGACGTAGTTAATCAAGCGCTGGTCGAAGTCCTCGCCACCGAGGAAGGTGTTGCCGTTGGTGGACAGCACTTCGAACTGCCGTTCGCCGCCAAGTTCGGCAATTTCGATGACGGAGATGTCGAACGTACCGCCACCGAGATCGTAGACTGCGATCTTGCGGTCGCCCTTTTCCGTCTTGTCGAGACCAAAGGCCAGCGCCGCTGCGGTAGGCTCATTGATGATGCGCTTGACGTCGAGGCCGGCGATGCGCCCGGCATCCTTGGTGGCCTGGCGCTGCGCATCGTTGAAGTAGGCCGGCACGGTAATGACCGCTTCCCGGACTTCTTCGCCGAGATAATCTTCGGCGGTCTTCTTCATCTTGCGCAAAACTTCCGCGGACACCTGCGGAGGCGCAAATCTTTTGTCTTGCACTTCGACCCAGGCATCGCCGTTGTCTGCCCGGATGATTTTGTATGGCACCAGCCCGATGTCCTTCTGCACTTCCGGCTCGTCGAACTTGCGGCCGATCAGGCGCTTGATCGCATACAGCGTGTTCTTGGAATTGGTGACCGCCTGCCGTATCGCCGGCGCACCAACCAGAATTTCACCGTCATCCGTGTAGGCAACGACCGAAGGCGTCGTACGCGCGCCTTCGGCATTTTCGATGACCTTCGGCTCTTTGCCCTCTAGGATCGCCACACACGAGTTGGTCGTACCCAAGTCGATTCCGATGACCTTCGCCATGATCTGCCTCCTGACATAGCAAAGGAAGTTGGACCGCGCAGTGCGCAAAAAAATTTATCGACATATCGCGCGTATGCCACAGCGATTCATCGAACAAATGGCTTGCTCTGCAGTTATCCCTTCCCGCCTTGAATAACTAGATCGCTTTCGTCGATGGACCGCTTTTTGCATTAACACGTCACTTCTTAGCACTCTCCCGCGTCGTCGCCTCCTGCGCTTGCCGCGCCTTCACAATCTCCAACGCCTCGTCAAATGTCGGCGCCGCAATCGGATCGCTCGCCGGAAAAGTCTCCTCCAGCGCCTCATCGAGCATGGCCTGCGCCCTTGCCTCGAGGTCCTTGGAATTCATCTTGCGTTCCGTTACTCACGATATGTCGCATCTCCCAGCGACACATCCTTAGGCGTCACGGACGCCGAATTATCCCCATGCGAAGAACCTGGTTGGTCGCGCTGGCCAAAGTTCTCTCGCTCGCAGCTGCGTTTCAGTCTCGACATTCCGCCCTCCAAATCAATGCACGGCGTTGAAAGCTGTTGGTTTATATTCGGACGACCTGACGGGCAACGAGTTCTGACGGTTGGAAGTGGCCTCCCCCCGTAAGGAGCGCAAGCACGGAGCAGCAAGTTCCGCTTCTGGCCGCACCAAGCCGCATGCCGATCAGATTGCGATGACGGCTCTGCGCCGCTTATTTGCCGTACGAATTGGGGGTGCGGACTTCCGCGTCCGACCCGCAACGGCCCGTCACATTGCTCCAAACCGGACATTCAACGTTCAAGGTAACTGGCCTTGCGCCGCGCTGTGCGCAAGGTCCGGTTGACCGCGGAGTTAGCCGGCTGGTTACGGTACGGGTTCAAGACCATTAGCAAGTGCTGGAAAGTCGGGAGAGATCGTGGGCTTGCTCGTGCAAGGCAATGACATCAGCTTTCTGCCCGGGCGAGAAACCGTAATTCCATCGAAGGTCTTTCCCGTCATAGGTGATTGGAGAGTCATTACAGAGTATTGGTTGGGACCGCTACGGAAGGCAACGGAGGAGGCATTCATCGTTTGCCCCTGATGATGCTCACCAAGAAACTGTAAAACGGAGTTCCTTTTCTGAGTTGGAAACACAAGTTCCGGGCTCTCCAAAAGCCCAAAGCGATATTGAAGCCATGAGGGCAACTCGTCTGCGTCGGCGGTAACGCGTAATGGACCGCCGCAGATGGAAACCAC
Source organism: Oxalobacteraceae bacterium OM1 (assembly GCA_004570315.1). Lineage (GTDB taxonomy): Bacteria > Pseudomonadota > Gammaproteobacteria > Burkholderiales > Burkholderiaceae_D > Noviherbaspirillum. The sequence goes on along the minus strand of SPQI01000259.1, from coordinate 6,427 downwards.
CTTTCCTGCCGAACCGACCGCGCACGAGAAGTACGTCGACTCGCCAGGTTTGCAATGAGTGGGCGACTGCGCAGTCGCAAGCCCACATAAGCATAACAATAAGACAGCAAGTGATCGCGATGTCTGCATACTGTGCCGACTAACGTCTGTGATAACCAGCTGCGAAGCTGACTGTGCTGATCTTGATGTTAGCCTGCATCATGCGGTGATTAAGATTATGGCCGCGACCGCACCTATAAAAAACATCGAAATATACGGTGCAAGATAGCGCATGCGCCCAGCCTCAGCTCGAATCACGCCGCCGCGGGTTTGGACCGGCCGGCGTGAATGGAAATTCTCCACTACGACAATGAAGTAGGCCACAAGCCAGCACGCTGCCCCAGCCTTCCAGATGAGGCGGCCTTCTACAATGAGCAATCCCGTAGCGACGAGCACAAACCCGGCACCAAAGAGGACAACGGTGACGCGGTCGACAGTGGAATTCGGCAGAAGGCGCATCAACTGGCTCCCCATACAGGCTAACTTGTTATAGATCGCAAAATACCAATCTAACATGGCGCCCCGTCGTCTAATATCCCATATCCCTGTCCCGCCAAGCCGCTTGCGGCCTGCCTGACAGCGGCTATGCTGTATAAATGTACAGCATTAACAAAACCGACAAGCCACGCAAGCCGCCGTTGACGTCCACGCGCCTGCTGGATCAGGTCCGGGAAAGGTTGCGTTACCTACATTACAGTTTGCGCACCGAGCAAAGCTACGTGTGCTGGGTCCGCTGGTACATCCGCTGGCATGACGTGCGGCGTCCGCGGGACATGGGCGCGAAGGAGGTAAAGGCCTTTTTGTCGATGCTCGCTAATGTCCGCCGGGTGTCAGCTTCCACCCATCGGCAGGCATTGAGCGCACTGTTGTTCCTGTACAAGGAAGTGCTGGATATGGACTTGCCCTGGCTGCAGGAGATCGGCCGGACAGCACCCAGCAAGCACATTCCGGTGGTGCTGACTGCTGAGGAGGTACGGCTCATCCTGACGCGGATGGATGGCGTGACCGGTCTGCTGGCCCGCCTGCTGTGTGGCACCGGCTTGCGCCTGCGCGAGGCGCTGTCGCTACGGGTGAAGGATGTCGATTTCGACCGGCGGGTGGTGATTGTCCGGGAAGGCAAAGGGGCCAAGGATCGCGTGGTTATGCTACCGGACGGCATTCGGGTCGCCCTCCAGGAGCAACTGCGCTATTCCCGCGCGCTATGGGAAGGCGATCGGAAAGCCAACCTGCCCGGCGTGTTTTTGCCGCATGCGCTGGAAGCGAAATACCCGCGTGCCGGTCAGGCATGGGCATGGCACTGGGTCTTTCCATCGCCGACTGTATCCACCGATCCGCAAACCGGCATTATCCGGCGGCATTACCTGTATCCGGAACGGCTGCAGCGAGCACTCAAGCGCGCGGTGGCTGACGCCGGGATTGCCAAGCACGTGAGCGTGCATACGCTGCGGCACAGCTTTGCGACCCACTTACTTCAGGCCAATACCGACACCCGTACGGTGCAGGAGCTGCTTGGCCACAGCGATGTCAACCCCACGATGATCTACACCCATGTGCTGAAGATCGAAGCCGGCACGACAGCCAGCCCGCTGGGCAGACTGCTGCCACCAACCGGACAGTCGACAATGTCCGCAGTTCCGCTCGCCGGGCAACGCGCGAAGTTCTGCTAGCGGCCGCACTGGGCCGCCATACGAATCATGTCGACGTCCGCTTCACGCTGATTTTTGAACGGTCAAGCTTCGATCGCGAACTGGTGAAATCGACCCCAAACAGCCATAAAACTCAGCCCAATTCGTCGCATGACCGTAACCAGATTATGCAGCCCAACGACACGGAACAACGGAGTAACCGACGGACACTGTTGCGCCCCGCCCGCTTGATGGCCGGCTTCACGCTAAACCTGGCGTGCGATACCGGCAACCAGACTTCACACAGCGGACAGAAAGCTTGAGAATCGACCTGCACCGGCAAGCCATGCATGACCTGCGTTACGGCAGAGTGGCCAACAAGTGCAGCAAGTGTGCGGTATCGACCGGCTTGACGAAGTGATGATCGAAGCCGGCCGCTGCGGTGGCTCTTTTGTCCTGTTCCTGTCCGTATCCAGTAATTGCAATCAGGATGGACTGCCCCGTCTCAGGCTGCGACCGCAGCTGCCTTGCGAGCTCGTTACCACTCATCTCGGGCAGGCCAATATCGAGCAGGCATACGCTGGGCCGCTCCGCGCGCGCGCGCTCTAGCGCGCTCCGTGCGCTGTGCTCGACGAGTACTGCGTGTCCCGCCGATTCGAGCAGCATCGCCAACATGCGTGCTGCATCGACATTGTCGTCGACCAGCAGCAGCCGTCGGCCTGCGGTGGCGGCCACTTTTCCGCCCTGTTCATTTGCCTCGTGGACCGGCTTCGATTCCGCTATACGAGGCAGAATCACGGCAAACTGGCTACCCCTTCCAATACCGTCGCTTGACGCCGCAACGGTACCGCCGTGCATCTCCACCAAGCTTCTTACCAGGGCCAGGCCGATGCCGAGGCCTCCCTGCGAGCGATCCAATGTGCGCTCGGCTTGTGTAAACATCTCGAACACGCATTCAATGACATCCGGCGTCATGCCAATGCCGTCATCGACGACCCTGAGGATGACGGTCTCGTGGTCCACATCCACCGTAAGCAGGATGTTGCCGCCCTCGGGCGAATACTTCGCCGCGTTGTTCAACAAGTTCGTGACGACTTGAATCAGGCGCTTCTTGTCGCCGTGAATCACGGCGGGATCGGGCGGCGTCTGCACCGTCAGTCGATGGCGTCGCGCGTCGATCAGCGGGCGAACCTGCTCCACCGCATGGCTCACGATCTGCCTTGCGTCGAGCTGCGACCGCTCGAGCGATACCAACCCTCTGGACACGCGGGAGACGTCCAGCAAGTCGTCAATCAGGCTGGTCATGTGCCTGACCTGACGGGAAATGACTTCGCTGGTCTGGCGGACGCGGGCGTGGTCAAGCTGCGCAAAACCAAGGAGGTCCGACGCCGCACTGATGGGCGCCAGAGGATTGCGCAACTCGTGCGCCAGCATCGCGAGGAATTCATCCTTGCGACGGTCCACTTCGCGCATTTCGTATTGACGCTTGCGGCCCCGCAGTGCCGAGGTCGCGGCGCTGACCAGCGTGACGCTTTGCACTGGCCGCTCCAGCAGTGTCACGTTGCCCAGCTTTAGGTAAATATTTCGCATGTCCGGCGAATCGAGTCCGCGCCGGCTCAACACGAGAATCGGCAGGTCCGACCAGGCTTGTTGCTGCTTGAGATACTGCGTAAGCGATCGCAGAAAATCTGTTGTCAACGCCTCGTCCGCGATCAGAATGCCTCCTGCGCCCTTGCCAAGTTCATGGATGATTTCACCGGCGTTGGGACAGACATGGCACTCCAGGTTGGAGTGCTCCAAGACCTTGGAAACCAGTTTTCCGTCCTTGCCGGTAGGCGTGTAAATCAGTATTCGATGTTCCACGTGCTGCCTTGGTGAGAAGGTGATCGGCCCGGTCAATCCGGATCGTGATGCGGCTCATCATTCTTGCCCTCTGACCTCACCAAGGTAGGCACGCCGGTCAGGACGCCCTGGAAGTCTCCGAGGACTCTTCCCACTTCGATGCCGCCCGATGTAATGCGGAACTGGCGCAACGTGGTCTCATGCGCGCTGCCGCGCTTCTTGAATACGGATATCGCTTTTTCGACGGCACCCCGGGCTTCAAAATAACGCAGTATCAGCACATTGTCCGCCATGTAGCTGACGTCCGCCCCGGTCGTCATGACGCCGACCATTCCCGCCTGAACGCCAATGATGAACGTCACTACGCCGCGCTGGCCCAGGTAGGTCAAGACTTCATGCAGATGCGTTGTCAGGAAGCCCGCCTCCGGCATCGCATTCATATAGCCGTTCAGGCTGTCGATGACGATGACCTTGGCGCCGGCATCCGCGGCGGCGCACACGGCGTGCGTGAACTCGCCCGGCGACAGCTCGGAAGGATCGATCTGATGTACAGTGAGCAGTCCGGCGTCATAGGGCGTGCGCAGGTCTGTGCCGATGCCGTCGCTGCGGTTCAACAGGGTATTGAATGATTCCTCGAAGAGGAACAATGCCGCGCGGTTCCCTTGCACCGTCGCCGCTTTCACGAACTGCATGGCCAGGCTCGACTTGCCTGTTCCTGGCGGCCCGGAAATGAGCGTGCTCGAGCCTTCTTCAACGCCGCCGCCGAGCAGCGCATCGAAGGCCGGCAAACCGCTCGACATCTGCGCACGCTTGACGAGTTCGCGCGACTCCGCCGCAACGAGGCGTGGATAGACGACGATGCCCCCGGTAACGATCGAATAGTCATGGGGACCACGTCGAAAGGCAATGCCGCGGTATTTCAGGATGCGCACCACGCGTCTTTCGGCACCATACTCCGATGCCCTGCTCTGGAGCGAAATGACGCCATGAGCGATGCTCCGTACCTGCTGATCGCCGCCAATGGCAGTCTTGTCGTCGAGGAGAAGTGCCGTACACGAGCGCTTTGCGAAATACTGCTTCAGCGCCAGCACATGGCGGCGATAACGCAGGGCGTTGCCGGAAAGGAGCTGCAGTTCCGAAAGCGAGTCCAGCACGACGCGCGCCGGGTTGAGCTTTTCAATCACTTCCAGGATACGGTTGTTGGTCTCGCTCAGCTCCACTTCAGAGGGGTGCAACACGGTGTACTGTTCATCCGGATCCAGAATGCTTTCTTCTGGGATGACTTCGTGGATCGTTACCCCTTCCATCGAAAAGCCATGCGACTCGGCGACGGCACGCAACTCGACGTCGTTTTCAGCCAAAGTAATATAGAGGACGGATTCGCCTTGCCTTACGCCTTCCACCAGAAACTGAAGCGCCATTGTCGTCTTGCCGGCACCTGGGTCGCCTTCCAACAGATACAACCGCTCCTTGGTCAGTCCGCCACCGAGTATGTTATCGAGACCGGGGATGCCGGTCGAAAGGAACGCTTTGCTTACCGTATTCTGCATGGAAGTCATGAGCCCCGAGCGGCTTCGTAGATGTGGTGAAGGAATGCCCCCACCGGCTGGAACTCGAAGCGGTGAGGAAGTGCAGACCATTCTACAGGGACTAACCAGCAAGCTTATTTGAGGTGTCCACCAGGTATTCTGGAAAATCGGCGCACCGTTGTTGTTTCCAAGATTGGAAGCAGCATGTGAACGCGCGAGGATGTCACCCGATGACCGGCCACTCTCGAGCAGTTGGGAAAGATTGCCGCGACGGACGCTGACTGTTCCGGCCCGAGATAAAATCGACGCTTCCTGACGAATCGATGTATAGTGTGTGCCTGCACTTGCATCAAGTCGTCGTCTTTGCTGGTCTCGTTCCCGTCTTGCTCTTTCCCAAGAGCCATTCCTGTCTGATTCCCTTCGGTCGTATTTCTTGGTTCCGGTGTTTCCCGGCGCAAGCCCTATTCATTCCGAAAGGACAAAATCATGACTCAAACAGGCACAGTGAAGTGGTTCAACGACTCCAAGGGCTTCGGCTTTATCAAGCCGGACGAAGGCGGCGACGACCTGTTCGCTCACTTCCAGGACATTCAATCGAACGGCTTCAAAAGCCTCGCTGAAAACCAGCGCGTATCGTTCGAGCGTGGCACCGGCCCGAAAGGCGCGAAGGCCACCAACATTCGCGCCATCTAAGGCGCCGCCAATCTCTTTCCCGCATGATCGAGCGCACGGCGCTTGATACGGTTGAGTAGCGGAACCCTGTGCGCACCATGCAGATCGCATGGGCGAACTGGCAAACGTAACTGACGCACCACGCAGATAGCATGGGCTGCAGCCAGCCGTCGGAAAACAAAAGCCCGTCAGATTGACGGGCTTTTTCTTTTGTGGCCTGGAAACGAAGGTCTCTCCTACATCGCGGCAAGCTTAGCTCGCTGTTGCTGCAGCCACTACGTCGTCGTCCGCGCCGCCGAGCTCATCCTGAACAAAGCGCTTATATTCATCGGTCAACGCTTGCACGTCCGCAGGAGAACGCTTGCATCCGACTTCGGCATGCCGAAGCTTGCCGCTCGTTTCGAACGAAGTGGCAAGCCTGCGATCTAAGTTGTATGAACTGAGTACCGCCCTGCAACGGATCATGCCGGTTCCGTTTCCCTCACCTTAAGGCCCATCAACTGTGTCGCCAGGCGCGCCATGGCATTGCGTGGGCGTGCCCTTCGCTTTCTGTGCAGGTAGGCCAATCGCGTCCCGCCTCGTTCCCTATTTCATTTCAAGGAGATTCCATGTACGGTCCTCATCCCGCGCCGCACTCGAGCGCTGGCGGCATCACGTTCGAAGTCGAAGTCGATTGCGTGCGCCGCAACTGCCTCATTACCGAACCGGCATTGCTGTCCC
>SPQI01000138.1 GCA_004570315.1 Oxalobacteraceae bacterium OM1 | reverse complement strand
GGCTGCAGCCACCGCCGCGGCATCGAAGCGCGGACGATGGCCGGCATAGATCGGCGAACCATAGGTGGTCGGCATGTCTGCGGTGTCCATCAAGTCCTTGACGCCGATCGGCAGACCGTGGAACACGCCCCGTATCGACGTGGCGTCGAGGCGGCGTGCCTGGGCGAGCACTTGATCGGCGTTGAAATAGCTCCACGCCTTCAGCCGCCCCTCCTCGGCCTCGATGCGCTCGATGACGGCGCGCGCCACCGCTTCCGCACTCAGCTCACGGCATGCCAGCCGCGCCACGAGTTGACGGGCGGGCAGATCGAGCAGATCGGTCATCGTGTTCTCCTTGGGCCGACATCGACAGCGTCGATTCTATCGCCGTGTTCCGATTCGGCAGTCCTGCCCGGCGCGGGCAGCGCTGCGCTCCATCAACGCGAACACACCATCCATAGCCTAAAGCCAACATCGCCTCTTCGGACTTCACGACCTATCATGAACCATGCGATGACGACGTGATGGAGCAGCGATGAAAGCGATCCTCATCCTGATGGCAACTGCAACGCTTGCCGCCTGCGCAACGACAACGGGCAGTGACAGGTCAATCCTGTTCAATCCGGCAAACACCACCAGCACCATGTACGTGGCCATGTCCGGCGGACAGGGTATGGCCGCAGGCAGCCAGCGTTCGCAGGCCTCGGGAAATTTGTCTGGCGCCTGCCTGCTGTTGGCATAGACACGCCTTTCCGCGCTTACCGTGCAGGCCGCCGGTGCGCGGCGCTCAGGCGCGTGCCGTCCACGCGCTCTTCCACTGCATGAATTCATGCACAGGCATGGGCTTGCCGATGAAATACCCTTGCGCGATATCGCAGCCCTCGGCTGCGAGCAACTCCCATATCGCCTCGTCTTCCACGCCTTCGGCAACCACTTCCATGCCGAGGTTGTGGCCGAGTTCGATGGTGGAACGCACGATGACGGCGGAATCCTGGCTGCGATGCATCGGCATGACGAACGACTGATCGATCTTGATGCCGTCGATCGGATATTTCTGCAAGTAGCTCAGGCTGGAGTAGCCGGTGCCGAAGTCGTCGATGAGAATGCCCACGCCGAGCGACTTCAGGCGCGCCAGCGCTTCCAGCGCCGCCGCCGGTTCGTCGATCAGCGCGCTTTCGGTGAGCTCGAACTGCACGAGGGACGGGCGCACGCCCCATGCCGACAGGAGATGCTCCACGTGGCGCGGCAGGGAGGGATCGTGCAGGTCGTATGCCGAGAGGTTGATGGCCAGCGTCTGGTCCATGCCGGCGTGCTGCCACTCGCGGACCTGGCCGAAAGAGGCATGCAGCAGCCAGCTCGTCAGCGCGGCGATCATCCCGCTCTGTTCCGCCAGCTTGACGAAGCGGCTCGGTGCGATCATGCCGTGGCGCGGATGCTGCCAGCGCACGAGCGCCTCCGCGCCCTGCACGCAGCCCGATCGGATATCAACCTTCGGCTGGCAATAGAGGCGAAGCTCATCGTGTTCGATCGCGTGACGCAGTTCGCCCATCAGCGCCAGCTGCGAGGCGCTTTCGCGTGCGTGGTCATCGATGTAGATGCGCACCCGCCCGTAGGCGAGCGTGTGTTGCTGGAGCGCGGCGGTCGCATGGCGCACGAGCACCTCCGGTTCCGGCGGTTCGCCGGAGGCCGGCGCATAGACCGCGAGGCCAGCCCGCAATGGCAGATCGACCGGAACGCCGGCGATGACGACCGCCCCTTCGACTGCATGGCTTAGACCGCTGGCAAACAATGCCGCGTCCTGTTGCGCAAAGCCGGGCAGCACGATGCCGAAGCTGTCGTCTGCGATGCGTGCGAGCGTGATCCCATTCTGCAGCAGCTCGGCAATGCGTTGGCCCAGTTGCTGGATGAGTTCGTTCGAGGCATGGAATCCGAGCGCCTGATGCACCTCCTGGAACCGATCGATCCTGAGGTGCAGCATGGCCACCGGCTGCTGCTCGGCCACGCCGCGTTTCAAGGCCGCATCGAGTTCCTGGAGCAGCCGGGTGCGGTTCGGCAGTCCGGTATGCGGATCGCAATAGGCCAGGCGCTCGATCGTGGCGAGCGCCTGTCGATGCTCGGCGCGCGTACGCAAGGCCCAGATGCCAAAGGCGAGGTCGTCGGCCAGTTCGCCCAACAGGCGCAGCTCTTCATCGCGGAAGGCGTCCATCTCGCTGGCGGCGATGAAGATTGCGCCGAGCGCCTTGCCGCCATAGGTAAGCGGCAGTGCGGTAATCGCCGCGAAACCGGCCTGTTCGGCCAGCGTCTTGAGCGGATGATAGGCGGGATGCTCGTAGACCGGGTTGGCAAGCAGGTTGCGGCCGATGCAAGGCGCCTGCGTACGGATTGCCATGGCGACAGCCGTCTGCCCGAGCGGCGTGTCGTCCCAGGTGAGGCCCGCGCGGTTTACTTCCGTGACGTCAACCCCGACCGCCATGCCGTCGCGCCTGACCGACCAATCCATCCATTGCAATTCTTTTGCGCTGTCGTCCCCCGCGTAGACGACGCCGGCGCCGCAATAGCCGCCTGCGGCAATGGCGACGTCGCACATGTCGCGCAGCAGTTGTGCCTCGTCCGTCGCGCGCAGCAAGGCCCGGTTTCCCGCACTCAAGGTTCGCAGGGCAAACACCGCGCGGTCCAGCGAGCCCGCCGGACAGGTCTCGAACTCGGCGCTTGCTGCGGTCGAGACGCCTTGCTCGCCTGGATTGTCGGTAGGCATGGGAAGCTCCGGTAGCGTGTTGCGGCGGGGTCTTACAGTGTACGCCGGCGTGCCGAGCCTGCTCTGCCGGTTGGCAGCCGTTTGCCCGGCCGGCGGAACTCGCGCAGAATGGGCCAAGCGCTTGCCCGAAAGGACGACCATGGACCGGCTCTACACGATGGCGATTTTTGTGGCGGTCGTCGACGAAGGCGGCTTTGCGCCTGCCGCGCGCAAGCTGAACATTTCGCCGCCGGTCGTGACGCGCGCCATCAGCGACCTGGAGGACAGCATGGGCGTGCGCCTGCTCACGCGCACCACACGCATCGTCACCACCACCGATGCCGGCGCCCGCTATGTCGACGATTGCCGGCGCATTCTCGCCGACGTCGCCGAAGCCGAGCAGGCCGCGCTCGGCCTGCATGCCGAGCCGCGCGGCAGGCTGGTGGTCACCGCCCCCGTCATGTTCGGACAGATGCATGTGGCGCCGGTCGTGACCGCCTACCTGACGCGCCATCCCGGAACCGAGGTGGAATGCCGCTTCCTCGACCGCATCGTGAACCTCATGGAGGAAGGCATCGACGTTGCCGTGCGTCTCGGCAAGCTGGCCGACTCCAGCTTTCACGCGCGGGAAGTCGGCCGCGTGCGGCACATCGTCTGCGCGGCGCCCGCCTACCTCGAGCGGCACGGCAAGCCGACGGTGCCCGAGGCCCTCGACGGGCATGTCGTCATCCAGGCCACCGGCATCACGGCGACGTCCGATTGGCGTTTTCAGGAAGACGGCGAAGCGCGCACCGTACGGGTGACGCCGCGTCTCGTGGTGAACAGCAACGAGGCCGCCATGCGCGCCGCGCGCGACGGCTTCGGCATCACGCGCATCCTCTCCTACATGGCAGCACCCTCTCTGCGCGACGGCAGCCTGGTGGCGCTGCTGTCCGACTATGCGCCGCCGCCTCTGCCGGTGAGCGTGGTGAACCGCGAGGGCCGGCGCTCTTCCGCCAAAGTGCGCACCTTCGTCGATCTGGCCGCCAGCACGCTGCGCAGCGCACTCGACGAAGCCTGACTTCCCGGTCTGCTGCCGCGGCGCCTTCGCTGCAGGCGGTCCCCCTCGGCCCCCTCCTTCACGCCATTCCAGTTTCGGGAATGGTGCATTGGCCTGCGCGCCGATTCTCTTCACGGACCAGAACAACGACACTGCAGTCACCGGGCAACACACACCGGAACATCTCATCCCACTTCATTCAAGGAGCTGCACCATGACCCGCATCACCACCATCGACTTCGACAACGCCACCGCCGAGCAAGCCGCCCTGCTGACCGCCATCCGCGACCAGCTCGGCATGGTGCCGAACTTCCTCAAGGTCTTCGCCAATTCGCCGGTGGCGCTGCGCGCCTTCCTGGGCCTGCACGGCGTCGCCAACGACGGCGCACTGGATGCCCCGACCCGCGAACGCATCGCGCTCGCGCTGGCCCAGCAGAACGGCTGCGAATATTGCGTGTCCGCCCACACGGCCATCGGCCGCAAATCCGGCCTGAGCAACGACGAGATCGCCGCCGCCCGTGCCGGCACCAGCGAGGATGCGCAAGCCGCCGCCGCCGTCAAATTCGCACAGAGCCTGATGGACAAAACCGGCGAGGTCAGCGCGCTCGAACTGGCCGAAATGCGCAACGCCGGCTTCACCGATGCGCAGATCGTCGAAGTCATCACCCACGTCGGGATGAACTTCCTCACCAACATCCTCGGCAAGGCAAGCCGCGTCGACATCGACTTCCCGAAAGTTGCGCTGAAGCTGGCGGCGTGATGCGGCACCGCGCCGCCTGCCGCGCGGGCGGCGCTTCTCCGGACTTGTGGTATGATGGCCATCATATGACGGTCATCATATGATGAATGACGGAAACGAACCTAAAGATTGATCGCAAGGAAGCGTCGCATGAACGCATCCTGCATGCGGCCGCCGAGGCAATCCGGCGCCACGGCGTGGCAGGCGTCAGCGTGGCCGACGTGATGAAACGGGCCGGGCTGACGCATGGCGGTTTCTATGCGCACTTCACATCGCGCGACGACATGGTGGCGGCGGCGATTCACTATGCCGGGAAGCAAAGTGCCGAGTCGCTCGAATACACGGTGGAGAAATTGCAGCGCAAAGGCGCGTCGCCGCTGCGGGCGCTGATCGAGGCCTACCTGTCGCCGGGACACATGCATGCGCCGGAAACGGGTTGCGTCGTCGCCGCGCTCGGCAGCGACATGGCGCGGCAGTCCGAACCCATGCTCGACGCATCGCGTGAGCGCGTGCTCGGCTTGATGCGCCGCGTGGAGGCCGCCCTTCCTGCAGCGGTGAAACGGGCAGAGGCGGCCGTCATTACCAGCACATTGGTCGGCACGCTGCAGCTGGCGCGTTCGCTGGGCGGCAGGCAAGGCCTCGCATTGCTGGAGACGAGCCGGTCTGCATTGCTGGACCGCTACGACACGGCCGGCTGAGGCAAGTCCTTGCAAATTTCCATGCCGCCGCAAGGCGGCTTTTTTGGATCAACAAATATGATGCCCATCATATTCAGGAATGACCGCACGAGCCCGGCTGACGGCGCACCGCCGGACGCGGACGCATCCGTTTCACATGCCGGGGCCCTGCCCTGATTCAGCCTGCGCCCACCGGCGCCCAACCGGAGAAAACCATGACAATGATCCCCACGACGACGGCGCCGGCGACAGCGACGCTTGCCGCAAGCCGTTCGCCCTGGCCGACCTTCTGGATCGCCAGCATTGCCGTCCTGCTCGTGTCGATCGACACCACGATGCTGTACGCCGCCTTCGGCGCCTTGAAGGCCAGCTTCCCTCATGACAGCGCCGCCAATCTGTCCTGGGTGCTCAACGCCTACACCGTCGCCTACGCCGCGGTACTGATCCCGGCGGGCGGCCTCGCGGATATGCATGGCCGCAAGCGAGTCTTCCTGCTTGGCACGGCCATCTTCGTCACGGCTTCGGCCGTGTGCGGCGCTGCGCCCAGCCTCGGCTTGCTGGTGCTGGCGCGCACGGTGCAGGCGGTCGGCGCCGCCCTGCTCATCCCGGCTTCGCTGTCCCTCATCCTCGACGCCTTTCCGCCGCAGCGCCGCGCGGTTGCCGTCAGCCTGTGGGGAGCGATGGGCGGACTGGCGGCAGCCATCGGCCCGAGCCTCGGTTCCTTCATCGTGGACGCCATGGGCTGGCCGTGGGCTTTCTACATCAACCTGCCGCTTGGCGCGGTTTCCCTGATCTGGGGCTACTCGCTGCTGCAGGAATCGCGCAGCACGCGCGAGCATCGGCATGTCGATCTGCTCGGGATGGTGCTGCTTGCCGCCAGCGTCGGCGGCGTCGCGCTGGGCATCACGCAGTTCGAATCGACGACCTGGACGCGCGGCGAAATCGGCATCGTGCTCGCGGGGGCGGCGCTCGCCTTTGCCGCCTTCATCGCATGGGCGCGCACGACCCGGCATCCGCTGGTCGACCTGCAGCTGTTCCGCAACCGCACCTACAGCGCCGTGAACCTTGCCACGCTGTCGTTCGGGATGGCCTTCGCCATGATGTTCTTCGCGTTCTTCTCGTACCTGACGCGGATCTGGCATTTCAGCCTGCCGCTGGCCGGCATCGCCGTGACGCCCGGTCCGCTGATGGTCGTGCCGACCGCAATCATCAGCGGCCGCTTCGCCGCGCGCCTCGGACATCGTCCCGGCCTAGTCCTGGGCTCCTTCGTCTATGCGTGCAGCGGCCTCTGGCTTGCGCTCGTGCCCGGAACGACGCCGGCCTATTGGACGCAATGGTTCCCTGCCCTGCTGATGAGCGGCATCGGGGTCGGCATGGTCTTGCCCTCGCTGTCGGGTGCGGCGGCCGCGGGCCTGCCGCATGATCAATATGCCGTCGGCACCGCCGTCAACCAGGCAGTGCGCCAGATCGGCTCCGTCCTCGGTGTGGCGGTCACCATTCTGGTCGTCGGGCATGATGTGCTGGAGCGCAGCGGCTTTACGGCGTTGTATGCCGCACATGTCGGCCTGGCCGTGCTGACCGGCGTGCTGTGCATGGGCGTCAATACGAAGCCGGTGAAACGATAGGCGCGCCCGAGCGCATCGATCGGAACACGACCATGCAACACGCCCCCGGCGGCCGCACGACGACGGCGCCCTGGGGCGGCAGAGCCTGCATAGTGGCCGAACCGGGACGCGCTCGAATTCCTGCGACGCCGCCGGGACGCACCGAAGTGGCGGCGATCGCACCGTTTCTCGAATCACCGCCCGCGTTGCAGGGCTTATCGCTTCGCCACCGGCGGTTCGCGCGCAGGCACCTCGTCGTTCGTGCTTCTGTCCGGACCGGCCTGCTGTACGGCCGAGGCGACCGGCGGCGGGGCTTCGCGCGGCAGCAGCACGGTGGCGCGCGGGTCGGCGATCTGGATGCCGAGCTGGCGGAAGCGCTCCAGGATGCGACGGTTCAGTTCGCGCTGCACGCCCCAGCGTCCCTTGTCGGTGCAGCGCATCTGGCCCGCCAGCGTGACGGTCGAGCCGTCGACCGCATCCACGCCCCAGATTTCGAGATCGCCGAGAATGTTGTCGCGGAAGTTGGGATCGGCCTTCAAGTCCGTGCCAATGCGCTTGAGCTCGTTCATCACCCGTTCGATGTCCGTGCCGAAACCGACGCTCACCCGCATCGCCGCATTGCCCAGTCCGCGATTGCTGTTGTTCACCGTCGTGACCGAGCTGAACGGGACGATATGCAGCGAGCCATCCCCGGCGCGCAGCCGCACGGTGCGGATCGACAGGTCTTCGACGGTGCCGGAGACGCCGGCCACCGTCACCCAGTCGCCCACCTGGATGGCATTCTCGAGCAACAGGAAAATGCCCGTGATGAAGTCCTGCACGAGTTTCTGCGAACCGAAGCCGAGGGCGACACCGACGATGCTCGCGCTCGCCAGCAGCGGCGTGGTGTTGATGCCGATCTCGTTGAGCGCGGTCAGGCCGATCACGAGCGCGATCACGATGAAGAGGCAGGTCCGCAGGATCGGCAGGAGCGTGCGCAGGCGCGCTGCCCGGACCACGTCCCCGTGTTTGGACCAGAGCGTCAGCCGCCGTTCGATGCCGGCATTGGCGACTTCCCAGATGAGGATGCCGACGATGGCGGCCACCGCAGTCGTCGTGATGGCCGACAGAATCCGGCGCCCGATGGGTCCCTGCGTCAACCAGCCGACCACGTCGAAGCCCCATACCTGCAGCAGGACCACTACGGTACACACGCTGATGGCGATGGTCACGAGCCGTTGCCCCAATACGTAGTAGCGCTCCTGCCGCGCGTCGCCATCGGGCATTGCCGGTGCCGCGGCGTTCGCCTCGCGAACATGGAACATGCGTCCCAATGCGCCAAGAACGAGAATGGCAACGATGCGCGCGGCGATGGTGACGGCGGCCGTCACGCCGATGAAGTGGAGCAGCTTCTGGAATCCGTCGTGTACGCCGAGCGCCCATACGACCCAGATGCCCATGACGAGCACGATCGCGAAACTGGCCCAGGTCTGCGCGAGCCACTGCCGCACGATGGCAAGCGGATGTCCGGCACGGGCGGAAGCGACGATGATGGCGCCGACCGGACGGCGTATCCGCAAAATCAGGACGACAGCGAACAGATGCACCAGCAGCGAGACCGCCTTCATGATCGCCAGCCGTTCGTCCAGCCCCGCGCCGAGCGCGCCCGCCATGCCGGCCAGGCCCACGCCGCATGCCGCCGTGACGATCATCAGGCGCAGCCAGCGGTACAGCGTGCGCGCAATGCCGGGACGCACGCGCAGCACCGGGATGCCGCAGCCGTCCGGCGCCACCAGCAGCCGCAGCACCGCCATGGCGATGCGCATGCCGACATAGGCGCCGGCCACGGCGCGGATCATGAGCCGGAACGATACGTCGGTCCCTCCCAGCCAGCGCGACGACACTGCCGTGAGAAAGACGAACAAGGCCAGCGGCAGCAGATCCAGCAGCAGGACGCCGATCGCGGACGGCAGTTGGCGCAGCCTGCCCCATTGCCTGTTCGGGGCGGCATGACGCGGGAGGCGAGGTACCGCCTGCCGGGCTGCATCGGCCGGCGCTTGGTGGGTGCCGCCGGCCTGTGCGGCAGCATCCACCGGCACCGCCTCGATGTGGTCCACCCCGCCCTGCCCGCTCCTGGCG
>SPQI01000160.1 GCA_004570315.1 Oxalobacteraceae bacterium OM1 | reverse complement strand
CACTGATAGTATCCGCAGCATCCGAACGCATCGCATGAAGGGCCTCCCGGCCCTACCGGAAGGACGCATGAAGACTCCTCGTTGCACGATTGGCCATTCCGCTCGCGTGATTGACAAGTTTCCAACCCGGGCCGCATCCGCCGCGGCCGGCTTCGTGGCATAGGTGCCGTCCGGCGCGGACCCGTAATGCAATTCGCCATTTTTCTGCCCGCTCTGTTCATCGTTCGCCGTCGTGTTGCAGGCCTCGCCAAATGGCCGGCCCTGCTGCTGTGCGCGCTGACGCTGGCCGTGCTCGCGCCCGCCGCGCGTGCCGAGGGCATCGAGATTACGCGCGCCAGCCTGGAGAACAGCGAGGACGGCTATCGCATCTCGCTCGGCTTTTCCTTCGAATTGAACCGCAGCCTGGAAGAGGCGGTCGGACACGGCATTCCGCTGTACTTCACCACCGAGGTCGACATCACCCGGCCGCGCTGGTACTGGTTCGATGAAAAACCGGTGAGCACTTCGCAGACCACCCGGATTTCCTACAATGCATTGACGCGGCAATATCAGGCGGCCATCGGCGGCCGGCTGCAGGCCAGCTTCAGCACGCTCGACGAAGCGCTGTCGCTGGTGCGCCGCCCCGGCCGCTGGCTGATCGCGGAGAAGGGCGTGCTCAAGCCGGGCGAAACCTACCTGCTCACGGTGCGCATGGCGCTCGACACGGCGCTGATGCCCAAGCCCTTCCAGGTCAATGCATTGAACAACAGCGACTGGCGCCTGTCGTCCGATCGCAAGCAATTCACCTTCAAGGCGGAATAACGTGCAGCGTTTCTTGCGCTATCTCCTGGTCGTCGGCGGTGCGGTGGTCAGCATCCTGCTGTTCCTGCTCGCCTCGGCGTCCGAGAACTCCGCGTATTTCGACACGCATTACCCCTGGCTGCTCGGCCTGAATGCGCTGATGGCCGGCGCGCTGCTGTTCCTCGTCGGCCTGTTGCTGCAGCGGCTGTATTCGCGCTACAAGCGGCGCGAGTTCGGCTCGCGCATCATGGCGCGGCTGGTGATCCTGTTCGCGCTGGTGGGCATCCTGCCGGGCACGGTGATCTACATGGTCTCGGTGCAATTCGTGTCGCGCTCCATCGAATCCTGGTTCGACGTGCGGGTGGAATCCGCACTGGAAGCCGGCCTCACGCTGGGACGCACGGCACTCGACAACTCGCTGTCCGACCTCACCGCGAAGGCGCGCAGCATGGCGCTGGAGTTGTCCGATCTGTCGGAGGCCTCGCAGGTGTCGCAGCTGTCGCGCCTGCGCGACCAGAGCCAGTTGCAGGAAGCCACCATCCTCGGCGGCAACGGCCAGGTGCTGGCCAGTGTGGGCGGACGGCTCGGCGAACTCGTGCCCGACCTGCCGAACACGTCGATGCTGCGTCAGGCGCGGCTGAGCCGCGCCTATGCGGCGATCGAAGGCGGACTCGACGATCACGACACCGGCAATGCAGCGAACGCGGCGGAGTCGTCGCACGGCCTGCGCTTGCGGGTGGTGGTGGCGATCCCGGCATCGAGCACCGCGCTGTCATTGCAGAACGACACGCGTTACCTGCAGCTGCTGCAGCCGGTGCCGCCGCATCTCGCCGCCAATGCGGAGGCGCTACGCGCCGCCTACAGCGAGTACCAGGAGCGCTCGCTGGCCCGATCAGGCCTGCGCAAGATCTACATCGTGACGCTGACGCTGACGCTGCTGCTGGCCATCTTCGGTGCCATCGCAGCCGCCTTCCTGATCGCCGGCGACCTCGCCAAGCCGCTGCTGGTGCTGGCCGAGGGCACCAAGGCGGTGGCCGAGGGCAACCTGTCGCCGCGTCCCATCGTGCCGACCTCCGACGAACTCGGCACGCTCACGCAGTCCTTCAACACCATGACGCGCCAGCTGTCGGAAGCGCGCGCCTCGGTGGAACGCAACCGCATCGAGCTGGAGAACGCCAAGGCCTATCTGGAATCGGTGCTGGCGAACATGTCGGCCGGCGTGATGGTGCTCGACAAGCATTTCCGCCTAATCAGCTGCAATGCCTCGGTGGGCCGCATCCTGCAGCACGACTTCCATGCGCAGATCGGCAAGCCGCTGGCCGCGCTGGAAGGCTTCGAGCCGCTGGCGCATGCCATCACCAAGGCCTTTACCGAGCAGAGCGCGCAGTCGGCCGGCGGCAATAGCGACGACGACGGCGCCGGCGGCGATCCGCACTGGCAGAAGCAGATCGAAGTGCCGCGCCGCGCCGACGTGCTTGACGGCGACAACAACATCACGCTGCTGGCGCGCGGCTCGCATTTGCCGGTGGCCGGCGGCAGCGGCTATGTGGTGGTGTTCGACGACATCTCCGACGTGATCTCGGCGCAGCGCTCCATCGCCTGGGGCGAGGTGGCGCGGCGCCTGGCGCACGAGATCAAGAATCCGCTCACGCCGATCCAGCTGGCGGCCGAACGCATGCAGATGAAGCTTGAACACAAGCTCGAAGGCCCGGACGCAGCCATGCTCGCGCGCAGTACCGGCACCATCGTGAACCAGGTCGAGGCGATGAAGCGCATGGTCAACGACTTCCGCGACTATGCGAAGACGCCGCCGGCGGTGCTGACGCCGCTCGACCTGAACGACCTGATCGAAGAAATCCTGCACCTGTACGTGGCCGGCGACGAGCGCGACGTCATCCATGCGCAGCTCGTGCCCGCCCTGCCCGCCGTGATGGGAGATGCGACCCAGTTGCGGCAAGTCATTCACAACCTGCTGCAAAATGCGCAAGATGCAGTGGCGGAGCGCGGCGATGCGGGGACGCCGCCGCACATCGACCTCGTCACCGAGGCGGTGCATTACCAGAATTCGGACGGCGAACAGCAGACCGCAGTGCGCCTCACCCTCACCGACAACGGTCCCGGCTTCTCGTCGAAGATCCTGTCGCGCGCCTTCGAGCCTTACGTCACATCAAAGCCGCGCGGCACCGGCCTCGGCCTGGCCATGGTGAAGAAAATTATTGACGAGCACGGCGGTCGAATCGATATCAAGAACCGATCGGACGGCGGCGGTGCCAAAGTGGCAATTTTGCTGCTAAAGTTAGCGCCGAAGTCCGTTGCCGTACCGACAGTGGAAACCGCAATCAATTCCGTTGCCGCGCATTCTTCGTTGAGCAACTCTCGCAGCACATAAGGCACGCATATGGCAAACATTCTGGTAGTCGATGATGAAATGGGTATCCGGGAATTGCTCTCGGAGATCCTCGGCGACGAAGGTCACGTCGTGGCCACCGCCGAAAATGCGCAACAGGCGCGCGAGCAGCGCGCGCAATCGACGCCCGACCTCGTGCTGCTGGACATCTGGATGCCCGACACCGACGGCGTCACGCTGCTGAAGGAATGGCAGCGCGACGGCCTGCTGACCATGCCGGTGATCATGATGTCGGGCCACGCCACGATCGACACGGCCGTCGAGGCGACGCGCATCGGGGCGCTCAACTTCCTGGAGAAACCCATCGCGCTGCAAAAATTACTGAAGGCGGTACAACAGGCGTTGACGCGCAATACCGAGCCGGTCCGTCCCGCGCCCGTGCATCATCTGCGTCCGGCGATGCCGGTCGATCATCATCACGCGCCCGCGCCGGCCTATGCACCGCCGGTCCACGCAGCGATGGCCGCACAGCAACCCATGGCCGTGGCGCAATCCGCGCCTCAACCCGAGGGCCAGATCTTCGGCCTGTCCTTCGAATTGCCGCTGCGCGAAGCGCGCGACGCCTTTGAGCGCGCGTATTTCGAGCATCACCTGGTGCGCGAGGGCGGCAGCATGACGCGCGTTGCCGAGAAGACCGGCCTCGAGCGGACGCACCTCTACCGCAAGCTGAAACAGCTCGGCGTCGAACCCGCCAAGCTGTCCAAGAAACAGCACTGATACCAAGGCTGAGAGCGGCACTGCGTGAACGCGCCCACGCCGACGACACTCGTGCTGGGCGCCGACATCGCCGCGCGGGAAGCGGCGATCGCCGCCCGTCTGCCGCGTGACGTGCCGACCGCGATCATCCTGGAAGGCATTCCGACCGGCGGCAGTCCGCTCGATGAAGCGATGCCGTCATTGCACGTGGCGCGCATTGCGCCGGCCTGCCTGTGCTGCACCGGCAACCTGACGCTGCGCGTCACTCTCAACCGCCTCCTCCGCCAGCGCCCGCAACGGCTCTTCATCAGTCTTGCCAATGCGGAACATCTCGAGCGCCTGCGCGCCTTTCTTGCAGCCCCGCCCTACGATGCCTTGCTTGTCTTGACTCAAGACTTGCACGCGTGATGCCGTAGTCAATACCAAGCTGGTCAAGATACGCCGGTCGTTGCGGCTTGAAACTCCTTCAGGTGGCCCCATTTTTGCATCAAGGGTGAACAGAGCATTACCCGTAAACATTCGTAGTGCAAGGAGCGCAACATGAACCTCATCTACAACAGCGAGCAGTACAGCGTCGTGGAATTCGGTGCAGATGCCGGCCGCGAGGCCCTGCGCTTTGGCGGATATGAAATCATGGATAAATCCGGCAAGCGTGAGATCTTCAT
Organism: Oxalobacteraceae bacterium OM1; assembly: GCA_004570315.1. Classification (GTDB taxonomy): domain Bacteria; phylum Pseudomonadota; class Gammaproteobacteria; order Burkholderiales; family Burkholderiaceae_D; genus Noviherbaspirillum. The sequence continues at coordinate 4,342 of SPQI01000160.1, read as the reverse complement.
CGGCGGCGCCATGGCCCGCTCGTTCCGGGAGGAAGTAGAGAACCTCATCGCGACCGAGCCCAGCGTCGAGGAAATTGACGATTTCCTCGGCAAATATGACGAACTGATGCGTCAACCGGTCACGCTGCACTGACCGACCAGCGCGTTTTTACACGCCGCCGCCATTTCCTGCAGGTTTCCTGCCGCATGCGTGGCGCGGCGCACCGTCCTGTCCCGTATCCCTTTCCGAATTTTCCAGTCCCTCCGCGCGACCTGTCCGATCTTCCGCCCTATGGCATGATGACGGGCAACTCGAACTCCTTCCTTCCCGTATGCGTTCCGGTGTGACGGCGCTCGCCGCGCCTCCGTGCGCGGGAAAGCACTGGACGCACGGAGCCGTCATGGATCAACTGAGCGCATTGAAAGCCTTTTGCCGCGTCGTCGAAGCCGGCGGCTTTTCCGCGGCCGCGGCTGAACTCAACGTCTCGCATACGGTGATGTCGCGCCAGGTGCGTCATCTCGAAACCCTGCTCGGCGCCCAGCTGCTCAACCGCACCACGCGCCGCCTCGCGCTGACCGAAGCCGGCCAGACTTACTACGACCGCGCCCGCGCCATCCTCGACGAATTGCAGGAAGCCGACCTCGCCGTCGGCCGCCACCAGGCCACGCCGCGCGGCACGCTGCGCATCAATGCGCCGATGGCCTTCGGCACGCTCGACATGGCGCTCTGGTTGCCGCGCTTCATGGAGCGCTATCCCGAGCTCAGGATCGATCTGGTCTGCAACGACCGTTACGTCGATTTGATCGAGGAAGGTTTCGACGTAGCGCTGCGCTTGGCGCGCCAGATGCCCGACTCGACGCTGATGGCGAAGAAACTTGCCACGGTCGCCACGCTGCTGGTCGCTTCGCCTGCCTATCTCGCGCGGCACGGTGCGCCGCAGACGCCACAGGACCTCGCGCAGCACAACTGCCTGACCTATACGCTGGTACCGCGTCCGCATGAATGGAGCTTCGTCGGTCCCGACGGCGCGCAGGCCACGGTGCCGGTGCGCGGCACCTTCCAGGCGAACAACGGCATTGCGCTGCGTTCGGCGGCGCTGGCCGGCATCGGCATCGCCACGACGGCGTCCTTCATCGTGCACGAGGACCTCCAGCGCGGCGACCTCGTTGAGGTGCTGCCCACGCATCGCATGCGGCCGCGCGAGCTCTATGCGGTCTATCCGCACAACCGCCATCTTTCGCCGAAGGTGCGCGCATTCATCGATTTTGCAACCGACGTGTATCGCACGCCGGACTGGCTTTGAAATTTTTCGATGCAAGGGAATTCACGCTTCATCACCACGGCCCAAGCTGGAGTACACGAGCAGCTCGCGACGCTCGTCGCCAAGCATGCCGCGACGCCGTTCCGCAAGCCGGTGCAGGCCTACAATCGCGCGGCCTTCGATGCGGCCCTCGCTGCATGGCGCGCACATGGTGATGTGCCGCTGATCCTCGACGCGGGCTGCGGCGTGGGACGCTCCACGCTGCATCTCGCTGCACGGTATCGCGACCACTTCGTCATCGGCGTCGACCAGTCGGCTGATCGCCTCGCACGCCGCATCGCATGGGACGGTGAGCCGCCGCGCAACTGCGTGCGCGTGCGCACGGACCTCGTGGACTTCTGGCGCCTGCTGCGCGCGGAGGGCGTGCGCCCTGCGCGGCACTATGTGCTGTACCCGAATCCATGGCCGAAGATCGGCCACCTCGCGCGCCGCTGGCACGGCCATGCCGTCTTCCCCGACATGGTGGCGCTTGGCGGCATGTTCGAGTGCCGCAGTAACTGGCGCACCTACATCGAGGAGTGCGCTACTGCGCTCGCCCAGCTCAGCGGCAAGGCCGTCGCGTGCGAAGCATTCACGACGACTACGCCGATCACGCCGTTCGAAGAAAAGTACCTCGCCTCGGGCCATCAACTCTGGCGTTGCCGAACGGATCTCGATATCCGCTGATGCCACTGCCGCATGGCATCAATCTTCCCATTTCCTTCCAGTCCCGATCCTCGCGGCAAGCAAATTCGAAGCCGTACGGACACTCGCTATCGCAGCGGCAATATCCCGTTTTGAGGCAGCACAAACCGTCCTGCCATAGCGGTGGCCTACCGCATTTATGGCATTGTCCGGGTAACTAAAAGGCAGTAACCTCAGGTCTTCTATCCCGGTCAAAATGACAACGTCGAGGAAGCTCCGGACGACTGGCGCGACGACCCAGCAGGCGTGTCGATGCGCCGCCCAACAAGGCTTTTTCACCGGCGGATCCTTGGCGCACAACGACACGATAAAGGTATTGTGAATGCTGTACGTCTCCAACTCCGCAGCGACGAACCAGACCGTCATGGTGCTGCGCCTCTCGGGCCGTAACGGCGCTGCCTGCAGCTATACCGACCGGCTTCGTGGTCACGGTCTGAATCTCATCGAATGCCATACGCTCGAGTCCGCCTTTAATGCGATGCACGGCGGCTGCCGCGTCGGGCTGCTCGTGATCACCAACGAAGCGGACGTGGCCCAGCTCGACAAGTGCGAACCCTTCGTCAGCAACAGCCGCATCTCGTGGGTCGGTCTCGTCGCCCAGGAACTCATCTCGAAGCCGCGCATGCGGCAGTTCATCGGCGAGCACCTGTTCAACTTCATCACGCTGCCGGCCGAGGTCGAGCACATCGTGCTGACGCTGCGTCATGCCTGGGGCATGGCCTTCATGCGCGACCCGCAGAACGCCGCCAACGATGCGCCCGGCGATACCGACGGCGAGTTCAAGATGGTCGGCAAGACGCCCGAGATGCAGCGGCTGTTCGGACAGATTCAAAAAGTGGCGCGCACCGACGCCTCGGTCCTCATCACCGGTCCGTCGGGCACCGGCAAGGAAGTGGCCGCGCTCTCCATTCATCGCCAGTCGGCGCGGCGCGATGCGCCCTTCGTCGCGGTGAACTGCGGCGCGATCGCACCGCAGCTGTTCCAGTCCGAACTGTTCGGCTACGAGAAGGGTGCCTTCACCGGCGCGAACCAGCGCAAGATCGGCCGCATCGAGGCTGCGCAGGGCGGCACGCTCTTCCTCGACGAGATCGGCGACATGCCCTTCGACATGCAGGTCAATCTGCTGCGCTTCCTGCAGGAGAAGACCATCGAGCGCGTCGGCGGCACGGAGTCCATCGAGATCGACGTGCGCGTGATTGCGGCTACCCATATCGACCTCGCCGAGGCGGTGCGCCAGGGGCGCTTCCGCGAAGACCTCTTCTATCGCATCAACGTGGTGTGCATCGACATCCCGGCGCTGGCCGACCGCGGACAGGATATCGAAGACATCGCGCGCTACTACTTCACCAAGTTCGCGAGCATCCACAACAAGAGCCTGCGCGGCTTCTCGAAGGCCGCGATGAACGCAATGCTCTCCCATACCTGGCCCGGCAACGTGCGTGAGCTCGTCAACCGCGTGCAGCGCGCGACGGTGATGGCGGAGGGACGCTTCATCCAGCCCGAGGACCTCGGCTTCGAGCGCGAGACGCAGATGAAGCAGCTGATGTCGCTCGAAGACGCGCGTGCGGCGGCGGAAAGCATGATGATCCGGCGCGCGCTCTCGCAATCGCGCAACCAGATTTCGCGTGCCGCCTCGCTGCTCGGCGTGTCGCGCGTGACGCTGTATCGCTTGATCGAGAAGTACAACATCCGGCCCGAGCTGGCCGCCGGCGCGCGCGGCGCGTTTGCGGGCAGCGTCAAGCCGGACGTCGTGGCGCGCGGCGAGTAGCGCGCAGCAGCACCGTCCGCGGCAGCCGTTCCTCGTCGCGGGCTTCTCCAGAAGACGATCCAATGGGTCCGTCGCCCTGCCATGCCGCAGGGCGCGGACAACTGCGGACAGGGCGGAAATCACCATAACGTGGGTCGCGCAGCACGGGCCTGCGGTTGCCGGTCATGGTGAGAAAAGCGGAACGGTGCAATGCGCCGCGCCTGCCCCTGTCCCACGGAAGGCGCGCCGCCCTGCCCTGCTCCCTGCATGCGCCGTGCACCGATGCCGCCGTTCCGCGCCATGCCGATGGCTGCGCTGCCGTCCCACACCAACTGAAACAACAACGAAGAAAGGTGTGCAAGGATGGAAACCAGATCCCCGCAATTCCGGTTCGGCGCAGGACTCGCCGCGCTGGGTCTCATCGCCGCAGCACAGGTACACGCGGCCGACGCGCCGGAGCCCAAGCCGAAGGATGCGAAGCAGCGCGCGCTGGAGCAGCGGCTGGCCAAGGCCGATGCGCAGGCAGCGGCCCTGCAGCAGCGCATCGACGCGCTCGAGAAGAAGGTGCAATCGCTCAGCGCCGCGCTGGCGACCAACGGCAACGGCGCAC
>SPQI01000310.1 GCA_004570315.1 Oxalobacteraceae bacterium OM1 | reverse complement strand
TGCACGTTGAGACGGGCGAGCAGTTCATCCAGCGTGCCGGACTCCAGCACCAGCTGCACGTCGTCCAGGGCCATCACCGGGCGCAGGAAGTTTTCCTGGAAGTTGCGCGACAGCGTCGCCACACCGCCGATGCGCAAGCGCTGCACCTTCTGTCCTTCGCCTGCCGTCACGGTCGCCAGCATCTCGCTGCCCAGCGCGAAGATGCTGTCGGCGTAACCGAGTACCACGCGGCCCACTTCCGTCAGTGTGAGCGAACGTCCCTCGCGCAGGAACAGGCTGTGGCCCATCTGCTCCTCCAGTTGACGGATCTGCGCGGACAACGCGGACTGCGATACATGCAGCTGCTCCGCCACGCGGGTGAGATGGCCTTCCTTGGCGACCGCCCAGAAATAGTAGAGGTGACGATAGTTCAGGCGCATGCCAGTCCTTCCTGCAGTTCTATAAAGGAGAACGAATTGTGCTGATCAATATATTTTACTTAAGAGCGCGGTGACGGCAAAGTAAGCCCATCGTCAACGATGGAGCCGAGCATGATCGACTTTCCCTGGGGCGCATGGATCTGGTCCGTGCCGCTGCTGTACTTCGCCGCGAGCGCTGCGGCCTTCTTCGCTACAGCAGACCGGGCGTGGCGCACTGCCGAGGCCGCAGCCGTACTTGGCCTATGTGCTGCAGGCGCGCATGCTGCAGTTGTCCCGCCCGACCTCCCGGGCGCACTCATGCTTGGGCTCGTCACGTTCCTGGGTTGGGTCATCGTGCGCTATTCGCGCCGCTACCTGGCCGGCGAAGCAGGTCAGTTGCGCTATGTGCGTGCACTGATGTTCACGCTGACGGCGGTGAGCGTCGTCGCACTGTCGCGGCACCTCGGCGTGCTCGTCATCGGCTGGATCGCGACCAGCCTCGGCCTGCACCACCTGTTGACGTTTTATGCGGACCGCCCGGCGGCAGTCATCGTCGCGCACAAGAAATTCATCGCCAGCCGGCTGGCCGAACTCTGCCTGCTCGTCGCACTCGTGCTGATTGCCGGCGAGGCGGGCACCCTGTCACTGGACGGCATCGCCGCCCACCTGCCGCAAGCGCCATCGCCCGCATGGCAGGCGGCCGCGGTTCTGGTCGCCATCGCCGTGATCCTGAAGTCGGCACAACTGCCGGTGCACGGCTGGCTGATTCAGGTGATGGAGGCACCGACCCCCGTGTCCGCACTGCTGCATGCCGGCATTGTCAACCTCGGCGGCTTCGTGCTGATCCGGCTCGCCACATTGATGTCGGCAGTGCCCGCCGCGCAAGCGCTGCTCGTCGTCGCGGGCACGCTGACCGCGGTGCTCGCCGGGTTGGTGATGATGACGCGCATCAGCATCAAGGTGCGCCTCGCCTGGTCCACCTGTGCGCAGATGGGATTCATGCTCATGGAATGCGGGCTGGGCTTGTACGACCTCGCCTTCCTGCACCTGATCGCGCATTCGCTCTACAAGGCGCATGCCTTCCTGGTGGCGGGCGAGACGGTGGCGGAGACCCGCCGTCATCGGATGTTGCCGGCGGTGAGCGAGGCAGGCCGTCTGCCGCTCAAGCTGACTGCTGCACCGGTAGCCATCCTGGTCGTGCATCAGAGCGTCGTACTCTGGCATCACGTCATGCCGGGTATCGCGGTGCCTACGGTCGCCGTCTTCATCGTCGGGCTGGGCCTGGCGCCGCTGATGTGGCGGGCATCGGCTTCCGCGCCCGGCATGCTGCGCGGTGCCGTGGAAGTGTTCGCGCTCGCTCAGCTGTATCTGGCCTGGCATGCACTGAGCGCGCATGTCGTGCCGGCGGTTCCTGCGGCGGCGTGGCTGGATGGCACTGCGGTAGCGGGGCTGGCGCTGCTCTATCTGGCGCAAGCATGGCTGCCTGCGCATGCCGCCGGCATCTTCTACCGCTGGGCCTACGCCGGCTTCTACCTGGACGAATCCTTCACGCGCCTGACCTTCCGGCTCTGGCCCGCGCGCCTGCCGGATGCACGTCGCCATCCTTCCCTCACCACCGGAGACTTCGCATGAAAGCTGCAGATGCCTTCCTCGACGCGAACGAAAGCGCGCTCGACGCTGCCATCGACGCCGCCTGCAGTAGCGTGGCACCGTCCTGGCCGCTCGACCAGTTCATCGCCGTGAACCCCTACTGGGGCTGGATCGATCGGCCGATCGAAGAGGCCGACCGCGCGCTGCGCCACCTGTGCGGCACGCAGCTCTGCATGCCGCGCAGTTTTTACCGGCAAGCATGGGCGCGTGGCGACTTTGACCGCGCGGCGCTCGAACAGGCGCTCACGGAACGTGACGCCGATGCCGGCGTGGACCGGTTCATCGCGGCACTCGCCGGCAATGCGCCGGGACCGGTGCGGCTTCCCCTGCTGTCCGACGTGCTCGACGCCGAACGCGACCTGCGCCATGCGACCGCATGGAGCGCCACCATCACGCATCAGGTCAGCCAGTTCTGCGCCGCGTGGTTCGATCGCGACCAGGCCGACTGGCGGCCGCAACCGGGCGCCTCGCTATATGCCGGCTGGCGCGCTGCGGTCATGCACGACCATGGCATTGCCATGCTGATGGGCGCGCCCGAGGTTCTCGCCCGCGTCGCCGCCTTGCCTGCCGAGCCGCGCGCCGCGCTCCGGCAAGCGCTGGAGCAACTTGCCGTGCCGCCCGAACGCCTGCAGGAGTGGCTGTCCGCGGTCCTGCTGCAGATTGGCGGCTGGGCCGCGTGGTGTGCCTACCTGCGCTGGCAGGCGCGTCTGCAGCAGGCGGACGATGCGTGCATCGTCGAACTGCTCGCCGTGCGCGCGTCATGGGAATGCCTGCTCGACGACGGCCGGCGCGACGCGCAATCGGCATGGTCGCGCTGGCAGTCGGCCTGGGCCCGCACGCCTGCTGCCCAGGCCGGCGACTGGCATTACCAGCGGGCCATGGAGATCGCGTATCAGCGCAAACTCGCAGCGGCGCTCGGCGGAACGCGGCGCGCCAATCCGGGCACGCCCGCGGTGCAGGCGGTGTTCTGCATCGACGTGCGCTCGGAGGTCCTGCGGCGCGCCCTTGAGCAAACTGCGCCCGACATCCACACCCGCGGCTTCGCCGGCTTCTTCGGACTGCCCATCAGCTATACGCCGCTCGGCACGCAGGCAACACGCTCGCAGCTGCCTAGCTTGCTGCCACCTGCAATGCACGCAGGCGACAGCAGCGGCGACCCGGACATGGACCGCATGATCGCCACGCACCGCGCGCAGCGCCTCGCCGTGCGCGCCGCCCGCCGGCCATTCCTGCGTGTGCCCGGCGCTGCGTTCACGCTGGTGGAGTCGCTCGGCCTAGGCTATGCCGGCAAGCTGCTGAGGCGCAGCCTGCCGGGAACACGACATGCAGACGCGCGTGACGGCTTGCGCGCAGCCGAAGCATTCCGCCTGCGTCCGCGCCTTGCCGGCGTGGCGCCTGAGCAGCAGGTCGAACTCGCCGCACGCGTATTGAAGGCCATGGGCCTCACCAACGACTTCGCCCGCATCGTCCTGCTCGCCGGTCACGGCAGCCGCACTGCGAACAATCCGCATGCCTCGGGACTCGATTGCGGCGCGTGCTGCGGCCAGACCGGCGAGGTGAATGCGCGCGCGCTGGCCCTCATGCTGAATGACCTCGCGGTGCGCGCGGGCCTGCACGAGCAAGGCATCGCCGTGCCCGCCACCACGCATTTCCTCGCCGCCCTGCACAACACCACGACGGACGACGTCGAATTGTTCGATACCGATCTCGTCCCTGCATCGCACATCGAGGACGTGGCGCGCCTGCGCGCCGCGCTCGTTGCGGCCGGATCGCTTGCGCGTGCCGAACGGTCGAGCAAGCTCGGCTTGCAGGCTTTGGCCGGCAACCCCGATACGCTCCTGCAGGCTATGCGCAAGCGCGCCTGCGACTGGGCGCAGACGCGTCCCGAATGGGGCCTCGCCGGCAACGCCGCCTTTATCGTCGCGCCGCGCGTCCGCAGCCGCGGCGCCGACCTCGAGGGCCGTGCCTTTCTGCATGACTACGACTGGCGCGCCGATACCGACGGCAGCGTGCTCGAACTCATCATGACGGCGCCGATGGTCGTCACCCATTGGATCAACATGCAGTATTACGCGTCGACCGTGGACAACCGGCGTTACGGCAGCGGCAACAAGATCCTGCACAACGTCGTCGGCGGGCGCATCGGCGTGTTCGAAGGCAACGGCGGCGACCTGCGGATCGGCCTGCCTCTGCAATCGCTGCACGACGGCGAGACATGGATGCATGCGCCGCTGCGCCTGTCGGTCTTCATCGAGGCGCCGCGCGCCATGATCGAACGCGTGCTGGATGCCCATGCCACCGTGCGCCATCTTGTGCGACACGGCTGGTTGCACTTGCTGCGGATCGATACGGAGAGCGGTGTCGTGGAAGCCTGTTCGACGAGCGAAGGCCGGTGGCGCTGGCGGGCACTGGACGCGGTCGCGGCGCACGACCTGGCAACTCAGTAACCCAGCTCTGTCACGCACTGCCGGATCATGCGCGCGCTGCTGGCCAGCGCGTTCGCTTCGGCCTCGTCCATCTGCGGCGGAATCTGCCGGTGCACGCCTTCGCGGCCGATCACCAGCGGCAGCGACAGCGCCACGTCGCGCACGCCGCCGATTTCCGGCGTCACAGCGCAGGCGGTGAACACGGCGCGTTCGTCGTGCAGGATCGCGCGCGCCAGCCGCGCCAGCGCCGCGCCCACGCCGTAGTAGGTCGCGCCCTTGCCGGCGATGATGCGATAGGCCGCCTTGCGCACCGCATCGTCGATCTCCGCGCGCACCGGCGCATCGAAGGGCACCCCGCAGGCTTCGCTGAACTGCCGCAGCGGCACGCCGGCGACATGGGCGGCCGACCAGATCAGGACCTCCGAATCGCCGTGCTCGCCGAGCACTTGCGCATGGACCGAGTTGGGCGACACGCCGAAGCGCTCGCCCAGCAGCGAGCGGAAGCGGGCGGTGTCGAGGATGGTGCCCGACCCGAGCACGCGCGCGGCGGGCAGGCCGGACAGCTTGGTGGCGACCTGCGTCATCACATCGAGCGGATTGGTGGCGACGAGCAGGATGGCATTGCTCGCGTAACGCATGATTTGCGATACCAGCGTCTCGAACACCGCCGCGTTGCGCGCCAGCAGCTGCATGCGCGTCTCGCCCGGCTGCTGGCCGACGCCCGCAGCCAGGATGACGAGGGAGCAGCCGGCCAGTGCATCGAATCCGCCGGCATACAGCCGCACCGGATGGGAGAAGGGCGTGGCATGCAGGATATCCATGCGATGCGCGTCTGCCAGATCCGGGTCGCGGTCGACCAGCACGATTTCCGTGCCGACACCCTTCAACACCAGCGAATAGGCAGCAGTGGCGCCGACGTGTCCGGCGCCGACGATTCCGATCTTCATGCGTCCTCCGTGCGCCTCCGTGTGGCAACGACAGGTTTGGACCGCGGAGCCGCGGCAACGTGCCGGCCGCCTTGGGCTTCTCCAATTCATGGGGTGTCATCAGGCGTGAGCTACCGTATGATGCGCGAGACTCATGTGCCTGAAACGGCCTCATCGAAAGGAGACTCCCATGAAATTCGGCTACACCATCGTCTACGTCCCCGACGTTGCGGCTTCCATCGCGTTCTTCGAGCGCGCCTTCGGACTCATGCGGCGTTTCGTGCATGAGTCGGGGACCTACGGGGAAATGGAGACGGGCGAAACGACGCTCTCCTTCGCCGCACACGAGTTGGGCGACATGAACTTCCCCGGCGGACATGTTGCAGCGCACAGTGCGCCACAGCCGCTCGGCTTCGAAATTGCGCTCGTCACTGACGACGTCGCCGCGGCACATGCCCGGGCAATTTCCGCCGGTGCGAAAGAGATGGCGCCGCCGAAGCAGAAGCCCTGGGGCCAGAACGTCTCGTACGTCCGCTGCCCCGATGGCGTGCTGGTCGAACTGTGCACGCCGGTGTCGTCCTGAATTTCACTGCCTGAGGAGTTCTCCATGCAAGACATTGAATCGCTGCAACGCCTGCTGCAACCGCTGTTTCCCGGCTTGATGGGTGTGCGGTTGATCGAAGCCGCGCCGGAGCGCGTCGTCGCCGAGATGACCGTGCGACCCGACTTGTGCACAGCAGGCGGCATATTGCACGGCGGCGCTGCGATGGCGTTTGCCGATACGCTCGGCGCCGTCGGTACGGTTTTGAACCTGGCGGCGGGCCAGTCGACCACGACCACCGATTCCAGCACGAAATTTATCGCCGCCGCAAAGGCCGGCACCATGGTCCGCGGCGAATGCGTCGCACTGCACCGCGGGCGCACGACCATGGTGTGGCAGACGTCCGTCACCAATCAGGACGGCAAGCTGTGCGCCGTCGTCACGCAGACCCAGTTGGTGCTGGGCACGAAAGCCTGATCGGCTGAATGCGTTGAGATTTCGCATGGGCGGTCCGGATGACCGTTGCCGCCGCCGGTTGGCTTTCTAAGCTGGTGAGAATCCCAAACTTCTCCGGCGCCATGCAACATCTTTCCATGAAGACGCTTGTTCGCACGCTGCTGCTGGCGGCGGCGTGCAGCGCGGCCCTCGATGGCCATGCGACGGGCAACACGTCCGCGCAGACTCCGCTCCCCGATGCCGTCTCCTCGGCACCCGCCACCAGCATGCAACCGGCGGCGCTGGCGGACGCCCTGCGCAAGGGCGGCTACGTCGTCTACTTCCGGCACGCCGCCACTGACTTCACCGCGACGGACGACAACATGCAGGGCTACGACGACTGCGCCCACCAGCGGCCGCTGTCGCCGCAGGGCCGGGACACGGCGCGCAAGATCGGCCTGCAGTTGCGCACGCTGTCCTTGCCGCAAGGCGAGGTCCTGGCCAGTCCGTTCTGCCGCACCATGGAAACGGCGCGCCTCGCATTCGGCAAGGCCGAGCCGCGGCCGGAAATCCGCGAATCGAAGGAGGGCGATTATCCCGGCCTGAAACGCCTGCTGGCCACGCCGGTGCCCGCGGGGCAAATCCGCTGGATCGTGGGACATGGCAATCCTTTCCGCGCCGTCGCCGGACCGCCGCACCTCGCGGAAGGAGAGGCGGCCGTCATTCAGCCACAGGGTGATCGCTGGACCGTCATTGCGCGCTTGCGTCCGGAAGACTGGGCAACATTGCGCCCGCGTTCCTGAGCTTCACCCATTCATCGCACCCTTCCTGCCGGCCCGCGGCAGGCCGGTTATCATCGCCGGATGCCGATTCGGCACAACCACCGTGAGAAGGGACGATGCTCAACCTGATTCGCACCGTGCAGACGATCGACGCCCATACCGGCGGCGAACCGCTGCGCATCCTCGTCACCGGCATGCCGCCGGTGCCGGGCAACACCATCCTCGACAAGCGCGCCTGGCTGAAAGCCAATCGCGACGACCTGCGCAAGTTCCTGATGAACGAACCGCGCGGCCATGCCGACATGTACGGCGCCTACCTGCTGCCGCCGACCACGCCCGACGCCGACTTCGGCGTCATCTTCATCCACAACGAAGGCTACAGCGACATGTGCGGCCACGGCATCATCGCCCTCGGCAAGGTGCTGGTGGAGATGGGATATGTCGAGCGGCGCAGCCCGGTCACGCGCATCGGCTTCGATGCGCCGGCCGGCTTCATCGAAGCGCATGTCGCCTGGGACGGCAGCCGTGCTGGCGACGTCACGTTCCGCAACGTGCCGTCATTCATCTTCCAGCGCGACGTGGAAGTCGACACGCCGAGCTTCGGGCGCGTGCGCGGCGACATCGTCTTCGGCGGCGCGTTCTACTACTACATCGACGGCCGCCAGGCCGGATTGGAAGTGAAGCCGGAGCAGGTGCGGGCGCTGATCCAGCTTGGCGCGGAAACCAAGGCGGCGGTGAAGGAAAAGGTCGCCATTCGCCATCCGCTCGAACCGGGCCTGAACGAACTCTACGGCACCATCATCGACGGCGCGCCGAATCGGGACGGCGTCGATCAATCCAACGTCTGCATCTTCGCCGACCGCGAAGTCGACCGCTCGCCGACCGGCACCGGTACCTCCGGCCGTGCCGCGCAACTCTTCCTACGCGGCCGCCTGCCGCTGAACCAACCCTACGTGAACGGCAGCATCGTCGGCAGCAGCTTCACGGTGCGGGTGACGGAAGCGGTGAAGGTAGGCGACTTCGACGGCGCGATCACCGAAGTCACCGGCAGCGCGCACATCAGCGGCTTCAACCAATGGGTGCTGGAGGAATCCGATCCCTTCCCGACGGGGTTCTTCTTCCGGTAGACCCACACGGCGGCATGGCTACGCGGCGGTGGCGATGCCTGCCACGCCGGCCGCGATCAGGCTCGCCGCCCAGACGCGGTCGAGATTGAACCAGGTGCGCCGCAGGACGCCGAGTCCGAGATAGCGGTACACCGCCCAGGCCATGCCGGTGCCGGCGGCCAGCATGGCGGCCGTATGCACGACTGCCACGAGCAGCGCGATGTCCAGGTTCGATCCGGTCAGCGCACGAGTGACGGCGGCGTGCGCATCGGCCGCCGTGTCGGTCGTCGGCGTTGCGCACAGGCCGAGCATGGCCGGCACCAGCATCAAGCCCGCGCCATGGGCCGTCGCCATCAGGAAGGACCACCACGCCAGCCGTGTCGGCTTGATGCGTGCGAGGAAGCGCGGATGGCCGCGCGCGAACAGCAGCCGCAGGCCGAAGGCCATCACGAGAGCGCCCGAGAGCAGGCGGATCGGGCGGCTCCATTCCAGCAGCCAGCCGAGCCAGGCAAAGGGCAGGAGCACGACCGCCATGGCCATCAGGTGCCCGGCACCGAGCGGCAGCAACGTGCCGAACACGGCGCCGGCGCGATGGACGGTCATGCCGTTCGCAACCGCGACCGGCCATCCCATCGCCGGATTGAAGCCGTGATACAGGCCGAGCACGACGACCGTCAGCCAGAGGGGCGCGCTGGCGTTCAAGCCGAGGGA
>SPQI01000180.1 GCA_004570315.1 Oxalobacteraceae bacterium OM1 | reverse complement strand
GGTACGGGCAATGGCGCGGGCGTCGGCGTTGGGGCTGGTGTTGGAACGGGCGCGGGAACAGGTGCCGGGGTCGGCGTCGGAACGGGCACGGGAACAGGTGCGGGCGGCAATTCTGGTGTAGGCGCAGGCACTGGAAGCGGCGCCGGACTCGGAACGAAGACCGGCGGCGGTGCCGGTGAATTGCCGGCACCGGTCGGTGCCGTTGGGGCGACGCCGCCATCGCCCCCGCCGCAGGACGCGAGCGAAGCGAGCAGGACGGCGCTGGTTGACACGCGCGTCAACAGGCCGATCACGGCGATGCCGCGTGCGGCAGCGTAGGGCATAGCACGAAGGACAGGGTCGGGTAGCATGGGGTCACCTGGCCCTCCGTGCGGGCCGCCAGCCGTACTTCGCGCAATCATTTGTTGTGTTCTGCGTATACGACCATGCGCCAGCGCACTGGGCTGTCCGACGGATGCTGCGCATGATTCTGGGGTGGCAGCGGCTGGCCCGCGGTCGATACGATCTCGTGTCGACACACTTCGCAGCGATAGATGCCGGAGAACGGCGCGGGCCGGCCCGGCTCATGAACGAAGTCGAAAGCGACATGAACGGAAGGCTTGATGCAGGCTTCGTTTTGGTAAAGCGCCATAGGGAATGATGTACTGACGGTTGGCAAGAAAACCTGCGGCGCAACTTACCTCCCTGCCACGCAATTGTCGCCAACAATTAGACGTCATTAACGCGTGATGCACCCCCACTCGTTCGGGCCGGCATGCCGCTCGCAACCGGCCGCATGCGCACCTCTTAATATTCGTGGGGGCACCATGCAGCGCATGGTGCAATGAGCCGTCTCAACAACAAGGAACGAAGATGGTCGAACTCCGCGTGTTCGGACCGCTCCTCTGTGTCGTCGCCCTGGGTGCCTGTGACGGTACGACCCGGCCGCCAACGGCCGGGTCGCCGGGCTGCGGCCGCGTCGTCTATCAGGTATCCGGGTCAGCGAAGCGGGCCGCCGTGACCTATGAGGATGGCGCCGGCAACACGTCATACGAGATCGTTGACCTCCCTTGGCGCACAACGATCGAATCGCGGCGGCCAGGAGACTTCCTGTACGTTTCAGGTCAAAGCCGCAGTGACCATGGCAGCGTCGTCGCGCGTATCGAACTGCGTGGAGCAGAATACAAGGCGGCAACTGCCAAAGCGCCCTATGGCCTTGCGACAGCCGCCGGGTACTGTCCCGGATAGTGCCGAACAACCATGTAGCCGCAGCGCGCGGTGTGGCAGCGCTGCGCCGGGGAACTGACAAGCTGTGTGTTGGCGCCCGCGCTTAGCGGTCAGGACCATTAGGAGGTTTGACGTAGAGGCACTGACCGGACATTGGTCCGTCTACTGCGTGTAATGCCGGAATCAGATCGGCTGGTCCGGCTTGTGGCGCAACGCGTTCCACCAATCCCGCTCGTACCATCCCCTTCCAGCCGTTCGCAATAGATGCGACCCCGGCGCTATTCCCTCCGGTACGCTCACGTCGAGGAGCACGAAGACCAGGCGTTCCAGCAAAATGGCTAAGTGCCATTCAGCAACCGCCACGACCTCGACCGACACGAGAGAACTCCGACCGTGCGCCAGCGCATGACGGACTTCCCGCAGTCCGCGTTCGTTGTCTGATCCCAGAATGGGCCAGAGGTCTGCGCAGCAGACAGCCAGCGCCGGGTACACGCGAAGAAATGCGTGTAGCTTGTCGCGCACACTGGTGCCATGCTTCACGGTTCGGATGAAGCCTTGCAGCCGTGCTGACACCTCAGCCGCATTCTCGCCGTCTGCGGCAACCACACTGTCCTTCAACCGCTCGAGGAGCGTCGCCACTTCGTGATCTGTGGCGGCAGCGCTGCGCGGTGCGTCATCGCGTTTCTGGGCAAATTCGATGGCCCTTTCGAGAGCCGAAAACATGAACAGGAAGCGATCGCTGGTCCTCGAACTGACATGCGGGTTGACTGCTACTGCAAGGTGCCGCACCACCGATCTGGTGGCCTTGTCGGCGCTTCCATACGCGTGGACCAGGCGTGTAGCGCATGCCACGAAGTTGTGAGGGTGAGCGACAAAGGCACCGCGGTCCTCGCGCGCGGACGGCGTCACATTCGGATCCAGCGGATTAATCCAGGTGGACACGGTGCGATCATCGGTGTAGGTCCAGCCGTGCAGCGACACGGCTTGTCGGAACAAGACCGACAGGATCTCGAGCGAACGTCGGAACCTCGCCACCATTGCGTCGACATCGATCGCAGCATTCGGTGGCAGCCCGGCTACCGCACTAAACCCGGCGATCACGGTCGCGCCGGGAAGCTGCGCGTCGCGGTGGTAGATCGTCGCCCATTCCATAACGAAGCTCGTCGCCCCGAGCGCCGGCAGATCCAGCGCGAACAGCTCCTTCCGGTGGCAGCTATCGCCGAAGTGGACGCCGCCGGCTTCCGCTCGAAGGTAGGAAGTGGGCGCCAGATGAAAGCGCAGCGTCCTGCTTCCCGCCATCGGCGGCCCCACGACAGTCAAGCTTTCGACGTGGAGGAGCTCGACCCTCTCCAGCTTGAATGTGCCGTCCGAAGACGTGGGGAAGCGACGCCAATAAACGCCTTGCAGGTGGATCGTGAAGAGACCAGTTTTGCCGGAGAGGACGCACGGATTGGCGGGTGGATGTTCGGTGATGTGCCGGCCGGGCACAGCGACGCCGATCTGCGACGGTTGTCCGCCGACGTAAGGCAACTGGATTTCGCAACAGACAGGCACGGCAACGCCATCGGCGCCAATCAGGTCAGCGTCAAAATTAAACTTCATCATGTCCCATTTCAAAGTCCGTGCAGCCGCGTTGGTCGCGGTTTCGCCGATATGCTGCCTGCGCGCGCTGGTTGGCTTCGGCGGGACCGTGCCGACCGAGGCCACAGCGACAGCGCGCACGATGGCAGTGCGCATTGGCGAGCCACTCGACAGCAGGCGCTTTCCTGCGCACCCGACATCACATGCGGCGCCGGGGAAGCCATGGGAGTTTACAATTACCCAGCTCAATTTGAGTGCACCTTGCACTTGCGTAGGAACCCAATGCGCTACCTTCGTAACTCAGCAGAAATTAGAGAGCAGCTGACTGCACTGTTTGCAGGCCCGGGCCGGAAATGGGC
This sequence comes from Oxalobacteraceae bacterium OM1, assembly GCA_004570315.1. Lineage (GTDB taxonomy): Bacteria > Pseudomonadota > Gammaproteobacteria > Burkholderiales > Burkholderiaceae_D > Noviherbaspirillum. Next base: position 5,834 of record SPQI01000180.1, on the reverse strand, counting down.
TGTCGTTGGCTTCGTGGGGTACGACGCGCTGGACTTCCTGCCGGCCAATGTGGCAAACCTCCGTGTCGTGTGCTGGCCCAAGGCGGGCGGCACGAACCCGGACGGTGTGCGCCGCCTGCTCGACGCGAAGATCCCGGTCTTCTTTTGCGATCGCTTGCACCAGAAGATCTACTGGCGTGAATCCGCAGGTTTGATCGTCGGATCGGCCAATTTGTCGAACAACGCCCTGGGGGACGACCGCCTGCACGAATTCGCGGTGTTTTGCGACGATCCGGCCTTCGATATCGAACGCGTGCTCGAGAAGCTCAGGTATGCGCCGGTTACGCCGGAGCAGCTCGCACGGCTCGATCTGGAGCATGACCGGGACGTGCGCCAGCGGGGCCCCGTGGAGGGAGTGGGATCGGCACATGCCAAAACGTTTCTGCAATCGCTGCAAACCCGATATCCGAAGCGATGGAAGCTGGTGACGTTCGAGGAACGCCGGACGGCCAGCGCCGAGATCGCGGCCGAAGTCGAAGCGAATTTCGGGACGACGCGCTGGGTCAACGATAACGATGTCGAGCCGGGGAAGTACGACGTGGGCGACTTTGTGCTGCAGGTCAAAACCAACGACGACGGCGTCATCACGCGGGCCAATGCCACATGGCTGTTCGTCGATCATGTCATCCGGAAGGACGGTGTTTCCGCGATTGTGCAAGTGCGCCCGTTAGATGCCAGCACTCCGCCGCCCTTTGTCATTGACCGCGCCCTGGACCCCGACTTCAAGCCGCACTTCAAGCGCGCATTCAACGAGCAAGGCGACTGGGACGATGTGTTCGACGCGCATTGCGTGCCGCGCCCTTCGTTCCTCGCGGCCATTGCGCGGCAATACGGGCCAGCCTGAGGCTGCCCCCGGCAATCCTGAGACGGGCCGGCAGGTTTGGCCCAGCGGAGCGGACCGTGCAGGACTCTCGATTTCACCGGCGCGTGATCCGGTTGTGCGGCAGACTGGGCCCCGCACAATTCGCGTGTCGCTTGCATAGGCGCCGATGCTGTGCATGAAGTGGACGGGCCGGGACACAGTGGTGGGACCAGGTCAATGCGCGCGGCAGTCAACGCCAGTGCGGTGCTTGGCGGCAGCCACGACAGTCATGGACAGGGATCCCGGTTCCGTGCCAGGAGCGCGCGCCGGGCGTTGCCGGTTGACGCCGTCCGCACGCGCGACACCACGGCGCGCACGGCGCATCAGTCGTCGTCAAGGAGCTCCCACGTGCCGGTCGGGCCGGAGTCCCCTTCCACCATCGCGAGGATCGGATTCAAGCGCACGTAGCACGCGTGCGCGGCGTGCGTGGCCACCGCCGCCACGGCAAGGTGCGGCTGGTCGGAGCTGGTGATATACATGGCGCCGGCGGCATGGCGTGCGCTTGACCAGTACCGCCCCGTGGGCCAATCGCTCTGCGCAAATTGGCGCGACAGGAGCAGGGCCTGCAGCTCGGTCGGCGTCGGCAGGCGCCACCCGTCGTTGCCGCCAAACAGCTGACTGCATTCGGCACGCGTCTGCGGCGCCGTTCTCGGCCCGGCATGGGGTGCCAGCCAGATCAGCTTGTTCTGCAGTAGAACACCCGGGTGCGGCACCACAACCAGCTCGGCGCTGAACGAGGTCGCAAGGAAGCCCGGTGCTGTCGCCTGGTGGGCACTGATCACGGTCGTTCCGGGGCCAACCAGCGTTACGAGATCGCCCTCAATGCGAGCCACGCCGCGATTGGCACTGGCATAGGTGAATTCGGCCGGACTCGCGCTGCGGGGCGGCACAATGCGAAACGGCGGATCGCCGTACATTTTGGATGGCAGTCGGAACGCGGCCTCGTCGGGGACGGCCGTTCCGCCGGCCGTCGAATACGAAGGCCCGGACGAGGTGGCTAAGGGGGTACGCCGCAGTGACATGGCTCGAAGTGACGTTCACGGGCCGGTGCACGGCAGGTCAGCGGCTAGGCCGGACCTGCGGCTGCATCGGCTGCAGGAAATGAACGCCATTGTCGGCAGGCGCTGTCAACTTGCCATCAAAAATTAGTAGGAATTAAGCGCGCCCGCGAGCCCATTTACGGAGCACGCCTAGGGCAGGTGGTCGCACCTCACACACCATGCCGCGCAGAGCGGGCAGCGCAGGCGGCCACGCATGGCACGTGGGTGCGCGACCGCCGTCCGGTCTTCAGGCAGCACGCCGGCGCGCCACTTTCGCCTGTGCCGGGGCAGCGGCCGGGATGAGCAGGCCGTCCCGACAGTACAAGGCGACCATCTCGGCAATGTACGCATCCGTGGCGTCGTCCTTGGTCATGGACACACGCCAATTGACGGCCCCGAACAACGCATCGATACGCGGACGCGCCGCGATCGCGCCGTCCCACTCCCCGCGTTCGACCGCCTTCGCAAAGATCGACTCGAGGGCGGCGAGCCGGTGTCGCCACATGCCTTTGAGCGTCTCGTAAAACTCCTGACCCGGTTGCATCGACACCGCCAACATCGTGAAGGCACGGCCCATGGGGGATTGCATCAGGTCGCGCACACTGATCAACACTTGTTGCAAGTCCGCGATGAGGCTGCCGGTATCCGGAATCGGCGTGGCCGTCGCATGCGCCGCATGGAGCGCCTCGGCGACGAGGCCTTGGCGGCTGCCCCAGCGGCGGTAAATCGATGTTTCATGGACATCAGCGGCGCGCGCCACGCTCGAAATACTGAACTGGTCAATGCCCTTGTGCGTCAGCTCGTCGACGGCAGCGGCAACGACCGCGTCACGCACCCGGGCGCTACGGCCACCGGTCCGCTTTTGGGGGGTAGTTGGTGTCTTTGGCGAATTCATTTAAGAGATCTTAAAGCATTACCGCTGCAACAGGCCTCGGCTGGCTACACATGTGCGCCTGCCGCCGGGACAACTTGCGCATACACCAACGTCGGCAGGCGCGTTGCGATTTTGCGGCATTAACGCAACTACACTTGCATTAATAGCTTAACGCAATTAGTATTGCGTTTTCGCAAAAATTTGTTGGTTGGAAAGTTCATTGTGAGTGCCGCAATACGAGGGGCCCGACAAGCGATACGACTCCACCGCTTGTGAGCCTCCATGGACGTCACCTTAAAGATTATTGGCACGAAGGCACTCTTCGATACCATCACGCGTGAAATGCAAGCGCGCGACAGCGTTGCCGGCCGCTTCTTCCGCGTGCACGGCATTACGTGCAAGCCGACCTTTTCCTCGGCCGACATTGGGCCGGAAGACTTCCTCTGTTTTGCCGACCTGCCAACCATCGTTGTGCTCGAAGCCCAAGACATGGGATTTTTGAACCGCATCGCCGCCATGAAGCACTGCATCAGCCGGTTGATGCGCGAGAATCCCGGCGTGCCGATGATCATGGCGCCTGTCGTCACGGTGTTCCATGAACAGGTCCTCACCGAGGCCTACTACGACACGCCGGACTTCATTTCGGATTGGACCTTTGCCCACGCCAGCGCGGAGGAACTCACGCATCGCATCCTCGCGGCGCTGCGCCGGTTCCGCATCAAAAAGATGCACCTGCAAAAGGGCGCCGTGACGCTGATTCCGGAGACACGGTCGGTCACGTATGCCGACGACACCGTGCGCCTGTCGCCGTCGGAATTTGCACTCGCCGAACTGTTCTTCTCAAAGATGGGGACGGTGATCTCCCTAAGCGAATTGGTCGCGTTTTTCAAGGCGACCGGCAAGTCGACCGAAGCCAACAATATCCGCGTGACGATCTATCAGTTGCGCCTCAAGCTCGAAGCCCTGACTAGTTCGCAAATTAAGTTGACCACGGTGTACCGCAAGGGCTATTGCCTGAAACAGGCGGTGCCGCGCCTGACCAGCGTGACCACCGCACGCCTGTATGCGGAGGTGCCCGCCACCCGCATACGGGAGCACGCCACGGTGGATTGAACGTTCGCAGGAACGACACCACGGTACGCGGCCACGGCACGCAACAAACCTAAGGCGGGCGGCATGCGCAATTAAGGCCGGTTAATAAATGGTGCTGTGCACAGGGCCTTCTGTGAGCATGGTGGACATTGACACCGGAGCATCCATGCCTAACCGAGGGAACTTTCATCTGGCGGCCGCCATTGAACAAGATCATCTGGCGCTTCATTTCCAACCGCGTATCTGCGCGCACTCGCTGCAAGTCATTGGTGCCGAAGCCTTGCTGCGCTGGAATCCGACGGGCGAGCAGTGGATCGGGGTGTCGGCGCTGAGTCAGTTCGAGGCGCCCGAGTTTTCGCACCTGTGGAGCTGGAAGCTGGAACAAGTCCGCACCGCCTTCGCGACGCTACGGGCACGCGGATGGCAACCCACGCCCGATTACCCCGAATTTTTCATCTCCCTAAACCTGAGCCACAAGCAGATCGCGTCCCATGCCTGGGTCGAACAGGTCCTGGACCTCCTGGATGACTGCGGCGTGCCCGGGCAGTGCTTGGAAGTGGAGCTCACCGAACAGGGGGCGGTGCATGACTTCCCGTTTGTCAGCACGGCCTTTGAATTGCTGCGCAACGCGGGCGTCACCATTGCGCTGGACGACTTTCCGGAGGGCGGATCGAGCTTTCTGCGTCTGTCGCAGTTCAAGTTCGACAAGGTCAAGATCGACCGCACCCTCGTGCCGCAACTGGGCGACCCGGTTGCGGCCTGGCTGAAGAAGCGCCAGCTGGTGAGCGACTTCATCGGCATGATCGGCCGCACCGGCGCGTCGGTCGTCGTCGAAGGAATCGAACGGGACATGCAGCACAAGTTCTTCCGCAAACTGGATGTCGCGGAATGGCAGGGGTTTCACTGGGGGGGCGCGGTCAGCCTGGATGCCTTGGTGCCACGCATTGCATGCCTCGCGCCAGGCACAACGGTATCCTCCTCGAACGCCACTCCGGAACCCGCCAATGCTGCCACGTTTATCGCGCTGGGCGCGTGAGACTCCGTCCACCGTAACATTGCCCTCGCCTGCGCTGCTATCACGGCTGCCATGAGCTACCTCGATCCTCTCCTTCTCTCCAACGTCGCACGCGCCTATGGCGTGCGACCGCCCCCGGTTGATCGGGCGCGAATCATCGAACTCGGTTGCGGCCGCGGACAGGCGCTGTTGCCGCTGGCGATGCGGCTGCCTCACGCATTGTTCGTCGGAATCGACGCGTCCAGTACGAATGCACGCGCCATGACGGAGCGCGCACGGACGCTGGAGTTGCACAACGTGGTCTGCATGCACGGCGACTGGAGCATGGCGGTGACGACACTCGGCACTTACGACTACGTCCTGTGCAACGACCATCTCAGCAGCGTGTCCATCGCTTCCCGGCCGATGCTGCTCGCACTATGCAAGGCACTGCTGGCCCCGTCCGGGATCGCCTGTTTCTCGTACGCAGTCGACCCGACCTGGCAGGTGTGCCGCAGCCGGTCGCACCGTCCAGCGACAGGGCGCCAACGCGGCCGCACGCCAAACACCCCGCTACCCGGCATTCTCGGCCGCGCTAACCAGCGCGGCGCGCCCACTGGCCGCTATCCCCTGCTCTTTGCAGAATTCGCCGCGCTCCTCGACATGCATGCACTGCAGTTCGTTGGCGAAGCCAGCATGGAAGCAACGTTGGCAACCTATTTGGCGCCGGAGGTGCGCTACCTTGCGCGGTCGGGTCGTACGGAAGACATTATCGCCAGGGAGCAGTATGCAGACATTGAACTCGGCCGCCGGGTCCGCCACAGCTTGATCATGCACCAACATCATCACGTTGAACGTGACTTGACCCGGCTGCCCGTGCGGGCCGCTGCCTGACGTGTCGGGTCCCGCGACCAGGTCGGTGCTCCGCTACCG
>SPQI01000294.1 GCA_004570315.1 Oxalobacteraceae bacterium OM1 | reverse complement strand
GGACTACCAGGTATTGGGCGGCGCCGACGCGGACGCCCGCCGGCATGCGCAGGCGCGCAAGGTCGCGGATTACATTGCCGGCATGACCGATCGGTATGCGATGCGCGAGCACCGCCGCCTGTTCCTGGTGGACGAAATCTGAGACGGACGTCGCGTCCGCCTCGAATCAGGCAAGGTGACGCAGTGGATGCGCGTGCATCGGCCACGCCGGGGCGAAGAATCCTTCCACCATCTCGGTCGTCACTGCTTCCAGCGAAGCCGGATTCCAGCGCGGCGCATTGTCCTTGTCGATGACCAACGAACGCACGCCCTCGAGTACTTCTCCATGTTCGAAGCAGCGGCGCACCATCGTGCGTTCGAGCCGCAGGCAATCGGCCACGCCGAGCTTCGCGCCACGGCGCAGCTGGGCGAAGGTCACGCACATCATCAGCGGCGAGCGCTTCTCCATGATGGCCAGCGTCTTGGCGGCGAACTCGCTGTCGTCGCCGGCGAGCGAGGCTTCGATGGCGCGCACCGAATCATGCGCGAAATGCTGGTCGATGCAGGTGCGTTCGATGGCAAGCGGGCTGTCTTCGGGGACAGCCTGGCCGGCGAAGGGCGCCGCAAACTGCCGCACCGCGTCGCGTACGTCCGCGGCGTCCGTGGTGCCGAGCAGTTCGAGCAGCGCGGGCAGTTGCGCTCCCGGTACGAAGACGTCCGCGAGGCCGGCGTAAATGGCATCGGCTGCGCCAATGGTTTCGCCAGTCACGCCGAGATAGGTGCCGACCGCGCCCGGCACGCGCGACAGAAAGTAGCCGCCGCCCACATCCGGGAACAGGCCGATGTTCACCTCGGGCATGGCCATCTTCGTGCGTTCGGTCACCACGCGCATGCGATTGCCTTCGCCGCCTTGCGCCACGCCCATGCCGCCACCCATCACCACGCCGTCCATCAGCGCAATGTAGGGCTTCGGATAGAAATGGATGAGGTGGTTCAGCGCATATTCCTCGGTGAAGAAATCTTCCAGCAGGGCGCTGCCGCCTTGCGGCGTCCTGGTGCCGGCATCATGGAAGAAGCGGATGTCGCCGCCGGCGCAGAAGGCGCGCTCGCTGGTGCTGTGGATGACGATGGCGCGGACCTCGACGTCGTCCTGCCACTGCAGCAGCGCGGCGGTGATCGCGCGGACCATGTCGAGCGACAGGGAGTTGAGCGCCTTCGGGCGATCGAGGGCGATGAAGCCGATGCGGTTCTTGACGCTGGTGCGGACGAATTCGGTTGTGGCGGCAGTCATGACGGGAATGAAAAGAATGAATCGCGCAATTTTATCGAGATTGCATCGGTGCGTCAGTCGTTGCGCCGACAAACCCGCGCGCGCTTGCGGACCAACAAAAAGGGCGCCCGCAGGCGCCCTCGTGATGGAACCCGGCGCGCTTACGCAGCCTCTTGGGTCTCCATGCGTTTGATGCACTCATGCTGGTGCGATTGCACCTTGGTCTTGTACTTGAGGACCTGACGGTCGAGCTTGTCCATCAGGCAGTCGATCGCGGCATAAACGTCTTGCGCAAAGCTTTCGACATGAATGACACTGCCGCGCAGTCGCAGATTCACTTCCGCTCGCTGGCGCTTGTCTTTTTCGGAGGGCTTTTCCACACCCAGAATCACTGCAATATCAATGACATGATCGAAATGCCGCGTGATGCGTTCCATCTTGCTGCTCACGTACTCGCGAATGGCGGGGGTCAATTCGAGGTGATGTCCACTGATCATGAGATTCATACAGCGCTCCTATACGAGGCGTCGCTGGCGGTTCGCAGCTTGCCGGGCGCGCGCGGGCGATGCGTTGCGCATCAGGAGAGGTCGCGAGCGTCATGTGTCGGCCAAACCGGAACACAGCAACTCAACTACTACAACGAAAAACTACAGGGATTTGCGGAGATTGACGGGAGGAATTTTCAGGGCTTCGCGGTACTTCGCGACCGTGCGCCGTGCGACGACCATGCCCTGTTCCCCCAACATATCCGCGATCTTGCTATCGGAAAATGGATTCCTGGGGTCTTCTGCTCCTATCAGTTGTTTGATCAGCGCACGGATGGCGGTGGAGCTTGCTTCGCCACCGGCTTCCGTCGCGACATGGCTGCCGAAGAAGTATTTCAACTCAAACATGCCGTGTGGCGTGAGCATGTATTTCTGAGTTGTTACGCGAGAAATAGTGCTCTCGTGTAGACCCAGTGTATCAGCAATTTCACGCAGCACAAGGGGGCGCATCGCCACCGCGCCATGAGAGAAGAAGTTGCGCTGGCGGTCGACGATGGCCTGCGCCACGCGCAGGATCGTGTCGAAGCGCTGCCGCATATTCTTGATCAGCCATTTCGCTTCCTGCAGCTGCGAAGTAAGCGACCCCTCACCCTTGTTCTGCTTGAGGATGTTCGCGTACAGCGCGTTCACGCGCAGGCGCGGCATGACCTCGTGATTGAGCATGACCTGCCAGCCGTGCTTCGTCTTCTTCACGATCACGTCGGGCACGACGAAGTCCGATGCGTCGGAGGCGAATGTGGCGCCCGGATGCGGATTGCAGCGCTTGATCACCGCCTGGGCTTCGCGCAGGTCTTCCTCGTCGCAGTCGAGCGCCTTCTTCAACTTGTTGAAGTCGCGCTGTGCAAACAGCGTGAGATGCTTCCCGACGATTTCGAGCGCCTGCCGCCGCGTCACCAGCGGCACCTTGGGCATGCGGCGAATCTGGATGGAGAGGCACTCCGAGGCATTGCGCGCACCGACACCGGCCGGCTCAAAACTCTGCACGAGCTTGAGCGCCACTTGCAGGTCGTCGAGCTCGATCTCGAGTTCTTCCGGCAGGCGCGCGTGGATCTCTTCCAGCGACTCTTCGAGATAGCCGTTGTCGTCGAGCGCATCGACGATGAGTTCGACTAGCGCACGATCGCGATGGCCGCGCACGGTGAGGCGCATCTGCTCGAGCAGGTGCTCGCGCAGTGTGACTTCGTGCGCTTCCAGTTGCGGGCGTGCGTCGTCGTCGTCGGGCGCCTTGGAAGTGCGCGCGACGTCGTCGAAGCTCCATTCGCTGTCGCTGGCGGCATTGTCGGCGCCGCCTTCGCTGCTGCCATCGAGGCCGTTTTCGCCCTCGGGCGCAGAAGCGGGCGCTTCGGGCGCAGGAGCTTCCGCAGGCGGCGTGTTCGCCGTGATCGCGCCATCGGCCATCAGGCGGATGGAATTGTCGAGCGGGTCGTCGACACGCTCGAGCATCGGATTTTCGGACAGGATCTGTTCCAGCTCCTGGTGCAGCTCCAGCGTCGACAGCTGCAGGAGCCGGATCGACTGTTGCAACTGCGGCGTCAGCGCAAGATGCTGCGAGATGCGAAGTTGGAGAGTCTGTTTCATGGTCTGGATCTGACTTCCCTACATCCGGAAGTGTTCGCCGAGGTAGACGCGCCGCACGGATTCGTCGGCGATGATGTCGTCCGGCCGTCCGCTGGCCAGCACCGAGCCCTGGTTGATGATGTACGCGCGGTCGCAGATGCCCAGCGTCTCGCGCACGTTGTGGTCGGTGATCAGCACGCCGATGCCGCGTTCCTTCAGGAAGCGCACGATGCGCTGGATCTCGATCACCGCAATCGGGTCGACGCCGGCGAAGGGCTCGTCAAGCAGCACGAAGCGCGGATTGGTGGCGAGCGCGCGCGCGATTTCGACGCGCCGGCGTTCGCCGCCGGACAGCGACAGCGCCTGGTTCTCGCGCAGCTTCTCGATCTGCAGGTCAGCCAGCAGCAGGTTCAGCCGCTTGGTGATCTCCGCATGGGACAGGGCCCTGCCGTCGATGCGCTGCAACTCGAGCACCGCGCGGATGTTTTCCTCCACCGTCAGCTTGCGAAAGACCGAGGCTTCCTGCGGCAAATAAGACAGGCCGAGCGTGGCGCGGCGATGGATCGGCAGCCGCGAGATCGGCGTGCCGTCGAGCGTGATTTCGCCGGCATCCGACGGCACGAGACCCACGATCATGTAGAACGAGGTCGTCTTGCCCGCGCCGTTGGGGCCTAGCAGGCCGACCACTTCGCCGCTTTGCACGTCGAGCGAGACGTCGTGCACGACCTGGCGCGTGCCGTAGCTCTTCTGCAGACCGCGGACAACCAGCTGGCTCGTCATTGCTTGCCCTTCGATGCGTCGCTGCGCGGCTGGATCACTGCCGTGACGCGACCGCCGCCCGGCTTGCTCTCGCCCGTGGCAGTGTTGTTCACCGAAAAGAACTCCTTGCGGCTGTCATAGGAAATGAATTCGCCTTCCACTTCGTCCGTCGGTTTGTTGCCTTCGAGGCGCTTCATGCGCGCCTTGGAATAGAGTTTCACGAGTTCGGCCTTGCCGTCGTATTCGATGCGTTCGGCCTGGCCTTCGATCCACTGATCGCCGGGCCCTTCGCGCTTCTGGCGGAACGTCGCCACGCCGTTCGGGCCGCCAAGCAGCGTCGCATACTGATAGCCGGCGGGGTCCTGGGTCACCACGAGCTTGTTGGCCTTCATCACGAGCGTGCCGCGCGTGAGGACGACGTTGCCGGTGAAGGTGTTCACCTGCTTGACGTCGTCATACGCCATGCGATCGGCATTGATCGTGGTCGGCTTGTCGAGGTCAGCCCGCTCGGCGCGGACGCCACCTGCGCCCATTGCGCATGCCGCCAGCAGTGACACCGAAAGGAAGCGTTTCATGGGAGATCCCGTCTGCAAAGTTATACCCCGAACTATCGCGCCGGAGGTTGATACGTGCCATGGACATTGCTCGCCAACCGCAATTCACGCGTCGCATTGTTGGCGTACATGCCGGTGCCGTTGAGCGTCGCCGTGCCCAGCGACATCTGCACGGGCTTGTCGGTGCGCACGATATCGTCGTCGGGCAACAGCAGCATGTATTCCGAAGCAACATGCAGGTGCTCCGAATCCGGCGTGGCCGGGCGGTCGAGCTGGACGTTGCGGAACAACCGCACCTCGCTGTTGTCGCTGTTGACCTTCGCCACTTCCGCGCGCAGGGTCGTCGGCGGATGCGACATGTCGACCGTGCGGATCTGGGGATCGCGGATCTCGTAGGTATCCTGGATCGGATCGTGGGTCAGGCGGGCGCCGGAAAAATGGTACTGCGGCTGCCCGCGCGGCGACATCTTCACGTAACTGAACCGCTCGACGTAGAAATCCGGTTCGGTGCGCTGGGCCGTGGGCACGATGTCCTCGGTCGAACGGCGCATGACTTCCATCAGCCAGAAGCTGCCCAGGGCGAGCGCGATCAGCGGCGCGAGTACGACGAGCACGCGGAAGCGGCGGGGGCGGTTCATGTCAGATACGGCGCGAGCGCCGCCTCGTAGTTGCCCTGCGCGCGCAGGATGAAATCGCAGAGCTCGCGTGCCGCGCCCTTGCCGCCGGCCGCTTCGGTCACGTAGTGCACGCGCTGGCGCACTTCGACGTGCGCATTCGGCACGCTGGCCGCGAATCCGGCGCGCAGCAGGATGGGCAGGTCGATCACGTCGTCGCCGACGAAGCCGCAGGCCTCGGCCGGCGTGCCGGTCTGGGCCAGCAGCTGCTCGAAGGCCGTGCGCTTGTCGTGCACGCCCTGGAAGACGTGCGTGATGCCGAGGTCGCCGGCGCGCTTGAGAACGATATCGGACTTGCGCGCGCTGATGATGGCCGTCGCCACGCCGGACTGCTGCAACAGCTTGATGCCGTGACCGTCGAGCACGTTGAAGGTCTTGAAGAGTTCGCCGTCGGGGCCGTAATGCAGGCCGCCGTCGGTCAGGATGCCGTCGACATCGAAGATCATCAGCCGCACCCGGGCGGCCCGGGCCACCGCGTCTGCCTGCATCAGATCACCTTGGCGCGTGTGAGGTCATGGATATGGAGCGCGCCGACCAGCTTGCCGTCGGCATCCGCCACCAGCACCTGGTTGATGCGGAATTCCTCCATCAGGTCGACCGCGTCCACCGCCAGCTGTTCGGGCCGTACGGTGCGCGGATTGCGATGCATGACGTCGGCGATCTTCAGCTGCCTGAAATCCTGCACGCCCTCGAGCAGGCGGCGCAGGTCGCCGTCGGTGAAGATGCCGATTACTTTGAATGCATCATCGATCACTGCTGTCATCGCCATGCCTTTGCGCGTCACTTCGAGCAAGGCTTCGGACAGCATCACGTCGCCGTGTACGAAGGGAATGGCGTCGCCGGTACGCATGATGTCGCGCACATGCGTGAGCAGGCGCCGGCCGAGCGCGCCGCCGGGATGCGAACGGGCAAAATCTTCCTCGCGGAAACCCCGGGCGTCGAGCAGGCTGACGGCCAGTGCATCGCCCAGTGCGAGAACCGCGGTAGTGCTGGCGGTCGGCGCGAGATTGAGCGGGCAGGCTTCCTTGTCGACGCCGGCATTGAGATGAATGTCGGCCAGTTGCGCCAGGCTGGAAGCGTCGTTGCCGGTGATGGCGATCAGCTTCGCGCCCATGCGCTTGACGATGGGAATGATGGACAGAAATTCCGCCGCCTCGCCCGAATTCGAGATGGCGATCAGCGCGTCGTTGGCGGTGATCATCCCGAGGTCGCCGTGCAGCGCTTCGGCGGCGTGCACGAACAGCGCGGGCGTTCCGGTGGAGGCGAGGGTGGAGGCGATCTTGCGGGCGATGTGGCCGGACTTGCCGATGCCGGACACCACGACCCGGCCGCTGGTCTGGAGCAGCACTTCAACCGCGCGCACGAACGGCGCGTCGGCCTGCGTGCCCAGCCGGTTCTTCAGCGCGAGGATGGCGTCGGATTCGATCTGCAGCGTCTCGCGCGCCATCTCCAGCGCACGTTCGGCAGCCTGCGCATCGAAGGCTTTCGGCAAGGTTTTTGCATGGGGTACACTCATGCCGGAAGTATAAACCAAGTGCTAAAGCAAAAAATTTGCCAGTCGTTGCAAAAGTCCTCATTTTGACTGGTCTCAACGCAGATGCGCATCGCATCTGCATGCCACTTTCATAACAATGTTTTCGGCACTCGAACTTACGCTCCTGTTGCTCGGCTCCGCGGTCCTCGGCGTGGTCGCCTTCCGCATGCTCCACTTGCCGCCGATGCTCGGCTATCTGCTCGTCGGCATCCTGATCGGTCCGCACGCGCTCAACGTGGTCGAGGAAAACGAGACCACCCATACGCTCGCCGAGTTCGGCGTCGTGTTCCTGATGTTTTCCATCGGCCTCGAGTTCTCGCTGCCGCGGCTGTCGTCGATGCGGCGCACGGTGTTCGGACTCGGCATGGCGCAGGTGCTGCTCACCATCGTCGCCACCATGGTGTTCGGCTGGGTCGTGGCTTACGTGTTGCCGCAAATTGCGAATATCAGCTGGCGCGCGGCGTTCGCGCTCGGCGGCGCGCTGGCGATGTCGTCGACGGCCATCGTTTCCAAGATGCTCACCGAGCGGCTCGAACTGGAGAGCGAACACGGACGCCAGATCATCGGCATCCTGCTGTTCCAGGATCTGGCCGTCGTGCCGCTGTTGATTCTCGTGCCGGCGCTGGCGCGTCCCGGCGGCGATCTGCTGGTCACGCTGGCGCTGGCCGGCATGAAGGCCGCCATCGTGCTGGTGCTGCTGCTGGTGATCGGCCAGAACCTGATCCGCCGCTGGTTCCATATCGTCGTACGCCGCCGCTCGCAAGAACTGTTCATGCTGAACCTGCTGCTGATCACGCTGGGCGCGGCATGGATCACCGAGAAGGCCGGCCTGTCGCTCGCACTGGGCGCCTTCGTCGCCGGCATGCTGATTTCGGAGACGGAATACAAGCATCAGGTGGAAGAGGACATCAAGCCCTTCCGCGACGTGCTGCTCGGTTTGTTCTTCATCACCATCGGCATGCTGCTCAACGTGAAGCTGGTCCTGGCGAACTGGTGGCTGGTGCTGTTGCTGCTGATCGGTCCCGTGCTGCTGAAGTTCGCGCTCATCGCCGGGCTCGCGCGCCTGTTCGGCATGTCCACGGGTGTCGCATTGCGGACCGGCCTCGCGCTCGCGCAGGCGGGCGAGTTCGGCTTCGTGCTGCTGAACCAGGCGGGCGCCTTGCAGATCATGGACCCGCTGCTGATCCAGGTGATCCTGGCGTCGATGGTGCTGTCCATGCTGGCCGCACCGTTCATCATCGAGAAGTCGGATGCCATCGTGCTGAAGCTTGCAGCCAACGAATGGATGATGCAATCGCTGGCATTGACGCAGATTGCGGCCCGCACGATGACGACGCAGAAACACGTGCTGATCGCCGGTTTCGGCCGTACCGGCCAGAGCCTGGCGCGCCTGCTCGAGGAAGAGAAGATTCCGTACCATGCGCTCGACCTCGATCCGGATCGCGTGCGCGAGGCCCAGGCCGCCGGCGCGAATGTGTCGTATGGCGATGCCGCGCGGCGCGAGAGCCTGGTCGCGGCCGGCATCCATCGTGCCGCGGCGCTTGTCGTGACTTATGCCAGCACGCCCTCGGCCTTGAAAGTGCTGCACCACGCGCATGAACTCGCGCCTTCGCTGCCCGTGATCGTGCGCAGCCATGACGACACCGACCTCGACAAATTGCGCAACGCCGGCGCCGCCGAAGTCGTGCCGGAAGCCATCGAAGGCAGCCTGATGCTGGCCTCGCATGCGCTGGTGATGCTGGGCGTGCCGCTGCGGCGCGTGGTGCATCGCGTGCAGGCGGCGCGCGACGAACGCTATGCTTCGCTGCGCGGGTACTTCCACGGCGCCAGCGACGCGCCCGACGATGCCGAGCATCTCCACGTGCGCCTGCACTCGGTCACCGTGCCGGAAGGCGCGCGCTGCGTCGGTCGCAAGCTCGGCGACCTGCGCCTGACCGAGCGCGGCGGTGAGGTCACGATTCTGCGCCGCGGGAAGAGCCGCATCGACGTCAATCCCGACGTCGAGGTGCAGGCGGGCGACATCGTGGTCCTGCGCGGCACCACCGACGGCGTGGCGCGCGCCGAGGAACGCCTGCTGCGCTGACCCGGCGACGCGCCGCGCGCCATCTC
>SPQI01000188.1 GCA_004570315.1 Oxalobacteraceae bacterium OM1 | reverse complement strand
CAACCTCGCTCAGGCGCTGATGTGCCCGTCCGATCTGCTGCTGCTCGACGAACCGCTCTCCGCCCTCGATGCCGCGGCCCGCGGCCGGCTGCAGGACGACCTGCTCCGCCTGCAGCAGCGCTTCGGCTTCACCGCGCTGCTCGTCAGCCACGACATCGGCGAAGTGTTCCGCCTGGCGCGCCAGGTGCTGAAGCTGGAGGCTGGCCGCATCGTCGCGCGCGGCACACCGGCCGAACTGTTCCTGCGGCAGCGCGTTGCGGGCAAGCTGCAGCTGCATGCGCAGGTACTGGAAGTGCGGCGCGAAGATGTGGTGCACGTCATCTCGCTGCTGATTGGCGGCGACGTCATCGATGTCATTGCGTCGGACGACGAAGCGGAAGGCCTGCGACCGGGGGACGTCGTCGCCTTGGCCGCCAAGGCCATCAGTCCGATGGTGCTGCGGCCCTGAGCCCGCTCACTCCCCCCAGCCCGCGCGCATCAACCACACGCGGCTGCCGCGTCCATCCACGAGAGCACTGTTGACGATGGCGATGTTCCCGGCGTCGTCCACCGCGAGCTTTTGCATCAGCAGCCCCTGGTAACTGCCGTTCAGGCCGCCGTCCGGGTCGGCGCTGCCCGGCACCCGCACGGCCGGACCGAAGTGCTGCCCCCGTCTTCCGAGCGGATGAGACCGAGGCCGCGCGGGTGAGCGTCGCTGGCCTCGAAGCATTCGAACAGGATGGCGACGTGCCCCCGGCCGTCGATGGCGATCGACGGAAAGCCGGCACTGGTGACGCGCTCGGGCAGGGGCCGGGAGATGTTGCGGACGGGTTCGAAGGTGCGGCCGCCGTCCAGCGAGCGGGTATAGAGAATGCGATACCGGCCAAACGGACCGCCGTCGCTTTCGGCATAGACGAGATGCAGGTGGCCGGCGGCATCGACGGCGATCTTCGGCGCGTCGGAGTATGTGGGGCCGGGCGCCACGCGCACCGCCGGTCCAAAGTGGCGTCCGGCATCGTCCGAACGTGCCACGTGGATGTCGGCACCCTCTTCGTCGCCGTTGGTCCAGGCCAGATAGACCGTCGCGCCCGGTCCGGCCGCGAGCGACGGCGCGCGTGCCGGCTTGGCCCCGCTCGGGGTCACCCGCCCTGCCGGATTGAAGTGGATGCCGTCGTCATCCGAACGCGCGAACCACAGTTGCCCTTCGTATTCCGTCCACGTGGCGTAGAGCACGCCGTCCGAAGTGCGCACGAGGTCGTAGCTGCCGTTGTGCCAGATCGACTTGTTGATGCGACCTTTGCCCTTGCCGCTGGCCGATTCGGTGAGATTGAATGCCGGCGAGAAGCTCGTGCCGCCGTCGTCCGAGCGTGCGAAGAGCATGTCGCCGCCTTGGCTGCCACCGCCGAACAGGATTTCCTGCCAGAGGACGTACACCTTGTTGCCCGCGGTGCGCAATTTCGGCAGCCAGGAGAAGCTCGCCGGCGTGTGCGACACATTGACCGCCGAGGGAAAGCGCGGCGCACCGTTCGGCGCGAAGCGTCTGAGGAAGACGTCCTTGCTGCGTTCGTCGACGTACGCGACCAAGGCGTCGCCGTCGGCGGCCAGCGCGACGGCCGGGTCGTCGACGTAATCAAAGCGGGAATTGTTCTGTTCCCACGGGCCGCGCTCGCCGTGCCCGCGGGCCACGGTGACCGGCGGCTGCCAGACGAGATCGGCGGCGTGCGCCGCAGCGCACGTCAGCATGGCGAGCAGAATCGACATGCATGGCTTCATGGTTTCATCGTAACGCCGGCCCGCAGGCGGAGGTTGCCGGCGCGGGAGGGCTTTGCGGCGGCTCAACGCGTGTCGAATAAAGCCGATGGCGCGGCGATGCAACATGGCCACCATGGTGCAGGAAATTCCTCCCGCCGGCCTGCCTCTTCGTGTACCTTGCCGGGTGGAATGCAGGCGTCGCGGTGTCGCGTGCTGAAGATGGAGAAATAATGAAGCGGGTTTGGATGGTCGTGGCGGCGCTGGCCTGCACATACGGCGCGGCGTCGGCCGAAGGCATGCGGCCGGACATGGGGAAGTTGCTGGCGACCGGTGGCGTCAGCCAATTGGAGGGGGCCGGCGGTGGCGGCCTGACGCCGTGGGCCTTGATCACGGGGTACGGCACGCGTGACAGCTATGGCGGCAATCTGCATGCGACCGCAGTCCGCACGCAGGACTTTGCCCTCGATACGGCCGGCGTGGCGGCCGGTTTCGCCGACCGCGTGGAAGTGTCGCTGGCGCGCCAGCGTTTCCGCGGCACCGGCGGCGCGCTCGACGGCTTGCTGCTCGAACAGGATGTCGCCGGCATCAAGCTGCGAGTGATGGGCGATGCGGTGTACGCGCAGGACAGCCTGCTGCCGCAGGTCGCGGTCGGCGCGATGTTCAAGCAGCATGGCGGCGTGCGCGGCCTGCCGGGCGTGAGCAGCGTCAAGCAGCTGGGCGCGAAGGACGAGCGCGGCCTCGACGTCTATCTCGCTGCGACCAAGATCCTGCTCGAACACAGCCTTCTGCTGAACGGCACCCTGCGCTTCACCAAGGCCAACCAGATGGGCTTGCTCGGCTTCGGCGGCGACCGCCGCGACCGCTACCAGCCGATGTTCGAAGGCTCGGCGGCCTACCTGGTGAACCGCCATGTGGCGGCCGGCGCGGAATACCGTATGAAGCCGCACAATCTCGCTCTGGACAACGAGAAAGACTATGCCGACGTCTTCGTCGCATGGCTGCCCAACAAGACCGTGTCGCTCACCGCCGCCTATGCGTGGCTGGGCGACATCACGGTTCTCAACCCGACGCGGCAGAAAGGCTGGTACCTGTCGCTGCAAGCCGGATTCTGAAGATGAAGCACATGAACGTAAAGCGTGCCCTGCTCGCTGCAGCCGGTGCCGCCCTGCTGGTGGTGTCGCAGGCCGGACACGCCGAGGGACAAGGCTTGTATGAAGGCCTCGGCGGCAAGGAAGGCATTCAGCGCATCGTGTCTGCCTTCCTGCAGAAGGTGCTGGCCGACGAACGCATCAATGCGGGTTTTCGCGACGTGGACACCGCGCGCCTGGCCCGCCTGCTCGGCGAGCAGTTCTGCGCGGTGTCCGGCGGCCCCTGCCGGTACGCCGGCAAGGACATGAAGACCATTCACGAAGATCTGCGCATCACCGATGCGCAGTTCAATGCCCTGGCCGAAGATCTCCAGGCAGCCATGGATGCGCAGGACGTCCCGCCGGCCGTGCAGAACAAGCTGATCGCCCGGCTCGCCCCCATGCACCGCGACATCGTGACGAAATGATCAGTGCGGCAATTCCTGCAGCGCCCTGCGCGCCCAGTCCAGGAAGCCCTGGCCGGCGGGCGTGAAGCGCGCATGCAGGCGCAGGAGTTGCAGGCCCTCGCGCGCCTGTGCCACGAGATCGCGCAGGCGCACGGACGCTTCCTCACGCAACCCGGCATCGAGCACGCCCAGATCGAGGCAGCGTGCAAACGCGATGGCGCAATGGATGTGCACGTATACGCCTTCGTAGATGCCGACGATGGGCCGGCGGTCGGTGCGCCAGCCGACCGCGAACCGGTCGTCCGTCTGCTGATCCGCCAGCAGCGGCACGGCCTCCTCCACATAGCGCAGCTTCACATGGCTTTGCTCGTGCACCAGGCTTTCGAGCACGGCGAGAAAGCGGCCGGGGTGAATCCAGACCGCACCCTGCATCGATGACACCGTAAAGCCTTCCATGCGCCAGCCGCGCGGCGGCATGCGCGGCACCACGACGCGCAGCGTCTGGCGCCAGTCTTCATACTCCTCCGGCCAGGCGGCCAGCAGCGCCATCGCGGCCTCCAGCAGAACCGGGAAGCGACCTGCCGGATAGGCATGGCGGCGATCTTCCACTGCATTGGCACGCACGGCGCTGTCGCGCTCGGGCACGCGGCTCTCGTCGAGCGACACGCGCAGTCCGGGGAGATCGTTGCGGACGATGATGCGGCTGCGCGGAAGGCTGTCCATGGCGTGCACGGCGGTATCGGTATTGGGCAGATCCGCCGCCGCGCTGCGCAGGCAATCCCAGGTTTCCACGGCACCGTGGCGCTGCGGCAAGGGCACGCCGCCGGCCGTCACGCCGATGACGTAATTGCGCACGTAGGCCAGCATGCCGCTCAAGGTGGCGGCATCGGCGCCTTCGATCAGCGCGCGGCCGCAGGCATGCAGCCAGCGTCGAAAGAGCGGCGACGATCCGACGGCGACGCAGTAGTCGTCATCCGCCGCGTCGATGCAGCGCAAGGCGTCGTCCCAGTCGTCTTGCAAGTCGGCGCGGCCGGGCAGCTGCCGCACTGCCTGCGCCAGTGCGTGCAGGTCGGCGATGCGTTCCATGGCAGAGCGGGCGACCAGCGCCGCGGTGATGTCGCGGTCGGGCATGAGCGCGCCGGCGACGAAGGTGGCCGCGCCGGTGTCAGGCCGGCAGGCAGCCGGCAGTGTCGAGTGAAGCATGATCGCCCCTGTGAGAAATTGCGTCGCGGATGGTGCGCAAGGCAGTGTCGAAAAAATGCATCTGGTCCGCGCAGAGCACTGAAGGCTGAGAGGACAGGAAGCGCTCGGGATCGGCGCGGCCGGGTAGGAAGCCGCCGCCGCAGACGGCACGATGCCGGCAGCCGTTGCATGCCTGAGGCAGCTCGTCGCGCAGGGCGAGCAGGCGTGCGAATCCGGGATCGGCGTGCAAGGCCTCGATGCCGTGCTGCGTCACATCGAAGGCGGTGCGGCAGCTGCCGTCGCCGGCGGCGCGCAGGTAGTCGGGATACTCGTAGCTGCCGTCGGTGTTGACGACGAACATGTCGTAGGTGTCGTTGACCAGCGCATCGACGTGGCTGCGCGCGCCGAGCGCCAGATCGACGAGGTTGCTGAACAGGCGGATGTGAATGCCCGGATCGTCGCGTTCCCACCAGGCGGTGAAGAGCTTGCCGTACCAGCGTCCGATGCGCGGCGTCCGCTCGTAGTCGGCGCGCGGCAGGATGCCCCATGGCGGATTGCGCCAGTGGTATTCGATGGGCCAGAGTACATCGACACGACGGACCGGCAGGCTGGCCACCCAGTCGAGATAGGCGTGCGGCGCGATGGCGGTGTTGGCGACGGAGAGAAAGCCACCGAGGAGCGCCTCATGGCCGTCGGCGATCAACCGGGCCACGTTCTCCATCACCCGGTCGTAGGTGCCGCGGCCAAGATGGTCGACGCGCGCGGCATCGTTGAGCGTGCGCGGGCCGTCGAGGCTGATGCCGAGGCGGATGCCCATGCGCTGCAAGGCATCGGCGACGCGCGGCGACAGCGGCCGCACGAGATTGGTCTGAATCGCGACGTCGAGATTCCAGCCGGCACG
Source organism: Oxalobacteraceae bacterium OM1 (assembly GCA_004570315.1). Taxonomy (GTDB): domain Bacteria; phylum Pseudomonadota; class Gammaproteobacteria; order Burkholderiales; family Burkholderiaceae_D; genus Noviherbaspirillum. The sequence goes on along the minus strand of SPQI01000188.1, from coordinate 3,722 downwards.
GCGGTGTTCATCGACGGCATCGAGCCACGTCAGCAGGTGTTCCTCGTTCCAAAGCAGCGGTTCGCCGCCGTGCAGAACGATGGAAAAGGCGTCCGCGGCATGGCGCGGATGGTAGGCGCAGATGCGGTCGAGCAGTCGCAATGCGAGATCGATCGGCATCTTCGGCGGCACGCGGGTGTACGTGCGGTCGGCCTGGTTGAACATGTAGCAGTAGCTGCAATCGATGTTGCAGACCGCAGTGAGTTTGACGATCGCGGAACGGAATGGCATGGCGCGTCCTGAAAGTGCGGAAGGAGAAGCGCGACGCGTCGGCCGCGCTCCGTTGCCTCAGTGGCGGGTTACCACTTCAGACCGAACACGACGCTGATGGCAGCCGGATTGAAGCCCGGACGGCCGGCCAGTTGTGCGATGGCGGATTCCAGGATGCGTCCTTCGACGATCTTGTTGTTGAGGGCTGCGGTGTCGCCGCGGAAGCTGGTGTTCAGCTCACGGGCGAGCGGGAGGTGGGCGGCGACAGAGGTGGTATCGGGCATGGTGTGCTCCTTGTGCAAAGTGGATGAAATGGTCGTCAGCGCTGACGGATTGCATTTTCATTAACTTGCAAGGCGAAGCAAATACCATGATGTTGGTATTTTTTGAAACGATGTTTTATTCAACGATACGAGGGGAACTGTCCGCGCTGCGGCACGATCGAATCGTTGCCATCGGATTCATCCATGCAACGCACATTGATCGTCATCGGCCTCGTCGCTCTCGCCGCAGGCATTGCGTGGCCCTGGCTGCGCAGGCTTCCCTTCGGTCGCCTGCCGGGTGATATTCACGTGGTCAAGGAAGGCTTCAGCTTTCACTTCCCGATCGTAACCTGCCTCGTCATCTCGATCGTGGTGTCGCTGCTCCTCTGGATCTTCCGGCGCTAGCGCACCTCAGAAGCTGCCTGCGAACTGGTAGCGGTTGCCCGGATGCCACATGGTAGCGACGGAAGCCGCCTCGCCCTGCGACAAGGTGCGCCGCTTCAGGACGAGGCAGGGCTCCTTGGCCGCCATGTGCAGCATCTGCGCAATCTCCCGTGGCGGCGTGAGCGCTTCGATGCTGTAGTTCACGCCCTGCAGCGGCGCCGCGACCATCAGGTATTCGTTGGGCGTGATCTGCGAGAAGTCCTGTTCCAGATAGGCCGGCGCCACGGCCGGGTTCACCCAGCGGTCTTCCACCTGGATCGGCACGTCGTTCTCGAGGTGCACGATGATGGAATGGAACAGCAGCTGTCCCGGTTTCATGCCGAACGGCATCGCCATCAGTTCGCTGGCCTTGTCGCGCTCCAGCAGATGCAACTCGCTGCGGTGCCGGTGCCCGCGGGCTCGCACTTCCTCGGCGATGCTCTTGATCTCCACCAAGGTCGCCTGGTACTTGTGCTGCGCGACATAGGTGCCGGAACCTTGCACACGGGTGAGCACCTGCTCCGCCGTCAGCTCGCGCACCGCGCGGTTCACCGTCATGCGCGAGACGCCGAACTGGCGCGCCAGCTCGGGCTCCGAGGGAATCGCATCGCCCTCCCGCCATTGGCCGGCATGGATCTGCGCGAGCAGATAGTCCTTGATGCGCTGAAACACCGGCACGTCGTTGTCTTGTGAGGCTGCCAATCCATTGCTCCTTGTTGAGCCGCATTGAAGCGTGTTGAAGCGTGTTGAAGCGTGTTGATCCGCAGCGATCTTAGCACCCGAAAATCCGCTTGCCAAAGTTGTCTATACAACTTAAACTCATTTCGACCTCCCTGCCCACGCCGAAAGGATTCGCGATGAACGCACCGCTCGACACCACACAATTCGATCCCCGCCTCGACCCCAGCCGCTCCATCCGCGCCCCGCGCGGCAGCGACAAAGCCTGCAAGAGCTGGCTGACCGAAGCGGCCTATCGCATGATCCAGAACAACCTCGACGCCGAAGTGGCCGAGAACCCAAAGCACCTCGTCGTCTACGGCGGCATCGGGCGCGCCGCGCGCGACTGGGAATGCTTCGACCAGATCCTAGCCACGCTGAAGAACCTCGAGGACGACGAGACCCTGCTGATCCAATCCGGCAAGCCGGTCGGCGTGTTCAAGACGCATGCCGATGCGCCGCGCGTGCTGCTGGCCAACTCCAATCTCGTGCCGAAGTGGGGCAACTGGGAACACTTCAACGAACTCGACCGCAAAGGCCTCTTCATGTACGGCCAGATGACCGCCGGCAGCTGGATCTACATCGGCAGCCAGGGCATCGTGCAGGGCACCTACGAAACCTTCGTCGAGGCCGGCCGCCAGCACTACGGCGGCGACTGGTCCGGCCGCTGGATCCTCACCGCCGGCCTCGGCGGCATGGGCGGCGCACAACCGCTCGCGGCCACGCTGGCCGGCGCCGTGTCGCTGAACATCGAATGCCAGCAGAGCAGCATCGACTTCCGCCTGCGCACGCGTTACCTCGACAAGCAGGCCAAGGACCTGGACGATGCCCTCGCCCTGATCAAGCACCACTGCGAACGCAAGGAAGCCGTCTCCATCGGCCTGCTCGGCAACGCGGCCGACATCTTGCCGGAGCTGGTGAAGCGCGCGAAGGCCGGCGGCATCAAGCCCGACCTCGTTACTGACCAGACGTCCGCGCACGACCTCATCAACGGTTACCTGCCGCGCGGCTGGGACGTGGCGCGCTGGAAGGCGGCGCAGAAGGATCACCTGCTGCATGCCGAACTGAAGCAGGCGGCTGCGGAATCCTGCGCAGCGCATGTGCAGGCGATGCTCGACTTCCACGCGATGGGCATTCCGACCGTCGACTACGGCAACAACATCCGCCAGGTCGCGCACGACACCGGCGTGCAGAACGCCTTCGATTTCCCGGGCTTCGTGCCGGCCTACATCCGCCCGATGTTCTGCGAGGGCAAGGGCCCGTTCCGCTGGGTGGCGCTGTCGGGCGATCCGGAAGACATCTACAAGACCGACGCGAAGATCAAGGAGCTGTTCCCGCAGAATAAGCACGTGCACCACTGGCTCGACATGGCGCGCGACCGCATCGCCTTCCAGGGTTTGCCGGCGCGCATCTGCTGGCTCGGACTCGGAGAGCGTCACATTGCCGGCCTCGCGTTCAACGAGATGGTGAAGAATGGCGAACTGAAGGCGCCGATCGTGATCGGCCGCGACCATCTCGACACCGGCTCCGTGGCCAGCCCGAACCGCGAAACCGAAGGCATGCGCGACGGCACCGATGCGGTTTCCGACTGGCCGCTGCTGAACGCGCTGCTCAACACCGCAGGCGGCGCGACCTGGGTATCCTTGCACCATGGCGGCGGCGTCGGCATGGGCTATTCGCAGCATGCGGGCATGGTGATCGTTGCCGACGGCAGTGAAGCGGCCGCGAAGCGACTGGCGCGAGTGCTGGTGAACGACAGCGGCTCGGGCGTGATGCGGCATGCCGATGCAGGCTACGAGACCGCAGTGGCGTGCGCGAAGCGCAACGGCCTCAATCTGCCAATGGTGAAGTAAGAAGGCAACAAGACCGACGAAGGCCGCGCACAGAGGCTGCGGCCGTTGCAGTTCCCCTGTGCAGACGCCAAAAAAGTGACGAGGCAGGCGGATCAAGAAGCGCGCTTGTCTGAGCCGAAGGCGAGTTTGCGCGCTTCCCGCCTGACTCGGTACTTTTTGGGGACCCCGAAGGGGCGGCTGAACCGGGGTCACCTTTTCTTGCTTACTTCTTTTGGCG